>JAJFUZ010000234.1 GCA_021372155.1 Parachlamydia sp. | reverse complement strand
AACAAGCCTATCAAAGGATGCACGATGTAGCTGAACGAAATGGAAATCAAAATCAAATTGGACTCTAAAAGCCCTTTTGAGCAGGTTTTTGAATTCTGCTGCAAGATCTTTGATCCCCCTACCTCTCACGTTTTGCAGCTCGACCAATACTACGATACAGCCGACGGGCAGCTCGGAAAGCAGGACCTCGTCGCCAGAACTTCGGGGAGCTGAAATTAATCAATTATTATTTTTTTCTTTAAAAATTCTATACAAAGCGAATGTTAGATAGAGTGCACCAACAACATATTAGGAGGTATCATCATGAAGCCTGTCAATTCAGCCATATTTGTTCAGTATCGCGCTGTAAATGAAGCCCCAACCCTACCACATGTAAATCAAACGCTCTGTCGCATCAAAAACTGCTCCAAAACCGCTTTTGAATGGATCCGTCAAAATCCTTTTGCCCTCGTATCAGCTACGGGTCTAACATTAGGAGTTGTAGCCTTGACAGCGGGATCGCTCACACTCTTTCCTCTGGCGAGTCTCATCATGTGCTTGGGTACCTTAGGCATGCTAAAGCAGCATAAACACGAGTTGGCTAGATTGAAAAAAGATCTTGAAAATTTTGATGAAGAACTTAAAAGAGCGAAACAACTACGTGTAGCGTAAACGCTCCTTTCAAGTCTTGTATTGCAGAAAAAAAATTGAGTCACTACGATTTGACGTGCCAACTTAACAAAAGGGATAAAAATGGCAGTCAAATCATCTGATCTTTCCTGGATCGTTGTCTCCGATCTCGACAAAGCTGTGCGCTTTTTTACGGAAGTAGTGGGCTTAAAGCTCATGACTCGCGAAGACAGCTACGGCTGGGCCGAACTTTCTTGTCCTGATGGAGGTACGCAGCTGGGCATCGCACTCGCCGGCAAAGAAAACAACGTCAAGCCTGGACAGAATGCAATCATGACATTTACGGTAGGCGATCTCGTCAAAGCCAAAAATGAGATGGCAAAGAAAGGAACCAAAATGGTTGGAGATGTTCTGGAAGTTCCCGGGCATGTCAAGCTGCAGTTTTTCAACGACCACGATGGGAACCTCTTCCAGCTGGTCGAACAGCTTTAACGTCATTCATGAAAGAGAGGTTCATGCTGAACCTCCCTTTCATCCCTATCTAGGTTGCAGCGGAAAAGTCGTGCTCAGGACTTAAATGTGTAGGATTTCAAGGTGCCGTTAAAATCAATTCCTCCCTTTTTTTCTGGTTGCTTACTTTCATCCAACCATCCCTCGATCCTCACAACATTCGATTTTAAACGAGAATTGCGATTTAATGATGCCTCATTCGTTGCATGCCAAATGATTTTAATTTTTAATTGACAATGAGCAGGTTTAGCAGAGAAATCGGAAATTATTGCATTTAATTTCTTGTCAACCACAGTCACGATTTGCTGAATCCTATCATCCAAATAATCCGTATCTAACCGAGGTTCATCTATCTCAGCAAAATGCTCCAACCATTCTTTAAAGGGGGGAAGATCGGTAGCCTCTTTGTTTAGACTCTTCATTGCAATAGCTGTGTGTTTATCATAAATTTGAAACGAAAATTCCTGTGAAAAAACATATGTGGAATCCAGGGGTGCTGCATAGGGATTACTTAAGGGTGCTATGAATTTCTCAATAAACGTGGTAGCGATTGTTACAGCTATTTTTTCGGCAAAGGTTTTGTGATGGTTATTGAAGTCCTTATCCCATTCTTGCCTCTTTTTGGTGCGCTTTTCTACTAAATTGACTTCTGATAGAGTCATAGGATCCTCCTTTAAATACGTGTAAATATTTTATTACTAATAAATCCATCACCGTTATCTAAAACATAACCAATACTTGGATTTGTTAGTATTTCCGAAACTCATAACAAAATGAGAAAAAAATGACAATCGAATCATCTTCTTTAAATCTGTGCCAGCGAGCCCTTCTTTGTGTGGCTTTCGAAAGGCTGAGGAGAGAGGGTGGCCCATAGACCCAGGAGAGCAATCGCCATGATGAAAAAGGCCGGAGCCACATCGGCGCCCGTCGTTTGGACTAACCAGGCGGCAATCATGGGAGCGGCTCCCCCGACGCTGATTCCTATCGAAAAGCCGACAGAAAGCGCTCGGCAGCGATAAGAGACTGGATAGAGGTTGACCATGACGGCGTGTATGGTGGCGCCATAAGTCCCCACGAGGAGGGCAAAACCAATCTGGGCAGCAAACGGATGACCGTTTGTCAGCAGGAGGAAGATGGGATAAGCTGCCAGCAGAGTGCCGAGGGCGGCCAGGTTCATGATGCGCCGAAAACCAATGTTATCACCTAAAAAACCCATCAAAAGCAATGTGACAATATACATCACGCATCCTAGAAGGGTCACCGGCATCGCTTCAGAAGATGACCAGCCAACCACTTTTGTCAGGTAGTGGTTCGTATAAGTGCTGAAGGTCCAGACGAGAGCTCCTACCATCGCTCCAATGCCAATCACGCTAAAAAATGCTTTTTTATTCGCAAAAATATCGCTCCAGCAGCGCGATTCAGCAAAATGCTGGTAGTTGTACTTGCTGGAGAAAGCTTTAAATTCAGGGGTCTCTCTTAAAATCTGGCGCATGCGGTAACCCGCCGCAGCCATACAGGCGCCCATGAAAAAGGGTATCCTCCAATAGAAATCGGGTCGGTCGGAATGGACGACCAGCCAGGCGCAGCCTAGAGCGGCAATGCTTCCAACTGTTCCCGATGCAGCTAATATCCCGCTGTAGAAACCCCTATGGGCTTTTTTGGAATGCTCCATGAGAAAGATGCCCGCATTGATGTACTCGCCGCCTAAAGAGAGCCCCTGCCCCATGCGGCATAGCACCAGACCTAAAGGGGCGAAGAGCCCAATCTGGGCATAGGTCGGCATCAGACAGATAGCAAACGTAGGCAGGGCGATCCAGATGAAAGAGGCCGAAAGACAGCGTTTGCGTCCGAAACGATCGCCGATCGTTCCGAAAATCAATCCCCCGATAGGGCGCATGATAAAGCCTAAGGCAAAAAGACCGAGTCCAAGGATAGAAGTGGCGATGGGATCGGCATCAGGAAAAAAGAGCGGCGTCAGGATGGAGCCAAAATGGGCGAAGAGCAGAAAATCGAAATACTCAAGCGCCGTTCCAATGACAATCGTATAAAGGATTTTAAGATTCATCAGGTTTGCCTCCTTGAATCCCTAATGTAATGACCATTTTGCACAAAAATAAATTGGAGCTCAACCGTTAAATCGAACATCTTCAACGCTTGCGAGCTTTTTGACAGGGGATGCGGATGTGCTGGCCGCGCCGTACCTTGGAATTCAACTTAATCTTGCTTATATCGGCTTCGGGCAGCAGCTGAACCTCTTTTAATACCTCTTCCACGCGCGCCCCTTTGGCCACAACATAGCGGCCAGGGCGATCCACAGCCCCTTCGATAAATACCTCGACTTTCTGGGCAACGATATGATGAGGAGGATTAAGCGCGGTAGGCAGCGGGCCAGAGTTTGAAAAGTGGGTAATGAAAGTGATAGCAAGGGCCAGGCTGATGACCAATACGACCGCCAGCCATTCGTGAACATACAGATGGGCCGGAAACTCGTTTGTGTGCATAGGCTTTTAAGAAAATCGCGAAGCGCAGAAGCGCTTCGCGAAAGTTGTTTTAAGCTCGCAGCAGATGCGATTGCGGCAGCGCAAAAGGAGTCTTGTAGCGATGTGTCGCCATCGTTCTGCCAAAGCCGCAAAGACCCGTGCTGATGCCGGTGATCCATTGGCCGAGGAAGAGGAACGAACCGATAGCCACAGCGGACAATCCGATATGGGGAGCCAGCACCGTCGCCGCTCCCAAAATGATGAGATAGGTGAAGGTGATTACGGCAACCTTGGAGATCTCGAACCAGCGGATGATAGTCGCCTTTTCCTTGATCCCTGTGGCATTCGCAATGCGCACATCGCACTTCTCAGATTTGTAGAGGACCACCTGGCGCAGGGCTTCTCTCGATGCCCCATCGTCCAACCAGACAGCAATTCGAGCAGCTTTTTCGCCCTTCTTGTCCTTCTCTTGGTCGATCTTCCGGATATCCTGATCTTTTTGGACCAGCTTCTTGGTATCCTGGGGCGACTTTTTGCGAAGATTGGAGAGCTCTTCTTGTGCTTTCTCTATTTTCTCTCCCAATGTGTCGACGTCGCGACCCAGTTTCGCTGCAAGCTCTTGTTTGTCTTTTCGCTGCTTCGCCAAGTCAGCTCTTGGAGCACTGAATTGCGTTTTCTTGTACTCTTCTTTAAGTTCATTGATCGTGCGTTGACGTTCAGGAGTCATCGGCTCCTTCTTCTCGAGCTCAGCTCTCAGTTTAGCCAAAGGTCCATTCGCATCGATGCGTTTTTGACATTCTTTGATCACGGCTTCGGCCTGTTTGCGGTTGACGCCTTCCGCTTTGACATTGATCGTGGAGGAGATCGCTGTGAAAGCATCTCTTACAGCGCCGACGCCAAATGAGGTGACGCCGATGCGGGCAGCCCACTTTCCGATGGAGAGCACATCCCACAACTTCCACTTCAGAGGGATCATAACCAGCGAGTCAATGGAGACGAAAACAAGGCTCGTGATCCTGTAAGCGGCTTTCCATTTATTCTGAGGGTTGTTTTTGTCGCCCACCCATTCCGCCTTAACCTTGCGCAGGCCGGCCAGCTTTTCAGGCAGATCGAGCATGTTCCCGATATCTTTGAGGGTCGAGAAGAAGACTTCGTATGGCTTCAGCATCGTCGTCCATTGGAAAAAAGGAATGACCTTTTCCACATTTGCGGGGATCATCCTGATGACGCGCGGAATGCCCTGAAAGAACCAGACGCACGACAGAAAACTCTGGGCGACGTTTTTGACCGTCTGCACTTCATGGACAAATGGCTTAACGGAATCTCCCACCTTGGCTGGAAATTCAACAAATTGACTCTGCTTAACTGGGCCTGTACCCGCCATAACAATTCCTTCCTTTTTTCTTTAACAATTAAATAATAGCTCTCAAATCAGGCTTGCTTGTCGTCAGCCTGTAGTAGAGGCTGTAACCGACTGAGGCAAAGGTGAAGGCGCCGAGCGCAGCGAAAACGACGCTGCCTGCAAGTGTCGCGCCAGCTGCCAGTCCAGCGAAGACAGCCCCCTTCAGGGCAATCTCAGAACCGGCCGCGACGAAGTCGATCTTAGCCTGTTTCAATTTGATCTGATTGTGCTTATATTTGACGAAGTCGACGCCTACCGCCTTCCTCAGCTCAGGATCAACAATGCCAGCCCGCTTCAACACCTCGTTCGGGCACTTGTCGCTAGGCTTAACAACGATGTTCCTCAGTTTCAACGCATCCTGTCGATTGAGCGCATCCCGATAATTCGCGCACTTCTGCTGATACTTCGATTTGCGGTGCCAGGCATCGGCGGCGAAATAGATATAAGCGGCCGTGACAAGCACGCGGGCGGTGGTAGCAAGAGAAATGCGGGTGAAAAAACCGAAAACGCGG
>JAJFUZ010000231.1 GCA_021372155.1 Parachlamydia sp. | reverse complement strand
TGCTGAGTGAAACCATATTATATCAAGCAACAATTGGTCACAAGTTTAGATCTTTAATTGATTTGGCACGCCACATGCATAACATTAGACCAGGAATGGCCTAAGAAAATGGCCTAAGATACAAGGAGGCTACCATGCCTGTTAAGAAGAAAACAGTGACGCGGCGAGTGGTGAAAAAAGCCGCCCCCGCTAGAAAAACGGTAACGAAAAAGACGATTTCGAAGAAGCCGGTTGCCAAAAAGAGCGCGAAGGTCACGAAGAGACCTGTTGCCCGTAACAGCGTGACCAAAAAGTCGGTTACAAAGAAGGTCGTCTCTAAAAAGCCGGCTGCTAAGCTCATTAAGCGGACAGATGTTGTGAAAAAGACGACCGTTAAGCCTCAGGCTAAAACGGTGACGAAGCGGGTTAAATCCCCACCTAAATCATTGGCACTGAAAGGTGAAAAGCGAATTCTGACCCATGCGGCCTGGAAGCGCGAAATGATGAAAAAGAGACAGAAGCGTTCCTGATAACTATCGGCTTCAATGGGCCGGGGAAACCCGGCCCATTTACTTTTTGACAAATTCTTTTTTTATTGCCACCTTCGGGTGTATGACCACACCTATCTTTCGCATTGTGACGGCGGCTTCCATTTTCGATGGACATGACGCAGCCATCAACGTCTTCAGGCGTCTGTTCCAGGCGGCAGGCCTGGAAGTGATCCATATCGGCCATAACCGCAGTGTCAGGCAGCTTGTCGCCTCAGCGATACAAGAAGATGCCGACGCGGTCTGTGTGAGCTCCTACCAAGGGGGCCACATGGAGTATTTCCGCTATCTGAGGGAGCTCCTGGACGCCAATGGCGGCAAACACATCGGCATTTTTGGAGGGGGAGGCGGGACCATCCTGCCCAGTGAGATTGAAAAACTGCAGGCGGAGGGTGTTACGCGGCTTTACCATGCCGAAGACGGTCGAAAACTGGGGCTGCGCGGCATTATCCGCGATGCTCTATCGCGCATGCACAAAGTTCCTGAGGATAGGGAATATTACCAAAAGATCATCGAGAAATTGCAAAAAGGCGAGGATCTCACTGATCGAGAACTGTCTAAAGCAATCACTTTTGTCGAACAGACGGAACTCTATCCCGAATTGCGTGAGCAATTCGCTGCGGCGCTCCGCCAAGAGCGCCGACATCGTCCTGCAGTCGTGGGACTCACAGGTCCAGGAGGCAGCGGCAAAAGCTCCCTGACAGATGAGATTGTCCTGCGCTACCTCTATTCCACTCCCACAGGACGCGTCGGGATCCTGGCCTTTGATCCCACCAAAAAGGCGACCGGAGGGGCGCTGCTCGGCGACCGCATTCGCATGAATGCCATTTACAAGGATCGCGTCTTCTTAAGGTCAATGGCGACGCGCAGTTCGGAAAATGAGCTAAGCCCCGCTTTCGATGGGGCCTTAAGGCTGATGAAGTGCAGCCATTTCGATCTCATCATTTTGGAGACAACCGGGATTGGGCAGGGGGACTCTAAGATTGTCGACATTTCGGATCTCTCCTTGTATGTGATGACGAACGAATATGGGGCTTCGATGCAGCTGGAAAAGATCGACATGCTCGATCTGGCCGATATCGTTGTCCTCAATAAGTTTGACAAATTGGGCTCTGAAGAGGCTCTTGAAGATGTCAGACATGCCTTTGCCTATTCCCACGATATCCGTGTGACTGAGGCTGCGCGAGAGAGCCTTCCTGTTTTTGGAACGATCGCATCGGATTTTAACGACCCCGGTGTCACGCGCCTCTTTATCCGACTGATGGAAATGCTCAAAGAAAAGGGCTTCCTGACAACGGCTGGGAACCAATCTCTGGACCTGCAGAGGGTGAAAAAGCTGAGCAACCCGATGACGTTTACCATCATCCCTCCCGAAAGGACTTTTTATTTGAGCGAGATTGCTAAGACAGTTCGCGCCTACCGCGACGAGACTATGAAGCTGTCGCAAAATGCCTCCCAACTCTATAAGCAAACTGCCTCTGAGCTGCCTGAAGAGATTGCCAAGTCTCTTTCCGAGTACCATGAACAGCTGCAGGCTTATTCCCAAGAGGAGTTTGCTTACGCTGTGCGGGGAAAGACGATCAAGCGCCCCCTTTTTACCAAATCGCTCTCCAATCTCCTGATTCCCAAAATTTCCCTGCCCAAATTCCGCGACTGGGGCGATATCGTCGCCTTTATGCGCCAGGAGAACTTGCCGGGCTACTTTCCCTACACTGCCGGGGTATTTCCCCTTAAAAGCGAGGAGGAGGAGCCAAAGCGGCAGTTTGCCGGCGAGGGATCGCCGGAAAGGACCAATCAGCGCTTCCACTACCTCAGCAGCCATGAGACTGCCAAGCGCCTCAGCACCGCCTTCGACTCCGTCACGCTCTATGGTGAAGATCCAGACACCCCACTCGATATTTATGGAAAGATCGGCAACAGCGGCGTCAGCATTGCGACTTTGGAGGATGCCAAGGCCCTCTACAATGACTTTGACCTTATTGACCCGCTGACTTCCGTCTCTCTCACGATCAATGGCCCTGCTCCCATGATCTTGGCGATGTTTCTCAATACGGCAATCGATTTTGAAATCAAAAAGGTCACGGGCAAAGAACGCGAAGAGGCCCCTGCCGAAGAAGTAGCGAAAATCAAAGCACACGTGCTGCACACTGTGCGCGGCACTGTGCAGGCGGATATCCTCAAAGAGGAGCAGGCGCAGAATGAGTGCATTTTCTCATCCAAATTCGCCCTCAAGATGATGGGAGACATCCAGGAGTATTTTATCAAGGAGCATGTGCGCAATTTCTACTCGGTCAGCATCAGCGGATATCATATCGCCGAAGCTGGGGCCAATCCTATTACTCAGCTGGCCTTCACTCTGGCGAACGGCTTTACAATTGTCGAATACTACCTAGCTCGCGGCATGGCCATCGATGACTTTGCGCCCAACCTCTCCTTCTTCTTCAGCAGCGGCCTCGATCCCGAGTACACAGTGATCGGCCGTGTCGCAAGGCGCATCTGGGCGATCACGATGAGGGAAAAATATGGCGCCAACGAGCGCAGCTGCAAGCTGAAGTACCATATCCAGACCTCCGGCAGAAGCCTTCACGCGCAAGAGATGGCCTTCAACGATATCCGCACAACACTTCAGGCTCTGTTAGCCGTGCATGACAACTGCAATAGCCTCCATACCAATGCTTACGATGAGGCTATCACCACGCCCACCGCTGAATCAGTCCGCCGCGCCATGGCCATCCAGCTGATCCTCACGCGGGAATTTGGCATGACCAAGTGCGAAAATGCCCTGCAGGGCTCTTTTTTCCTCGAGCAGCTCACCGACCAGGTTGAAGAGGCTGTCCTGGAAGAGTTCACCGCCATCTCTCGCCGCGGGGGCGTTCTCGGTGCCATGGAGAAGCAGTACCAGCGCCATCGTATTCAGACCGAATCGATGAAGTATGAGCTGATGAAGGCGAGCGGCGAGCTGCCTATCATGGGCGTCAACACCTTTGTTTCCGAGGATTCCAAAACGGATTATGAGCACATCAACGTTGTGCGTGCGACAACGGAAGAAAAGGAGCAACAGATCGCCCGCACGAAGGCTTTCATCGCCAAAGCCGGACCCAAAAATCGCGAGGCGCTGGAGCGGCTGCGCCATGTGGCCTTGTCAGGCGAAAATATCTTTGAGGAACTGATGGAGACCGTACGCTATTGTTCACTTGGACAGATCAGCCATCTGCTTTATACCTGCGGCGGGGAATACCGCAGGTCGATGTGACTTAGATCTTTTTCAGCTGGCGATGGAGATGCTGTTCCATGGCTTCAAGCTGTGGCGCCTTGAAAGTGTTGATCTCGTTTTGAAACTGGCTGCCAATCTTGATCAAAACAGCCTTGTGAGGAGATCGGAGGGCCCTGTTAATGATGGTTTTTGTTGCCCCTCGAAGAAAAAGCGCTTTGATTAACAGGTCAATCCCAGAACATCTCCACTTCTTAAAAATGCGTTGACGCACATCATTGAGGAGCTCTTGCTCTTGGGGAGTGTAGGTAGTTTGACAGAACTGGGTTTTTGCGAGCTCTAGCAATTGAATTAATTTATCTGCCACTTGATCAATGCTCAGCGAGGTCTGTTCGGTGTGATCTAACCACAGCCTTAGTGCTGGATTAATCATTTTTTCTGCCAAAAGCGTCAGATAGGCTCCTATTATCCCTCCTCGCATCGATTCTGTGTTGCGAAAAACCTCAGTGACAATGTTGGTGTGCTCGAGATCTTCGATACAGGCATGCGTCAGTAACGAAAAGTAGCGAGGATCCTGTAATTGAGAGCAGATAAGAGATCCAAACAGACTGGAGTTAACATCAAGTTCATGGTAGGCCAATTCCAAACGGTTGAGCAGGTGCTTGCAAACCTCATGGCTGGAGGAAGAAGAAAATTGTGGCTCCAAAAATTCCTTCAAACATTTGATAACCTTCTGTTCGAGTGCCCGCAGCTTGGCTTCTTCTGGGGCCATTTTGCCTAGTAAGGTCTGTTTAAATGCAACATAGTTGCCAGCAGTGCGGTTGGATGGATCGAGAGGATTGAAACCCGCAAATGATCGGGAGAGAGAGGCTGCTTCTTTCATCTCAGTTTCTTCGAAATGTTGCTTGGCTTCCGCAAGATGGTCTATCTGTTCGTTTAACTTTTCAAAGCTCTTTTTCCACTCTACAGGCAAAGATTCGGTTTGCTTCTGTTTAGCTATTGGAGGGGCCTGCTGGGAGAGGACACTGGGATGATATCCATCTAACCTGTTCACAAGGCTGACATTTTTTAGGCGCCGCGCAAGGAAGGCTTCGTGGTGGGCATGCAAGAAGGTGGTCATCTCGACCAGCTCTTTTTGTATTCTCTCTAGATCAGCTTGGAGCACAGGTTTCGAGGGATTGGGTTGTAAGGCGTTAATGATACGCCCGTGAATGCGAAGAGCTTGATCTAGCAAAGGATCGGGGTCGGCTGCTGTTAGGGGAGGATTCTGCTGTGACAGAAGCTGGGCAAGGTGGCTAAAAATCTGGAGAGATAGATTATGGCTGTAGTGCTCCTTGGCACTAAAACTTTCTCGAGCAGCGGTTTGGATGCGCGTCTCAAGTCGGCTGACGCGGATATCCTGCTCCTTGGCTAATGAACGCCATCCGAGTGGGAAGATATCGCCGATAGGATTGGGAGGTTGCATGATATTCCTGAGAAAGATGAGATATTAGAGTAACTAAAGGCTCACTTTATTTCAAGAAAGATGCGCCCCAAGAAAGATGCGACCTAAGTATTGACTAAAATGATAGAGAGCATTACGATTAAAACAAAAAAAGGAGTGTGTGTATGGCTTCAGTGTTAGTTCATTCCCCTTTTGTTGCACAGAAAGCCGACCCATCTTTTCGACCTTCCTCAGGCACTCCCTCTTCTCCAGCACCAAGTGTCCGCATCACGCAGCAAACTGTCAATGACCTCTTTTCAATGCATCAAGGCCCAACCGTAGATGCAGAGACTGCGAAGGGTTTTTTTGAAAATGCAAGAGAGATCACCTGTTTGAAAATCCCTGCGCATCTTACGCTTGCTGTAGGAGTCATGCAGGTTTTCGCAGACACACTGCCTGATTTAGAGGAGTTATCTTTACCCTCTAAGGGGAAACGGCAGAATGATGTTTCTGATGCCCAAATCTTATCGCTGGCGCAGAAATGCCCAAGGCTTTGCAAACTGACCCTCAATCAGATTTCCAAAGTCTCTGCGGAAGGTTTTTCTAATGCATTCAGCTTGTTGCACAATCTGCAGGAATTTTCTACAAACTATCCTCTTAATGACGATAATCTGACGACAATTCTTAGCGCGAATCCTCATCTTAATAAACTTGCCCTCAGCAATCGCACAAAGCTGTCGGCTGCGATGATTGACCGTTTGGAAAAAGCAAACAGTTAAGTTCAGAGATATTGTAGAAAGCCTGATCATGCGCTTATGCCCCCTTTCCAATAATCGTTCCCCCGCGTAGAATTCAGACATGTCAACAAATAAGCCCCGCGTCGTGATCCTGATTCAGGCGAGGATGGGTTCTACCCGCCTTCCGGGCAAACCGCTCAAGACGATCATGGGACGGCCGATGATCTCCTATCTGGTGGAGCGGCTCCGGCGCGTTACCAAGGCTGATGCGGTAGTCCTGGCGACGACGACCAATCCCCAGGATATCCAGCTTGTGGCTTGCGGCCAAAGGGATAAATTGCCCGTTTACCGAGGCAGCGAAGAGGATGTCCTGGACCGCTTTCTGCATGCAGCCCGCCAGCTTCATGCAGACGTCATTGTGCGCATCACGGCCGATTGCCCGCTCATGGATCCAGCATTAGTCGACCAGGCGATCGACCATTTTCTAAACGGCAATTTTGATTACGTTTCCAATTGTCTGGATGAACAGAGCCGCTTTCCGCGCGGGATGGATGTAGAGGTCTTTTCGATGAAATCCTTTGAGGAAATTGCCGAGGAGGCGAAACTTCCTGAGGAACGGGAGCATGTGACCCTCTATTACTACCGCCATCCGGAGAAGTTCAGGCTGGACTCGGTAGTGAATAAAAATCTCGATCTTACTAAGTATCGCCTGACGGTCGATACCCCTGAGGATTTCCAGCTTATCGCCACTCTTTTGGAATATCTCTATCCCCGAAAGAAGACATTTGATCTTGAGGATATAGCGACGACGCTTCTGCAGCATCCTGAATGGGCAGAGATCAATGCACATGTCAAGCAAAAGGAAATCGGAACATGACCGAGATTCATTTTGAATGTGTCCAAAGAAACAAGGAACATGCGGAGATTATTCTGCAGTGGCGCAATGATCCCGAAACGCTGCGCATGTCCTTTCACCAGCAGCCCAAAGAGTGGGAGAGCTTTTATCGGGAGTTTTGCGAAGAGTATTTCAATTTTCCCGACTTGCCTCCGATCTTTGCCTGGACCAATGGGCAGCGCGTGGCTTTTCTGCGTTTCAGGCCCGTGCAGAATCCTCTTGGCAAGATTCGGCGCTGCTGTGACATTTCCATCAATGTCCTTCCTGCTGTACGTGGACAGGGGGTCGGAACACAGATATTGAAAGAGATGCAGCACTGGGTGCGTCAGCAAGGTTATGACGATGTGTATGCGGAAGTTAAAGTCGAGAATGCGCCCTCACGCAAGGCCTTTGAAGCGGCTGGATTTGAGCTGATTGATGAGGTTGAAAAAGAGATCTTCGACACAGGCGAAAGCGTCGTGATCTGCCGCTATCTTGCCCCTTTGAGAGAAGAGGTGATTCTGCGCGGCAAAGTGCTGATCATCGCCGAAGCGGGCTCCAACTGGCGCATGGGGACTCCCAAGCGGGATCTGGCCATGGCGAAGGCGCTGATCGAGATGGCCGCAGAAGCTGGAGCCGATGCGGTCAAATTCCAGACATATCGTCCAGAGACCATCTATGTGCCCAATGCGGGCAAAAGCAATTACCTCTCCGAAGCTGGCATCGAAGAGGAGATGGCCGTCATGTTCGAGGATCTGGCAATGCCCTACGAGATGGTTCCCAGGCTGGCAGAAATGTGCCAGGCGCACAAGGTTCAGTTTATGTCGAGCGCCTTTTCTCCAGATGATTTCGCTGCGGTTGATCCATACGTCACGTTGCACAAAATCGCCTCCTATGAAATTGGCCACATTCATCTCCTGACACTGGCTGCAAAATCGGGCAAGCCGCTGCTGCTTTCGACCGGAGCTGCAACTGAAGAAGAAATCGCCTGGGGCGTCAACACCTTCTATCAGCAAGGAGGGCGCGATCTTACCTTGCTGCAGTGCACCGCCTGCTATCCCGCCTGGCCAGAGGCGCTTCATTTGCGCACCCTACCCTGGCTCCAGAAGCGTTTTGGCGTCGAAGTCGGCCTTTCCGACCATAGTTCTCACCCTGTCTACGCGCCAGTGGCGGCTGTTGCTTTGGGCGCCAAGGTGATTGAAAAACATGTCACACTCGATAAAGCTCTTCCGGGGCCTGACCACGCCTTTGCTATTACGCCTTCCGAATTGAAAGAGATGGTCATGGCGATTCGTCAGGCTGAGAAGATGGTGGGCAAACTGCCAGAATATGAGGTCAAGGGAATTGATCCCACGGAACAGGAGTTGCGTCTGTTTGCGCGCCGCGGCATTCAAGCCCTAAAGGCAATCAGAAAAGGAGAAGTATTCTCCGAGGGTACGAATATCGCCATTTTGCGACCGGGAGAGCAGCCACAGGGCGTTCATCCACGCTATATCGACGAGATTGATGGCAAGCGAGCGGAGCGCGACATCCCGCTGGGGCATGGCCTGAAAAAGGGAGACTGGAAATAATAATGTTGAAGGCGGTTCTGGTCGACCTCGATGGCACACTGGCAGATACGGTAAAGCCTCTCTACAAACTCTACTGCGA
>JAJFUZ010000197.1 GCA_021372155.1 Parachlamydia sp. | reverse complement strand
TTCGCCTATCTGGAAAAGCATATGGAGGAGATCCTGCACAAGCAGAAAGAGCCTCTTGAAACTATTCTGCAACGCTCTTGCGCAATCAAAGCTGAAGTGGTCCAGAGCGATGAGAAAGAGGCTGGCCTGCGCGCCATCCTCAATTGGGGCCATACCTTCGCCCACGCCATCGAGACCATGACCGATTATTCCACCTATCTGCATGGAGAGGCTGTCGCGATCGGCATGAACTGCGCGGCTTTTACCAGCAAGGAGTTGGGACTTGTTGACGATCAGTTTGTGAAGCGGCAAATGCAGCTATGCCATCGTGCCGGCTTGCCCACCCACCTTCCGCCCGATCTGGATGTCGATCGCATGATCGGGTTGATGGCCGGGGATAAAAAAGCCATATCGGGAAAGATTACCTGCATTTTGGCGCATGGCATTGGCAAAGTGGACATTGCTCCTGATGTCGATCCAGCACTCATCAAAAAAGCAGTGTTGCTCTTAAAATCATAAGGCCACTTGTAAATAAAAGCTTTGCTTATTAGGGTCACAATTGAAGCACCTAATGCTTTGGGAGGCATCATGCGGCAGTTTCAGCTTTTGTCTGGAATAGTGGTTTTGGCTATCTTGAGTAGCGGTCCCTTGGTGGGCACGGAGCATCCGGCGGCCAAACCTGCAACCCGTGTACCGACGGAACCGATCGAGCCGGGACAGAAGCCGATACCGCCATTTAAGCCCCATCCTAAAAAGCAGCCCACTCAGCCCCCATTGAATTCTCCCCATCTTCAACCTGCGCCAACTTTGCAGGTGCTTCCGACGATACATCCTTTTTGAGTCTAGTCATGTTAATTTTAACTGCTTCTTTATTTCAAAAGCGTCTTTGACTGCAGCGCTTTTGGCATCATTATCGAAGTAGCAATACACATGGACTTTCTTTTTGACCCATTCCTCAAACTTTTTTTTCCATTCCGCTAATCTCTCGGATCCATATTCTCCCATATAGGCTTTTTGAGGACCATGCAGGCGCAGATAAGTAAAGTTGGCAGTGATGACTTCGGGAGATTGTTTTCCTTTCAGATCCGTGATGCAAAGAGCGACATCATATTTTTTCAATATATCGTAAGTGTCCTCTGCGTACCAAGAAGGATGACGAAATTCGAACACATAATGAAAGCCTGGCGGCAAGTAGCGGATAAAGTCTTGCAGCCGCTCCAAATCTTGTTTAAAGGAGGGAGGAAGTTGAAACAGAATGGGCCCCAATTTATCTTTAAGGCCATGGAGTGCATCAAAGAACTTTCTGGTGGTTTCAGAAGGCTCAGTCAGTCGTTTAAGATGGGTGATATATTGGCTGGCTTTGACAGCAAAAATAAAATCCTGTGGAACATTTGAAAACCAGTTTTTGATACTATTTTCTGTGGGGAGGTGATAGAAAGTATTGTTTACTTCGACCGTATCAAAATGGGTAGCATAATAGGATAGCCAATCCTTCGATTTGACCTCTTGGGGATAAAAGGTCTCTTTCCAATCGGGGTAGGACCAGCCGGAAGTCCCTATAAATATTTTCTTTGTCATTATTTCATGAGTACCAGGATCAGAACTGTATGTCAAATTGATCTTTAAATTATTTCATAATTATTTTTTCTATTCGATATAATCGCAATATGATTTATGATGGATTGCAAAAACTTTCGGACTATTATGATCAGCAAACGCTTTCCGTTATTAGGTCTTTTGACCTCACAGTTTTTTGGCGCTTTCAATGACAACGCCTGGAAACTGATAGTCTTTACGTTGGCTACGCGTCCTCTCCTGGGAGATGCCGATTTCGAGCTCTCTTCGCAGACGATGGCCACTCTCTCGATGCTGGTCTTCCTGCTTCCCATGATGCTCTTTTCGATTCCGGCGGGAACGCTTGCCGACCGCTTCTGCAAACGCAGGGTCATGATTGGTGCGAAATTTTTGGAAGTGGCCCTGATGGCAGGTGCCGCGCTATCTCTCTATGTTGACCCTTATCATCTGTGGATGCCCTTTCTCTTGCTCGGCTGCATGGGGCTCCAAAGCGCCCTCTTCGGACCCTCGAAATATGGGATTTTGCCCGAAATTCTCCCAGAAAAGAACCTTTCTAAGGGAAACGGTCTGCTCGAGATGTGGACAATGATCGCCATCATTGCGGGTACGGGCATGGGCCCTGTGCTTTTAGCAGCAGACAACTTCGGGGCCAGGCCCCACCTGACTTGGGTGGGAGCTGGCTTGCTGGCAGTGCTGGCTCTCGTAGGTTTTGCGGCCTCATTTGCGGTGCCGCAAGGCAAGGTTTCTGCATCCGCCACATCGAACACCTGGAAAGGGATGCTTGGGGCATGGAGGGCGATTCGTGCCGATCATGTCCTCTACCTGGCCTTCCTGGGAAGCGTGATTTACTGGTCGGTGATCAGCCTTTTGGGCCAAAACGTGCTTGTCTATGCCAAATCGCTTGTCATCGGACTGGAAAAGGGGGAGATCTGGCAAGGGATTCCG
>JAJFUZ010000189.1 GCA_021372155.1 Parachlamydia sp. | reverse complement strand
CGCAAGGCTTTGATTTTTTCAGTCTGCAGATAGTTCTGATTGCGCAGAATGCGGATCTGATAACTTTCAAAGCTTTCAGGTTGCCCCTCTGCAATTGTTTTGTCGCTTGCCGACTTGGGAACAATCGGCACTGAACGGTCGGCAAAGGCGAATCCTCCTAGAAGAAGGCTTGCACCTAATGCATAGGGGAAAAGTCGATCCAGCGGGATGCCGAAATGTCGACGGATAAAATCTTTGCTAACCAGAGAATCTGCGTGATTCATAAATTTCTCTTTAATGGGTTAAACATGACCGAAGCCTTAAATGTCTAAGAGACATAAACCGAGCAGGGATAAAAATTCAAGCGGTATTTTTCGAGATGCGCAAAAAGTGGGCTCATCCCAAAGTGGGCTCATCCCTCTGTACAAGCAGGCGATGAAGCGTCGAGAATCAGGGCAATTGAAAAAAACATAGACAATATCTTTGATATAAGCGATAATAGCATTATGCAGATTAATATTGGATGCAGGGTCTCGGATGACTCAATGATCCAATGGTCTGAGAAAAGAGTGAATTTTCGCTCTGTTTAAATGTTGTGATCATGTTTGAATACCGTCCCTTCGTGAATTGCTTCCCTCCACAGGAACAAAGCCATTTGCCCATGGTGTCGCGTCTACCGCTGATCCAAGCTCAAAGACCTCTCATGGACTCTAATCCAGCGTCTATAAGAATTGAAATGCATGCGGCCTTTTCGGCCGAGACCAGTAAACTTAAACTTAGAGAGAAGTTATGAAAAAATTGTTCGTAGGTAACTTGTCGTGGAATGCCACGGAAGATGACCTGAAAACGCATTTTAAATCAGCGGGTGAAGTGAAAGACGTTAAGATCGTCTTTGACCATTACACTGGAAAATCGAAGGGCTTTGGCTTTGTGGAAATGGAAGAGGCAGAAGCAGCTCAAAAAGCAATTCAAGACCTCAACGACACCCTGTTGATGGATCGCAAGATCCGCGTCAGCTTGGCACTGGAACGCAATGAGCGCGGTGCAGGCGGCGGCGGCGGTGGTGGTGGCGGCGGCGGCGGAAGACGCGAGCGCGGCGAAGGCCGTAGCGAAGGCGGCTATCGTCAGCAGCGTGGTCCACGCACAGCTGATCGCAGCTACTAAGATCCTATCGCGAAGCGCGTCACGCGCTTCGCGTTACCTCATCACCTCATCAAATTTCTTAACAGTGAATTGGCCCCTTTTTGCAGCATCTGAACAGGATTGTCGGCTGTCTCTTCCTGTTCTTGCGGCTCTTCGCCCTCTGCTGTTGTTTCCCATGGAAGGGGATTGGTAGTAGGAGCAGGCCCTTTCTCTTCGAGTAGTCCGCCACCGGTCGCAATGCTGATGACTGTACCTAGCAAAACGCCCTGAGGAGTTCCTTGCATCTGAGCAGCTAGTGAGGCAATCTTGCCTGCCACTTTGCCTCTGTCGATTTTAGCCGATCCGATTTGCCCACGCAAGGGAAGCTGCATCATGTAATTGCGGTCAAGTGACATAGCTCCTACAGTCCTTTGCAGGGTTCTTGCGCTGAGTCCCACAACCATCTCAATCCAGTCGCCTGGCAGATCGATAGTTCCCCAGGCTGCGATAGGATATTCCTGCATCAGAAGCATGTCAAAACGCTGGAGCTCGATCACGCCATTGGCAGCACTGAGATAAATCGGGGTAAACCAGACGGAAATGACATCCAGATCCTCTTTTCTCAGAATCCTCAACAATTTGCCAAACTGCCCCTCGTTACTGAACTGCATCTTACCCAGTTCAATGGACATCTGCCCAATTTGAATATAGCTATGATCAGACACATTGAGAGGCACTGCAAATCCATCCGGGGCAATTGTGATACGCAGCCGATCTTCAGCGGAAAGAATACCGCTGAATAGGGGAACGAGATCTTGAAATCCCTGACCAAACTCTGGCGTGACCGCAACATCGAACTGGAAAGGCTTTTGCAGCAGCAGCATGCCCTCGGAAATCTGTCCATCCAGCTGAATGCTTCCATTTTTCCCTTTCGCAGAAAGCTGTAGAGGCCCATTCATTTCGCGCATCTTGATGTTCAAGTCAGCCTGGATGACGGGACCAAGCAGGGCTTCGATTTTGAGTCGCACGCTTCTATCCAAGTCGAGCGCACGGCAGAAGAGGGTTGCAGGAAAATTCTGAAGATGCCCTTGGGCATCCACAATCATCTGACGAGTATTCCACGATCCATCTGGAGCCATCAGGCTTGTCACATGCCCATCGATTGAAAATTGGCTCTCGCCTGAATCCATCTGAGTGCCTTTCAGAAGGAAGTGAATATTCTTGGCTATTTTCTGGCTTTCAATCTTTCCTTGAATGGATCCAAGCTCAAACGCCTGCCAGGAAGAACTTTCCCGCATGCGCAGTTTGTCGAGAGTCAATTCAGCTGTAATCGATCCATCGGCCCAGGCTTTTTTGTTTCCACTTAAAGGAAGGCTCATTTCAGATACCGTCACGTTAAGATAGGAGGTTTCTGCCAACGAGACATTTCCACTGGTTTCTCCCAGCATGAGTGATCGCAAGGCCTTGAAACGCTCAGGCGTCAAAGCGATGCTGAGCTGTGGCAGGGGAGAGCCCTCTTTCAGTGACAGAGTCTCGCTGATCTTGAAAGCGGCATTTCCCTTAAGCTGCTGTCCAGTCAATTGAACATCGACAAAACTGGTATCAGGATGATTGGCTGCCCAATCCGCTTTCATCTGAATATCGACAGATTGCCCCAGCAAAGCTGTGAGTCCTGGTTTGGCCAACAGCGCTTCAACAAGAACTAATGGAAGAGGGGAGAGGGCCAGATCAGCCTTGACTCTTGCTTTCTCAAATGCTGGCCGGCCATCAGCAAGCAAGTAGGCCACATCGATATTTCCCTGCAGTCTCCCAGCATTCCTTTCCGTCCCCAGCGCGGTCTGCCCATCAAGAGCGAAAGTGATGCGATTGGTTTTGGCATCGATTTCCCATGGGATTACAAGCTGATGTACAGCTGCAAACGCAAAAGACTGTGGATCTCCATGAGAGAGATCATCGACGGCAATTTGCCCTTTCAAATGCAGCGTCGAAAGGCTTATCGGTCTCCTTGTCGGCTCGATCGTAACAATGACAGGTTGTGAAGCGGCTAGATCTGTCAAACCAGCTGCCTGCAGCATTAGCGGAGACAGGGTATATCGGATTGTGGCAGGAGCTGTAAGGAAAAAGCCCTCATTAGACCGAGTACCCCTAAATTTCATCTCCACAATTTCGCTCTTTAGCAGTGTGTCGCATGTTCCAGGAAGAAGATTGGCATCCAGATTGCCGGTAATCTGCAAATCGGCAACTGAACCGACAAACGGTGCCATTTGTGCGGGCATCCCGACCTGCGCTGTGAGCTGTAAAGTGCCTCCAGAGCCTCGCGTCCCGTTCATTTTTAACAAGAAATTTTTCATAGTAATCTGCCCGACTTCCGACTCGAAGGCGACAGGAGTCGAACGGAGAGAAACATCGAGCTTGCCGTCATATGTCAGCTGCAGAGCAAGCTTAACAGGCTGGTTCTTGAGCTGGAATTGCAACCCTGCATCCATCTGTGCCAAAAATGGAGCAGGGGAGAGGGGCACTTTAAATGTGTCAACTGTCAGATCAATGGGACCATTCACCTGAAGGTCTGCGATTCCAGATTGAGCCAACTGCGCGGTTAACTGAGGAGTTACCGTCAGGCGCAATTTCGCAGGCTCATTTAGGGCAAAGGCATCGCGTACTAAAGTTCCACGGAATTGTCCCTGAAGCGTGGCGCTGCTGACAGAGCCGCTGAGAATGATGCCAGCGTCTGTCTTGACCTGTTCCAGAACAGCATCCAGAGTTTCACCCAGCCCAGCTTGAATGATTCCAGACCACTTGGGTTCTGAAAGGGCCATAAACTGGTCCAGTAGTGCTACTGGGAAATGTTTCACCCGCGCTGTCAGGGCATGGATCCGATCGGGTTCAAAGCCGCTCAACTGAGCATCGATAAGAAAACTGCCTTCGCTGTTTCCTTGAAGTGTGGATCCCTCTAGATGAATATCGATCGGAGTCTGCAGTGAGCTGAACTTCAAACGACCGGAAGTCTCTTTTAATTGAACGGAAAAGGGGATATCCGATGGACCGGCTTTTCCAATTCCAAGCGCCCTGTGCAGATTTATCGCACCCTTGCCATCGCATTCGATCGTGGCGTTCAAACCTTTCACCGTAATATCTGCATGCGCCGGCACCGCCCGCATCAGCCGAAGGAGCGACGATTCCAGATGCACAATGTCAAGAGTGGCAATGGGGCGTCCTTCGGGATCGTGCAAAGTTACCCCTTCCAGCGATTGGGATCCCAGCCAGCTGAGTCTGATCGATCGAACTGCCACGGTTCCCGGCAGGCATTGATTGGCATAAGCGGTCAGGCGTTTTTGGCCCCATGAGCTGCTCAAAAGCGTCGGCAACAGGCCAACAAACAGAGCCACACAGAGGGCAACACATAAAATTACTGCCAGCCAGATGCGCTTTTTAGTCATAGCAAATCCATAAATTTTAAGTTTTTCCTCATGATATCGCATTCGGCATTTCATTTCCACTCAAGAAATATAACAAATAAACTAAAAATAGCTTATAATTCGTAAAAATATAGCTTTATTTATGTATAATACAATTAAGAACGCTAGCAATATTAGGAGGAATTATGGTTACACCTGCTGGTCCACAGCCTCTTCCTGGAGAACCGCACAAAAAAGAACCAGGTAAAGCACCTGGAAAAACTAAACTTGAAGGCCATAAACCGCAGGCAGCTCAGGTGGGAAAAGAGGCCATTCCAAAAGGGGAACAAGAAGCAAAAAAAGTCATCGGAAAAAAAGTGACCTGGCAGGAAAAGGGAATCGGCAAGGAAATTGGCTCCATTTGGCATCGCATCGCAGGTAAAGTCCCTTCCGAACAGCAGGCTTTACGCGAAGAAACGGCGGCAAAAAAACGCTCGGCCCGGATGGAAAGACTAGAGGATTTGTCAGGAAAAGATGATCCATTAGCGATTGATCTGGTAAAAGAATGCAAGAGTGGCAAAATCAATGCCGATCAAGCCGTAATCATCCTGGGCACAATTCAACAGCACAATGAAAAAATAGAAGGCATTATTAGTCACCCCTTAACGCCACGAGATAAAGAAGATAGCTATGGCCAGCTCTTCACAGAGCTGAAAAAACTGAGCAAAAATCCTCAAACCCAATCTGCCATCGACGCTCTTATCCGCAAGCATTCCATGAAATAGGTGTGTAAAAAATTCGGTCTGCTTTATTCTAGCGCACAAATCGCGAGAATCTAACATGAAGCAACACCGCTGCGCTTGGGTGTCAGAAAACACCCTTTATGAAGCCTATCACGATAAGGAATGGGGCGTGCCAGTTCACGACGACCGTACGCATTTTGAATTTCTGATCCTGGAGGGAGCTCAGGCAGGACTGAGCTGGCTGACGATCCTGAAGCGCCGCGAAGAGTATCGCAAAGCGTTTGACAATTTCGATCCCAAGAAAGTTGCCCGCTACAGCCCAAAGAAAGTAGAAGAGCTTTTGCAAAACAGCGGCATTATCCGCAACCGGCTCAAAATTGAGTCCGCAATCAACAACGCCCAGCGCTTCTTAGAGGTCGTCAAAGAATTCGGCTCTTTTGACAGCTATATCTGGCAGTTTGTCGGCGGCCAGCCGATTCAGTATCACCGCAAATCCCGTCAAGAGATCCCGGCTATTACGCCTGAAGCCCAGCAGCTGAGCAAAGATCTGAAGAAGCGCGGATTCAAGTTTGTCGGCCCTACGATTATCTATGCCCACATGCAGGCGATTGGCATGGTCAATGACCACACGGTTGACTGCTTTCGCTATGACTTATTAAAATAATAGAATGTTATGCAGGGGCGAGGGCTTGCATCAGACATCCCATGGTTATTTATTTTATGGATTATAGCGACAATGCTCCTTTTCCGTCTATTTACCTTGACTTTTATGTGTAATTTTTGATAAAATTTATATAATTAATTTGCAAAAGGATTTGTGGTG
>JAJFUZ010000182.1 GCA_021372155.1 Parachlamydia sp. | reverse complement strand
CCCATTTGCAAAATTTTCAATGGTCTTCGGTTTTGACATATTCAGTGTACTGTTTCTTTCTTGTTTTGTTCCAGGCTCTTTTTTAACAGCTGCTCGAGTGCATTTTCCAAAACGCGCCATTGATTTTCCAGCTGGGCGTTGATGATTCCGCCTTCCGTCTCGATGATGCATCCTCCGGGAGCGATGTCAGCCCGTTCGCGCAGCGAAAGAACTTCCAAAGTTTCGAAGATCTGCTTGAGGCGGGAACGGTTGCGTTCCAGGGCGTCGAGGTCTTTGCGATTGACATAGATGGTGATGCGTTTGTGCTGGGAGACTGCTTTCAGGGAATTGGCGACGATATCGACAATGGCATCATCGGAAAGTTCAATTTCCCTTCCCACGATCTTTTTGGCGGCTTTCAAGGCAACCGGGATGAGCATCTTTTCCAGTTCTTTGCGCACAAGGACGATTTCACCCTCGAGATTTGCGACATGTTCCGCCCATTCTTTGAACCCGGCTTCAAATCCTTCGCGCTGCGCCTGTGCTTTGAGGAGTTCGCACTCTTTTGATACTTCCAGGCGATAATCCTCAGCATCTTTTTTGACCTGCTTCAGAACATCGTGGGATTCCATCAGATCCGAAAAGTCCTGCGCTGGGATCACCTTATTTTTAGGTGCCAGATGGACCGTATCTCCATGGATCAGCGTAAAAAATTTTTTGTTCACGACCCACCCTTCTTCTTCAGAATTCCCATTAAATTGACGACCTGCTGCGACAAGGCTGAAGTTAAGCCTGTCACGGGTTCTTTGGCATAATATTTGGAAAGTGTCTTTCCTCTGCCCATGTCAAAGATATGGGAAAGGTGCCAGATCAGATCGGGATGTTCTCCTGAGAGCGCTTTGCCCAGTCGGATGAGCCCTCTCGCCTGCAACGTGATTTTCAGTTTGTCACAATCGCCACTCCATTTATCCAGTCCCAAAGGGGGAGCCACAAATTTTTCTTTCAGATGCATGCAATAGCGCAGGTATTGCTGCTCTTTAGCTGTCAGGCAGAGATAGATCCCTTTGATTCTTTTTTTGTCGACAATGTGCCGGATCTCTTCAGCAAGATCATGGATTCCCAGAAAGCTGATCAGCTGCACGAGATCTCTCTTGCTCCAGGTTCCTAATTGGGACAACGGTGTTTCAGGCAGATAGGAAAGAGGAGTCACCTCATCAAAGCCAGTCAGATTTTTCAGGATCAGGTGCTGCAGGAATTGTTGTGAGCAGGGGGCCAAGGTCTGCCTTTGCGATGAGGTGGAGAGCTGGTCGCTCAGTGGTGTGGCCATTTTATCGGGCAGCACCCCAAGCAACTGACCTTGAGCCACTGGAGGCACTTTTTGCAGGACAGGCAAGATCCAGGTATGGTGAACGCGAGAAATCTGTTCGGCCAATGGAGAAAATAAAGGAGAAAATTCCGGAGAATTGATGGGAAGCCTGTTCACCTCATCAGCTTCAGATTCTGGAAGAAAGCGCAGCAATGCGTCTGGGTTTCCTTTGTGAAAGCGGTTGATCAACACCCGCGTCATCATCGCGCTTTTGAGGTGCATAATATTCACGTAATGTCAACATTCTTTTCTTCTTCGGCTTCCTCTTCACCTTCAGCCTTTTCCTTCTCTTCAGGCTTTTCTTCAGCCTTAGGTAGTACTTTGATGGGATGGAGATGAAAAAGTTCCCTGAAACCGCCATGCTGCTTCAGAAGCGGGAAGATTTTCCAGATGATCCAGACCAGCATCAGCAGAAGCAGCAGAATGAGAGCAGATAACGAGACAAAGATAATGCGGAACATGGTCAACGATTCTTTGGCGATCACCATGGACCAGACGGAAACAAACTGCTTCTCCTCTTCTCCTCCAAGGCCGATGGTTCCAGGCTGCACTTCGCCATAGCGGGCCCTGTCCGGAATGATCGTCACATCATCGTAGCTTAAGCCCGTGATACTGGAAGCGACCAGGCGTTTGATTTTCGAGATGAGGTGGCTGTTAGGATCGTCGAGGACGCCATTATGCTTCACATAGACAGAGGCCGTGATTTTCCCTTTATATTGACCCGGATTTAGAGGATCTTCCTGGGGAAAAGAAACTTGCACTTCGGCATCGAGAACGCCGTCGATTTTTCGAATGGTGCTGGCAATCTGTTCAGCAAGGCCAGCTTCATAGCGGATCTTCTGCTCCAAGTCGGAGGGAACAAGGCCGACGTTTGCAAATATGCCGAGGAGGTTCGCTCCTCTTCGGCGAGGAAGACCAGCCTGGTTGAGGAGCGCCATCGCCTCGGTTGCCTGCTCGGCGTTTACGGCAATATCCCAGAGAACAAGTTTAGAGCCTCCCCCGCCCGCTTCACCACTTTTGACCTTGTTGGCATCTATTCCCTTGCTGGATAGGTAGACGAGGATTTCGTTCGCCTCTTTTTCGTCGAGACTATTCACAATCGTCTTCGTGCTGGTGCAGCTTGTGAACAGCAGCGCAAAAACCATCAAGGCAAAGAGATGGAAAAATGGCTTTAACGAAATACAGGGAATACCCATAGCGGCTCTCAATCGTTGTTTATCCGCATCCTAGCAGGTCACTATTAAACGCGCAAATCGTAAATGGTCTCCACCTCTCCGAGGAAAGGGGGGTGACCCTTTACAGTCAATCCTTCCATTGTTTCACGACTGTCTCCATATCGAGCCGCAGTGTTTTTGAAGTTGCAGAATCGCTAGCTAAAGATCTATACGCTGCTCGCTCCGCTTCTTCTTTCAAACCTTCGCAGGCCAGGGCAAGATAAGTGGACAGGACAGGATCTTTCCGAACCGTTGAATCCTGGAGGAGTTTTAGCGACGTTGAGGATACTTCAGGATCATCCTTGAATGCCAGCAAGGCAATCGCTGCCTTCTCGTTGTCCTCAGTCAGAGGCTTGCCGTGCAGCACTTTCAGCAAAAATGCTTTCGCAGGTTCTCCAATGACTTTAAGAGCATCGAGCGCCAGGTTGTCATCAAAGAAATCGCCGGTTCCGATCGACTCAAAAAGAGTGATGATCGCCCTTTTGTCGCCAATGTCGCCCAGGCATTTGATGGCTAGATTTGGTGCAAACCCATAACCTGGAAAAAGGGGGTCATGCAGATCTTCGGAGCGAATCAGCTGGATCAACGCGGAAAGCGCGGAGATTCTTTCTTTGCTCAAAGCCGCAATTTCAGCTATCGCTTCAGGATCTTCGCTCAGGATCAGGTCCGCGATGAGCCTGGGAATTCTCATTTCGGGTCTGTTGCTCTCGTACAAACTGCGGAGCTCTTTATACATCTCTCGGGAGCGTGCTACTTTTTCCGCATCGCTTCCGGAAAGGAAGAGAGTTGCCAAATTTTCTTGGAGCCCCTTCTCGATGTCACTCAGTTCCTGGATGCGGTTTGGCTCAAATTCGGGTTGTACACCTTTGCGGCCCTGCTTGTAATAATCCAGCATGACATCAAACTGTCCACCAAAATGGGCCTCGCGGTGCATGATGATCTGGAGGTCGACGGCATCTTTCAAAGGGTATTCTTCGTCCATGTTCATTTGCTGTTAATAATTGCTTTAGCATCTTTCAGAACGAGATTGGCGTTATAGCTGGAGCGCACAAATGGGCCAGAGAACATGTAGCTGATGCCGATCTCATAGCCAAATTTTTCATATTTCTGGAATTGTTCCGGCGGCACAAAGGCTTTGACGCGCAGTTTGCGGTTGTTGGCCTGCAGATACTGCCCGATCGTGACGATATCGCACCCAGCCGCTTTGAGGTCGCGCAGTGTCTGCTGAACCTGCTCTTCGCTTTCCCCTAACCCCACCATCAGTCCCGATTTGACGAGCATCTGTGGCGCTCCTGCTTTGGCATAGCGCAAAACATGCAAAGTGCGTTCATAGGTCGCCTTGTGACGCACCCGCGGCGTCAATTCCCGCACAGTTTCGATATTGTGATTGAAGATATCGGGCTGAGCTTCCAGGACGATATCAACAGCTTCACTCTTGCCACACAGATCTGAGGTGAGCAATTCGATCGTTGCGTCAGGCGCTTTGCTCCTGACAGCCTGGACAATGGCGGCCAGATGAGATGCACCCCCGTCGGGAAGGTCATCGCGGGCAACCATCGTGATGACGACGTGCTTCAACCCCATCTCCAGAACAGAGTCAGCGACGCGGATGGCCTCATCGGCCTCCAGAGCTGGCGGCGCCTTTGAAAAGCCGATGTCGCAAAAGCCGCAGCTTCGCGTGCAGGCTTTTCCCATCACTAAAAAAGTGGCAGTCTTCTTCGACCAGCATTCGAGCAGATTGGGACATTTCGCCTCTTCACAGACAGTGTGGAGGCGGTTTTTGCTCAGAATGGCCCCTGTTTGCCAGAGCGACCCACCTGGGGGCAGCTTGCGGTGAAGCCAGGAGGGAAAACGCCCCGGGCCAACAACCCGTTCAGCATCGTCTATTTCAGGATTGTCCGGGAGAATGTTGAGCCTTTGGCGATTCAGCATGTTAAGACCCCTTTTTGGGAGGGAAGTGCAGAGGAGCTTCGCTGGCGATGAGAGCAGCCTCCAGCCAGGCTTCCGCAATGGTGGGATGGGCGTGAATTGTTTCGGTGATGCTTTCCAGGGTCAGTTCGTTGGCGATCGCCACAACCATTTCAGCGATCAAAGAAGAGGCTTCATGGCCGACGATCTGAGCGCCGAGGATCTGACCCGTCCTACGGTCCACGACAACTTGGGCAAAGCCCTCTTCTTTAAGCGCAGCCTGCGCTTTTCCCAAAGCCTGGAAAGGAAACGCCCCGACAGTGGCCGGATAACCCGCTTCGATCGCCTGCTCCAAAGTATAACCGACCGTCCCGATCTCTGGTTCTGTGAAAATGACATTAGGAACTGCGTTGTAATGCATGCGTGCGGGTTTGCCGGCGGCATTGCTGCCCGCGACAAGGCCCTGATGGGAAGCAACGTGCGCCAGCCACCACTTTGAAGCGATATCTCCCACGGCATAGAGACCCCTCACAGGCGTCTCCATTGTCTCATCGACGGGAATTAACCCCTTCTCGTTCACTGTCAGACCAGTTTTCTCGAGTCCAATTCCCTCAACATTGAGGGATCTGCCCACCGCGACCAAGGCAATATCAGCCTGGAAGGTTTTGCCTCCGGCCAGACGCACCTTAATGCTATTCTCTAGGCGGTCGATCCCCTCGACTTTGGCGTTTGTCTCCATCTTGATACCCTTTTTGGAAAAGGCCTTGGCCAGCGCGTTTGACACGCTGGTGCTCTCCATAGGGATGATGCGGGGCAGCATCTCGACGACAGTCACATCGACACCCAGAATAGCAAAAAGAGAGGCAAATTCGCAACCGATCACCCCTCCTCCAATGATGACAATGCTGCTCGGCAGAGTCTTGATGTCAAGAAGCGAGGTAGAATCATGAATTCTTTCGTAATCGAAGGGAAAGGCCGGAATGTTGCGCGGTTCCGATCCGGTCGCGATAATGACCTTATCCGCATGGATGGTGGCGTTATCGATGCCCTTGACTTTGATCGTGTTGGGTGAGACAAACTGCCCAAACCCTCTAAAGAGGGTGATCTGGTTGGAGGCGATGACGCTCTCAAGGCCCTTTCTTACCCTCTTCACAACCTGGTCTTTGCGATCCACCATCTTGCTGTAGTCAAAGGTGACATTTCCGACGACAATGCCAAACTGCGAGGCCTCGTTGATCTCTTTCAAGGTCTCTGCACTGGCAATGAGGGCTTTGGAAGGGATGCAGCCACGGTTGAGGCAGGTGCCGCCGAGCTCTTTCGCTTCGATCAAGGCGACCTTTTTGCCAAGCTGCGCCGCTCGAATGGCTGCGGGATAACCGCCCGGCCCTCCGCCGAGAACGGCAACATCAAATTGCTGGAGCGTCATTGTTTATAATTCTCCTAAAAAACTCTAGAATACTCGATTTATCCCCTAAGCGCCAAGAAAAAGATTACTGAACATTTGATTTTCAATAAAATAATTACATTGAACTTAATGAATAATTATAGTATAATAAGCATTCCCTTAATGGAATTTGCATGTATACGGAGGTTATGTCAGTATGAGCGCGGTATCTTCAGCAGTAGGTGGTTTAGCGGCATCCGCAAGAAGCGCCCTGGCTTCTTTTAGTTCAACCTCTTTTACTCCAAGCACAATGTCTACAAAAGTTCTGGGCTATGTGGCCTCAGCCACCCTTCCCTCCCTCTTTTATGACTGCTCATACTATGCTGCAAAGGGCGGCCAAGCTGTGCTCGGATTTTCCGGCAATGTCGCTTCTCTTATCCTGACAAAAGTTCATCCCAATCTCGGAACGATCTCCGAAAAGACTCAAACGGGCATCCAGCAAGCCGCAGACAACGCAGATAAAGTTGCCACCGATCTGCTCCTCGATAGCTGCTATCCCGATTTTTCTGCGGGAGAAATGGCAGGCCCTTTTCTGATGACGTTTGGAAGCGGCTGGATGGCTGCCCGATCCCTGCACCATGTTGCCAAAGACACAAAGATGCTGGTAATGGGACAGCGTGCAGAAGTCATCCAAAAGACCCAGCTGATAACGCCAGGCGCGCGGGTCAGCGACGAGAAATTTATTCCTCGGTCGGCAACGAACCTCTCTCTTTCGATCTTAAGAAACCTGGTCCTGGCGCCAGTCTTTGCAGGCATAGGATATTATACAGAGCAGGGCATCGTCAACCGCTTGACTGAAGTCGGAGCCAGAACCCTCCCCATTCCCGCCATCACGCTGACTGCTGCGACGATATATATGGCTGTGCAGGCCTATTCATGGCTGCATTCGAAAGAAGATCCGGCCTCGATCCGAGTGGAACAAGAATTTGAGCCAACTGAACAAGCAAAAGAAATTGAGGAGTAACATCCATGCCTTTTCCTTCCCCTATTGAAAGACCTGGGATTTTTTCATTATCAGGACCTGAAAAATTGATGAACCAAGCCGCAAATAAGTGGAAAAATTCCTTGATGCCACAGCCCGTCACTATCTCTGATGCTGATTTCCCGCCTCCGGCTTTTGAAGACCATACAGTGCGACCTTTGCCAATTCCCGCAATGCCCGAAAATCTACCTGTTCCACCGACGCCTGCTGAACTTCCAGCTGCAATTCCAGCAGTTCCTTTACAAGAAAATGCCGCAATATCGGAGAGCCAGCTGGCATCTGCTGTGCCATTAGCAAAGCAGATTCTCAAGCTGTTGCAAAATCGCCGCATTCTGGGCGGATTCTTTTTTGTGGGCCTCCTGGCCATGGGATATTTTCTTAAGAACGAGACCATTCGCAACGTCAACATCTCTGTCGAAGCCGATCCACACAAGAAGCGCACATATCGCATCCTCTTAGACCAAGGGAACACGACGATCCGGCTCGAGCTGACTTCCGGGAAACCCGTGAATATCCAGCTGAAGCGTCCAGTAACTAAAGAGCCTACCGTCTACAACATTGTGATCGAAGTTCCCGAAACAGCAAAGAAACAGTTCTCTGAAGAACACATCGATTTGGGCGACAGGCAGATTGTAAGACTCATCGACAAGCGTTAGAGCATAAAAAATCACCTAAAAAAAGTGGTTTGTGGCAATATGGCTCCAAATAAGCTGGAGGCGGCGTCGATGAACACGAAAACCAAGAAAAGACTGTGTTGGAATTGCGAAGGGGAAGTGTTGGTAAGTGCGGAACAGTGTCCCTTCTGTGGCGTAAGCATGGAAGCAGTCAGCATGCAGGAAAACAAATCCAAAGATGCTCTTGCGCCTCCTTATAAGCTTGTCAATTCCTCTACCGATAAGATTCCTTCGTCGCCCTACAAAAAATCCCAGCCGGCTCAAGAGAAATCAAAAAAAGAGCCGCCAAAAGAAGAGCCGCCAAAAGAGCATGCAGATGAAACTGCCCACGAGCATCCTCATGGAGATCCGAGACATTTTGTGCTCAGCCTTGCTTTCATGTTGTCGGGAGCGGCTTTTGCCATCTTTGGGATCGTTCTATGGCTTTTTGGCGACCACAATGGCCATCTCACACTTCGCTGGAACGCCCATTATTGGTATGTCTATCTGCTGGTCAGCGTACCCCTGCTTTACTTGGGATGCAAGGCGACACAAAAAGCAAGAAAAGATGAGGAAGAATAATGAAAATGTTTTCAATCGTAGCTCTGATGGCCTTTCTCATTGCAGCTCCTGCGGCACCCTTTACGCTGGTTCTGGGTGATACCGTCAAGGGCCCATCCGATGACAATGGCAAGATGTAAAAAGTACAGCTTTACTCTCATTGAACTTCTGCTCGTGATCTCGATCCTGCTGATGGTGGCGGGACTCGTCGGATACAATATCCGCCGCGCTTTTTTTGAGCAGAGGTTTCGTGCGGAGGTCAGCGCCGTTGTCGATACTCTCAGGCTGGCACAGGATCTGATGCTACTGCTCAACTCAGACGCCCATGTGCTTTTCGCCGATGATCCTGCTGGAGGCATCCGGTACTGGATCGAGGTCGAAAAACAGCTTTCAGGAGGCTGGGAGCGCGAACTGAAGCGCAAGCGGCCCAATCTAAAGGCCATTCACCTGGTGGAAATGGATGACAGGATCTCTGCCATCAAGGTCAAAAAACATCTGGATATCATGTTTCTTTCGGGCGGTTCGGTGATGAGCAAGGGCATCCTGCGCCTGTTCAGTTCAGATGAGAAGGAAGGCGACGGTGTCTTAAAAAGTTACATTTGCCTGCCGGGGTATCCCAAACCGATCGACAGTTCCAGTACGGAGATCAAAGAATGCACCGACGGCAAAGAGGCCGAGAATGCCGATCTCTTGACCCGCGATATGCAGAACGAGATTCAGCCAAAGCTCCAAAAGCAGGCTTCCGATGCATCGACAACGCCCGTAGAGGAATCACAGACGGGATCTCCGACAGGGAGGACCAAACAGCCATGATGTATAAAATCCATCAAAGGCCGATGATGCTGTTAGAGGCCATGATCGCCTTTGCGCTTGTGGTTCTTTGCACAATTCCATTGATATCGCCCCATACAGCGATGCTGAAGGCTCAGCGCCAGTTCATTCGCAAAATCGATCTCGACCATGCGGTCAACCTGCTCTATGCCTTTGTCCTGGAGCAGCTCTACATGAATACCATCGGATGGAATGAGCTTACTCATCGCACTTTTCCCATCTATAAGGAGGATCTCCAACGCTTAGGATCGGGGAATGTGCTGGGCTACGAGGGCAGCTATCAGTTTCACGAAGTCAAGCATAAGCCCAACGATGAAAATGCGCCCTATTTCCTCTACCTTTTGACTCTTACATTTAATCTCGTCCCTTCCGAATTGAGCCTGGCTACAGATGAGGTCAAAAAAAACAATACCCTGAAATATAGCTACGAGGTGTTCGTTGTCCGGGACAAACGACCAGAAAAAGCTTAAATTTACAAAAAAGCGCTTCATGACGTTGTTGGAGACGCTGATTGCGCTCGGCATCACGATGCTCGTCCTCAGCACGTTGACCTTTTTCTACCGCCAGATCGATGCCGTCAATACGCAGCTGGAGAAGGTCCAGGGGCAAGGCTTCCGCATGCGCTATGTGGAAAACCGCCTTGCAAGCATTCTGCCACAGGCGGTATCGGAATCCGATGCAAAGAAGGATTTTTTCTTCTTCACCACATCCTCAACCCTGGCATTCGCCAAACAGGGAAGTCCCACACTTATGCTGACATACGACAATGGAGTCAAGCTCGACAAACTCTTTTCCAACCACGTTCTGGGCAGACTTTTCTTAAGTTCCGACTATAAACTCTGCCTAGCGACCTGGCCCTCTCCCAACCGCTGGGTGGATGGCATCAGCCCTCCCATGAAAAAGGAGGTGCTCCTGGAAGGAGTAGATGAGCTCAGTTTTGGCTTTTTTGTCGCTCCGGAAAAGGACTGGAAGTTTTCTGATGCCGCTTCCAAACAACTAAAAGCAGATTCTAAGCCCGCACCTAACGCTGCATCCGACCAGCCAGCATCCGTTGTCGTCAAGCCCACACCTGAAGGACAATGGCATCCGACATGGAGCTACGACTATCAGCAGCTGCCTGCCATGGTCAAGGTGCAGGTGACCCTCTTGGATAAATCGACGCGCGTCTTTGTCTTTCCCCTTCCAAAATGCCAGCGCCAGGTGGTGTACAAACAATGAACGTTCTGCTTTTTGCAACATCCATGATCCTCCTTCTGGCGACGCTGACCTATGCGCGCATCGAAACCTATCGCAGCTTCAGCATCCTGCAGGGGGAGTTTAACCGCTACATGGAAATGACAGAGCGCAGCGCGATCAACAATGCCGCCAGGACCTGGTATGAGACCTCGGTTGCCTCACGCTCAACTGGGAAAGGCTCTCAGCAGAAAGGCAAAAAGCAGGCGCTCTCCCGCTTGAGCTTCGTTGTCTTTATCGACAGCAAAAAGCAAGGGGCCTATAGCCAGGAATATCCGCAGCTCGTGATTCTGGCCAAAAAGCTGATGGCCGTGCTCTATAAAGATCAGCGATTTTACAAGGAAATGGAGCAGAAGCGCCCCGATTTTACCAGCCAGTTGCTTGCCAGCTTGATGATCGCCGAGAACCAGCCCCAAGAGCAGAAAATGCAGCAGAAAACGGATCAGAAAATGACCCGCGCTTCCGATCTTGCCAACCTCAATCTGCAGGATCAGGAGCTCAACTCAGCCTTTTACAGTATGCTGCAAGGCACAATCACCCCTCGGGAAAAGGGCGATCTGCTGATGTCAAACCTTCCCTGCCAGATACCAGATCAGGCTGGCGAGGAGGAGGATGAATACATGGAGCCTGGTAAAGAGGAAGAGGTCAAATCGCCGCAGGGTTACTACTCCCTGCTCGATTTCATCACCCTGCAGGACGCCGCCAAAGTCCGCGTCTATTTGGCTGCGCGCCCCCTTCTCCTGGCCATCTTCGATGATCCCGTCGTCGTCCAATCTTTGGTTGAAACGCGCTGCCATCTCTATACCATGGTGATCAAAGGGACCATGACCGCCGATCAGGCATCCGAAGCCCTGCGCACGCAGTTTTTATCCCAAAGTAAAGGTTTTGACGAAACCATCCTCGACTTCAGCGTCACAAAAACCAATCCGCGAAACTACGAATAACTGAAAGAAATAATCGTCCTCGGCGCGACTCGAACGCGCGACCTGTTGCTTAGGAGGCAACCGCTCTATCCACCTGAGCTACGAGAACACATAAAATAGAATAATGGATCTTCTTGCTTTCCGGCGAGCCTTTTCGTAAAGTAGGGTTTTTCTGAGGTAAACAGATGACACAAGCAGATATCGGCCTGATTGGTCTCGCTGTCATGGGCCAAAACCTGGTCCTCAATATGAATGACCATGGATTCACTGTTGCCGTTTTTAATCGCACGGTTTCCAAGGTGGATGAATTCCTGGAAGGACCCGCCAAGGGCAGCAAAATCATCGGCACGCATTCCTTAAAAGAATTTATCGATACTTTGAAGTCTCCGCGCCGAATCATGCTGATGGTGAAGGCCGGCGCTCCTGTCGACGAATTCATCGAACAGCTCCTGCCTTACCTGCAGAAGGGGGATATCCTGATCGATGGCGGCAACAGCCTCTTCACGGATACCAATCGCCGCACCGAAAGTCTCAAAGAGAAGGGCATCCTTTTCATCGGGACAGGCATTTCAGGTGGCGAGGAGGGGGCGCGCAATGGACCTTCGATCATGCCTGGGGGCAATCCGGAAGCCTGGCCTCATCTCAAGTCCATTTTTCAGGGGATTGCCGCCAAAGCTGATACGGGCGAGCCCTGCTGCGACTGGGTAGGCGATGAGGGTGCGGGCCATTATGTCAAGATGGTCCACAACGGCATCGAATATGGGGATATGCAGCTGATCGGCGAAGCCTACCATCTCTTGAAAAACGCTCTCGGTTTAAAACCCCATGAACTTGGCCCCATTTTTGCCCGCTGGAACGAGGGAGAGCTCAACAGCTACCTTATTGAAATTACCGCTCAAATATTCGCCACAAAGGATCAGGATGGCACGCCGCTCGTCGACAAAATCCTCGACATCGCCGGCCAAAAAGGGACCGGCAAATGGACCGCGATCAATGCCCTGGATATGGGCATGCCTCTCACACTCATTGGTGAGGCCGTCTTTGCCCGCTGCCTCTCGTCGATCAAATCAGAGCGCCTGCAGGCCAGCAAGCTTTTAAAGAGTTCGACAGCGTCCTTTAAAGGCAATAAAGAAGAATTTATCGAGCAGATCCGCCATGCTCTCTATGCTTCCAAGATCGTGAGCTATGCGCAGGGCTTCATGCTGATGCGCCTGGCCGCTGCAGAATATCACTGGAAGCTCAATTATGGCGCAGTCGCCCTCATGTGGCGCGGGGGCTGCATCATTCGCAGCAGTTTCCTCGGCAAAATTAAAGAGGCCTTCGACAACAACCCCAGCCTGGCCAACCTTCTCCTCGATGGCTTTTTCATCGGCGAGATCGCCAAAGCCGAACAGGGCTGGCGCCGCGTCGTCTCCACCGCTGCCGAACTCGGCATCCCCGTACCCTGCTTCAGCAGCGCCCTCGCCTTTTACGACGGATACCGCTCCGCAGAACTTCCCGCAAACCTCCTGCAGGCCCAGCGCGACTTCTTCGGCGCCCATACCTATGAGCGCGTCGACAAGCCCCGCGGCCAGTATTTCCACACCAACTGGACTGGCACCGGCGGCAAGGTCAGCTCGTCGTCGTATAATGTTTGAGATCATTTCTGCCAGCTGTGCTGGCAGTTTTTCACATTTCAACTGAACTGGTACGGCAAGACAGCGCGACATCGTTCATGTTCAGAAAGCCGCGAAATCGGGATCCTGTATCTCTCTTAAATTTGTATTAACGGTCTCATTCCCCTGGCAATACCGTGTACAGCTCCAAATATCATCTTCGCAGCCTACGTATTTCCATACAAAAATAGCAACATTGGGAAGATCTTGCATCACTTGGCGAAAGCATGTGATATACAATTCATGCTGATCGAAATCCAAATGTAAATTAAGTCGCGTAGTTGAGTCCTTGAGCTTCTTTGCAAGTTTGACAATTTCTTCACTTTCATCTTCAGAAAGTTGCATGGCAGCATCATCATCCGAATTAAAATGAATGCTTAAAAACTCCAAACGTCCAATGGTAGCTTTCCATAGAAGATAAAAGTAAATCTGGCTCAGCCCATCACCTTTTTATCCCACGCTTTCAAACGAAAATGCACCGCTTTCGTTGCAGAGGAAAAAAGGTGAGGCTTGGATTTGCGATGTTTCAGGTAGGGTTCTAGTCCATAGGGCTCTGCATAGATGATTTTTATCTTTCGGGCTTGCAGTTGAGTGGCCAAATACAAACGCTGGACTCCACCAACCACATCTTCCATCCCCCACTCATCCTCGCCTTGAAATCCCCCCTCATTGTACCTGCACTCAGTGATGACAGTATCGACTTTTCTCCAATGGGTCAGATATGTGACTGGATGGGTAGCAACGTCATCCATGTTGACCGTCCAGCGCTGAGCATTGATAGCGGCGCGAAATTTTCTGCATACAGGAGCCAGTTCCAATTGCCTGGGATGGGGCAGCAAGGCAAAAACAGCCTTCAGGACATCCATGGGCAAATCTGTCACAAGCCTGGTCGGATTTTCAGTTCGGGCTTTTTTCCCCTCTCTGTCAGATAACTCGATCGGATGTTTATTTGAGGTTGCTGGCTCAAGTGCTGACATGTGGATTCTCCATTTTTCAAGCATTATAGAATCTAAATCGATCAATTGCAACTTTGATTCTAAGAGACTTAAAATACTAATTTCTCTAA
>JAJFUZ010000157.1 GCA_021372155.1 Parachlamydia sp. | reverse complement strand
TCTTTGGCAACAATGTGATGGCAGCGCTCGTCAAAGAGATAGGCTGGCAGTGTACCATGTATGGCTCGGCCGTTTTCGGACTCCTTCTGACAGGCATCATCTGGGTCTATGTGCGCAATGGATCTCCTCCTAAAAAGAAAGAGAGCGCTGAAGTCAAACTCAAGATCCTCTTCACCGACATTTTCAAGCTTCTGAAAAAACCTCAGATGTGGCTCATCGCCTTCATTGGTGGCGTTCTCTACACCTCTCTATCTGTCTTTGCTGAGCTCTGGAGCGACCCTTACCTGCAGCAGGCCAAAGGCTTTACACCCCAGATGGCCGCCGCCTTGACCTCGACCATCTTCTTAGGCTGGGCAATCGGGGGTCCCATTGTGGGCTTTATCTCTGACTATTTCAATAATCGCCGGACGCCCATCGTGTTGGGCAGCGTCCTCGGAGCCATCTCGATCGCAGCGCTGATCTACATGGATGGCCTTTCGCCCCTGTCAATCGGCGCCATCTTATTCCTGTTCGGCGTCTTTTCATCAGCCGAAAATATCACCTTCGTGATTGCAAAAGAGTGCACCAGCCCAGCCCTGACCGGCTCGGCCGTCGCTCTGACAAACATGTTTGTGATGCTGCCCGGAGCAATCCTTCAGCCTCTGGTCGGCTACATGCTCGACCTGACCTGGGATGGCACTGTGGTCGATGCCATTAACCATTACAGCAACAGCAGCTTCCAGTATGCGCTCCTCGTTCTTCCCGCAACCTATCTGCTCGCAGGCGGTCTGTCGCTCTTTCTGAAAAAGAGCTATGCCACCGAAGAGAAGCCTGCCTCAGAACAGTTAGCACCGGCTCAAATTTGAAAAACTTATGATTTACTATAATAGCGTAATCAAGATCTGCAATAAAATCGAAGGATTTGAAACCATCATTGAAAGAGGTCGATTTGTAGATTGCTGGAAAACCGGAAATTTTAACCACGGCCTCAATCGACTGGGTAAATGGGGCTTTCTGGGCGGTTCCGTGCGCATTCTTTTTGGAACGACCCAGATTATCGGCGGCCTTTGCCTCAGTATCCTCTTTGGCTTGGGCGCTTTGCTTTCCAACCACGAGGGCCAATGGCACAACGGCCATAAAATGTTGTGTGAGCGTTCCTGGAAACAAATCGGTCATGGCATCTGCAACGTTGTAAGAGGTTTTGGAGAGCTTATTCCTGGCGTATCCTGGGTCCTTTTCAGCCGTACAGGCCATGACAATTTGCCCGATGACCCCTGGTCCCTTGGATACAAGCGCTGCACGTATACCTACGAAGATATCAAGGATCGCGTTCTTGAGCCAAACTTCTATTTTATTTACGCTCGGGCCTAGTTCAAATCAGAATCATTCTTCCATGATCTTGGTTCATTGCCTGCCAAACTCTGCTATTTGTAGCGACTGATAATCTGCATTTGCCTATTTTGCGCCGCGATTTTTCTTGAATTTCGATGACGAATAACAAACAAGTGTAGATTATCAGTTTTGAAGAAGGAGGCTGTTCTCATGAAAATCGCTTGCTGCCAATGGATCAGGGTCTGTTAGCTAAACTATTAGATGATTTTTATTCACTATTTCCCGAGAATCACAAAAAGATTTGTTATCTTTTTTTGGATGAAATTCATAATGTTGATGGTTGGGCACTTGTTATTCGACGATATCTTAATACCAAAAATGTGAGGATATACCTTAGTGGCTCTTCTGCAAAACTACTCAGTACTGAAATCGCAACATCCCTGCGCGGTCGCTCTTTGAGCTTAGAAGTTTGGCCATATAGCTTTGCCGAGTATCTCCGTTTTAAACAGCTTCCAGAACTAAAGAAGACATTGAGTAGAATAGAAAGAGATGGCTTCAGCAAAACCCTGGACGAATATCTGGCGGAAGGGGGTTCCCTGAAGTTGTGGGAAAACCTCAAGTGCAATGGATGCGTATGTGACGTATCGGGATATCGTAGAGCGTCACAACGTCACTAATATTGTTTTACTCAAAAATATCATCAATTTTCTTCTGAAACCAAACCCTACAGTTGAAATTCTGATACAAAACAATGCCTTTCTGCCCTAGCAACGTCTGATAATGTATATTATGTTAGATTTTAGCTGGAGAGTTTGAAATTAAAACGTCCAGCCCAGGTTTAAGACAAACTGATGCGTGAACCTGGATTGGTTCCCATACAGATGCTGGGTCAAAATCCCGCCAGCCCCTAATTGGACAACCAGATTTTCAGATGAGATCCACAGTGAAGGCGTCACGTACACAACATTGCCGCCAGAATCGCGATTGATTTTTCCATCCTCAGTGTTTCTGGAGGCATATTCGCCATTGATTTCCACCATCCATGCATAGATCCAGCCCGGCGGCGATGCTATATTGCGCCCAAAGCCAAATTCATATTCATACAGATCGGCAAATTTGGTTTTGCTGGAAAAGGTCGTCAAGATAGCACCGAGCGCGCCAAAATAAAACCAGTCGATGCCCGTGTGGTTATAGGTCGCCGCAATCAGGAAGCTGGGAGATCCAAATCCGGTTGGTGGATTTTTCCTTGCCGACCCTGTCGGAAATGCGACGCTGAAAACCACGGTCGCCTGATCAGTAGCTAACAGGCTCTCCTTCGTGTAATAGGCATATTCAAGCTGGACAAAAAGGTCCTCTAAACCCTCTGAGCGCTGCTTCTTTTCCTTAAATCGAGGCGCCACAGGCAGATTAAAAAAGACCGAGAATTTATCCGTAATGCCATACAGGACGCTCGGGACAACATCGATAAAGTAGCCCTTAGCTCTTTTATACTGATCAGCTAAAAGAAAAACCTGTACATGGCCTGCATCAATGACATTTTCGCCTATGCCAACTAAAGGCCCAGGCTGCTGGGAAGGTGGTAAAGAAAGGTTACCTATTTTAAGAGGCTTTTCCGGCTCCTTAGCTTCTTCGCCATACGTGCAAATGGAATAACAAATAAACAGCAAAAAAATCTTTCCCATGCAAAAAATATAAGGATAGGTCCTATTTTTTGCACGCTTCGACTTAGGAATTCGAACTGCTTGCAAACGGCTGAACTTTCAGTTAATAGCATCTAAAGGAAGCAACATGAAACTTTGGGCCGTTGAGGGCAATTCCTTTCGACTGGATGGTGGCGCCATGTTTGGCAATGCCCCTCAGGTGCTGTGGAAGAAATGGACCGAGGCAGATTCCCTGAACAGGATTCCCCTCGCGGGCCGCGCCTTGCTGGTTCAGACAGATAAAGGGCGCCATATTCTGTTTGAAACCGGGATCGGCACCTTTTTCCCGCCTGAAATGCGCAGCCGTTATGCCATTGTCGAGACTGAGCACCATTTGCTT
>JAJFUZ010000156.1 GCA_021372155.1 Parachlamydia sp. | reverse complement strand
TGATCGGGTGCTGCCCTTCTACGAGGCTCAGGGCCTGAAGGTCGAGAACATCCTGACGGATAACGGCCGGGAATACTGCGGCAGGCCGATGATCCATCCCTATCAGATCTTCCTGGAGCTCTATGACATCGAGCATCGGCGAACCAAGGTGGCCAGGCCCAGGACCAATGGCTTCGTCGAACGTTTCAATCGGACCGTACTGGATGAGTTCTTCCGGGAGGCTTTCCGGAACGAGTTCTATCCTTCCGTCGAGAAGCTTCAGAAGGCCCTGGATCAGTGGCTCCAGCATTACAACTACGAAAGGCCACACCGAGGTTACCGGAACATGGGCAAGAGACCCATTGAGACCATCAAGGCTGGCAAGGTTATCAAAGAGCAGATAACGACCAAAGAGGCGGCTTAAACATCGCCACCGAAGAGGGACTGACTGTCCGGGAAGTCCTTAACTTTTACAGATTAGCTATTGTCATGACTAGCTTTTTAGCACTTTTACCGTGCCTCAGCTAGTCTAGACCCATCTTTTATTTATCGATCTCGATGGGATTCTTCATTTTTGCCTGCTTCAGGAGTGAAAAATAATTCTTGACAAGAGCTTTTTTATTCGTTAGATTTAGAAAGCTGAGGATTAGTTCTAAATAATATAATGCATGGCAAGTTAAAAAAAGAATTGGATGATATAAGAGCATGAATGAATTAATATTTAAACCATTATCATTCCGAAGAGCATCTGATTATATTCAGGATAGGATCAGGAAAAGCATTCTTGACGGTATCCTCGTCTCAGGAGACAGGCTACCCACAGAAAAGGAGATGGCACAAAAGTTCGGGGTTAGTGTGGTTACGCTTCGGGAGGCATTACGGGGATTAGAAAACTTGGGCCTGATCAAAAAGAAAAAAGGGCAGAAGGGAGGAATTTTCGTTTCGGCTATAGATAATGACGCAATCAAGGTCTCTATAGGGTGCTTTCTCAGTTTTACAGAACTATCTGCCGAGCAACTGTATGAAGTTAGAAAGATTATCGAGCCGGCGATGATCAAGTTTTCAATCCGAAACATATCACCCGATCAAATTAGAATACTGGAAGAGAATGTCTCCTTCGTGGAAGAGAAGCATAAGAATATGGGAGACAGTCTGAGTGAACAGGATTTTTTTGATATTGACATGAGGAATAACGAATTCCATCGTCTTATCGCCAAGAGCACACGCAACCCAATATTGTATTTAACAGTTGATTATATTATGGATTTCATACCTGAGTGTGAGACGAAATATCTGATGCTTGATGTCAAATTTTCGCTACTAAACACGAAGGAACATCGCGATATCTTGGAAGCTATAAAACGCCACGACGAGAAGCAGTGTAGAATAAGTATGACTCACCACCTCGAGAGGCTTGCTTCATACATTGCAAATATGAAAAACACGGATCTATTGAAATAGTCCGTTTTTGCCATAATAAGATTTTTGAATTTCAAATCACATTTTAGAAAGGAGGAAAATTGGGGAGTGGAGAGGTGGCGTTCCATCATTACCCCCCAACACTCTTTTTCTCGTAGGCTATCTTCTGCTATTTAGTTGAATAGGTCTCTATTTAATTTCATCAAGGCTGCTTGAATTTTATCATTTCGATAATTCTATGTGTCTCGTGAATGAGGTTATATATGGAGATATTCAATTCCCAAGCATCTTTTTTCAGACATCTTTATCTCACTGAGCTTTTAACTTTTCATAATATCCAAATTTCTATTGTGGTGTTTTAGCAATAAGTTGTCATATTGCCCGGGCGAAATTTCTTATAACTATTCATATTCGTGAATGTTTACTGCTCCGATCGCAATGACAGCATTGTAAAGTTGCTATTATAACGCTTCACTGGTGTGAATCATGAATCATCTGTTGGTGAAATGATTCAGTAAGGATGGTGACATCGGGAGGTAAGTTCCAATAATTGTTTTTTTATTGAAAAATGGAGGAGGGAAAATGAAGAACACAACTAAAGTTATTATGGGGTTTACGATGGTATTTGCTGTGATTGTTGGCTTATATTCGTTTACATGGGCCGCCGACTCCAAAGTCATTAAAATTGGTTACACGGCTCCTTTCACTGGTGCTGCTGCTGAGTTTGGCACCAATGGTTGGCGCGGGATTCAATTAGCCTTGGATGATGTTAACAAGACTGGGATCAAAATCAAGGGGCAAACTTATAAAATCGATATTATCCGTTATGACAGCGTCTGCACACCTGTAGACGGTGTCGCAAATATGCGGAAGCTTGCCATGGAAGATAAGGTGGTTGCGGTCTTGGGAGATCACTGCAGCTCGGTTTGTACAGCGATCGCCCCACTTTGTGATGAATATAAAACACCGGGACTGACAATCGAGTGTGCAGCGGATAAAGTTACAAAACCGGGCAATGAATTCTACTTCCGTATGCGTCCCAGCATGTCTCTGATCGCACCTCTGGCAGCGCCGAAAATCGCCAAAAAATTTCAACCTAAGAAAATCGGTTTCTTACTGGTCAATGATGATTATGGTCACTCTTTCGCGAACTCTTTAAAAGAAGAATTTACAAAATTGGGAGTCGCGACGGCTGTAGAGGAGGCTTTTGAGAGAGGCAATACAGATTTCATGGTTTATCTGACCAAGATTAAGGACTCGAAGGCAGACATGGTCCTGTACGTGGGTACGACGCCGGAAGGTGCAATGATCCTCAAACAGGCGAAAGAATTGGGGATTACGAAAAATACAGCCTTTATCGGTTCTGAAGAAATGGGAGAAATGGAGCTTCTTTCACTGGCTGGGGCTTCTGTTGTGGAGGGAACATACGGTATAGCACTGTGGGGTGGCGTTCCCGCGGAATTTGAGAAACGTGTAAAAGACAAATTCAATGCCCCCATGCATTATGCGATTATTTTTGGATATGATGCACTTCGCTTGGTCGCGAAGGCAATAGAATCAGCGCAATCCCTTGATTCAGTTAAGATCAAAGATGCAATGAAAAAAACAGATTATCAAGGCTATCAGGGGCATATCAAGTTTGAAAATTTTGATGGTTTCAAGAACCAGGGTAGATATGTGCCGACTATCGTGCAGTGGTCGAAAGGAAAACGACAGGTCGTTGAGGTGAAATAGTGGAAACATTATTGTTTCAAATCGGAAATGGTTTAATCATCGGCTCGGTCTATGTCTTGATTGCACTGGGATTGAATCTGATCTGGAGCATCACCGATATAGCAGATTTTGCTCAGGGATCATACTACGTCGTTGCCGCTTATGTTAGCTATTATGCTGTGACGATGGCATCGTTTCCGTTTGTTCTATCATTGCTTTTGGGGATGGCTGTTGGTGCTGTTATGGCTTATCTCTCTGAACGGTTTCTCTATCGACGTTGGCAGGGACAGGGGCGTGTTCAGCTTCTTTGTGCAATTGCCTTGTTCTTTCTTATAGCCAATGTGGCCAATGCGTTGTGGACCTCGAAGGCAAAGATATTTCCAGATTATTGGGAAGGTGTAATTCCAGGCACTGGATATAGTTATGAACGTGTCGTCGTACTCGTTGTTTCTGCGGTGCTTTTCCTGCTTATGTACTTTTTCATCATGAAGACCAGGATGGGAAAAGCAATTCGCGCAACGTCCCAAGACAGTGGAATGGCTCAAGTACTGGGTATCAATATCAGTACGGTGAATTCTGTTGTTTTTCTCCTTGGTGGGGCTTTATCAGGAGCAGCGGCGGTTCTAGTTGCTCCTCTCTATACGGTATTTCCATCCATGGGAGATCTGCCTCTTCTTAAAGCTCTTGTTGTTGTTATTCTCGGTGGGTTTGGATCGGTAGCCGGAGTGCTGATTTGCGGACTTGGACTGGGGGTCATAGAGGCTTTGGGTGCCATCTACGTTTCCTCTGCCTATCAGCATGGATATGCTTTTTTTATCCTGCTACTTGTTCTGATGTTAAAACCGAAGGGTTTATTTGGTCGTGTTTAAACTGTCATGAAAGATGATTTATAGTCCGCGGGAGTCGTTCGTTTTTAATACTCCCGCGGACGAAACCATAATGCACTTATTCACACTGCCACTCGCAAAGCGTCGTGAATCGCGTGCCGGTTTCTTCAAGTACGTTTCACGTCCATGCTATGTCTCAAATTTCGCTCCACAGGTGAGCGTTGCGAATGTTCATCTTTGGTCTATGCTCTTCGTTATGTCGGGCTGGAAGACAGTATGTAACACATAAAAGCTAATGTTAGCAAAGAAGGAGAAGGCCAATGGTTGGTTCAAGGAGAAATCTCATCATTGCTGCAATCGTTATCGTAGCACTAATTGCGATACCCCAGACCATGTCAAGTTATATTACCTATGTTGTGGCTCTGGCCATGCTCTATGCCATTTTAACGGCAAGTTTTGATCTGATGGCTGGTTATACGGGCCCGCTGTCCTTCAGCCATGCGGCATTTTATGGTATCGGGGCTTACACGTCGGCACTTTTAACACTCAAGGTAGGAATGTCCTTTTGGTTCGCATTTCCTATCAGCGTTGTCGGAGTTTTCATTTTTTCGGTAATTGTCGGATATCCGGCATTAAAGCTTCGCGGTCATTATTTTGCAGTCACAACTTTTTTCTTTGGTCACTTCATCTATTTGGTTCTCCTGAATTCAAGAAACCTCACCAATGGCCCTCTTGGTTTGGGAGGCATCAAACCACCGGATGATGTGTTAGGGATAAGTTTCGCATCTATGAATGCCAACTATTATCTCATTTTATTCTTCTGCGTTGTTATTGTTTCATTTCTTATGGTGTTAGTAAAATCAGGTATCGGCAGGTACCTTGTTGCGATTCGTGAAAATGAAGACTTGGCTGAAGCTATTGGAATAAACACGACTTTTTATAAAGTTCTCGCTTTCGGTATTAGCGGTGGGTTGGCCGGAATGGCCGGCAGTCTGTTCGCGCATTTTTTCAAACTCCTTCATCCATCAACATTTGCCTGGATGACATCAGAGATGGTAGTCATTATGGCACTTGTCGGGGGTACAGGAACAATTATTGGTCCAATAATTGGTGCAGGTGTCGTAACTTTTATACTTGAATTCATGCGTTTTGCTCCAGAATGGAGATTCATCATCTGGTCTTTGATGCTCATCGTAATTCTGTTGATTGAACCAAAGGGCCTTATGGGAATTGCGCAAAGATTGCGGGGAGGGAAATAATGAGAGACATTCTTGTTGTAAACAATGCCACTAAGCAATTTGGTGGTCTGACAGCTGTGAAGGATGTCAGTTTTAGTGTACAGGAAGGAATGCGTCTAGGTATAATCGGACCTAACGGTGCTGGAAAAACGACTATGTTTAACATGATAACAGGCGAATACAAGCCAACATCCGGAAAAATAGAGTTTGGGGGTGAGGAGATACAGGGTCTTAAACCACACAATGTAGCTAAAAGGGGTATCGGTAGAACATTCCAAATTGTAAGAGTATTTGAAGACTTAACCGTCTTGGATAATATATTGATGGGCATATTAGCACAAAAACTGAGATTTAGACCGGCGGAAGAACAGATCTATGAGGCAGACGAGATTATCAAAACAACAAACCTTCAGAAGTATCGTGATGTATTGGGAAAACATCTAACTGTTTCAGCAAAGAAACGAGTAGGCTTGGCAACGGCTTTAGCTTTGAAACCCAAGATGCTACTTCTTGATGAGGTAATGGCAGGTTTAACTCATGTAGAAATCGGTGATGCCCTTCAATTATTGAGAAAAATTAATTCAGAGATGGGCATTACATTGGTTATAGTAGAACATGTCATGAAAGTTGTCATGGAACTTTGCGAAAAAATAGTTGTTCTTTCTTTTGGTGAAAAAATTGCTGAAGGTTCACCTCAGGAAATTACACAGAACAGAAAAGTTATCGACGTATACCTTGGGGAGAGTAAACATGCTTGAGATAAATAATATTGTTGCGGGATATGGTGAAGTTCAAATTCTTTGGAATGTTTCACTGAATGTCAACAAGGGTGAAGTAGTTGCGCTAGTTGGTGCAAATGGCGCTGGTAAATCGACTCTCATTAAGACGATTATGGGCTTGGTTCCCATTCAATCAGGAAGTATCTCCTTTGAAGAGAAGCGTATCGATAGTGTTTCTATACATAAGATTATCAAAGAGGGTATTTCCTTGGTTCCAGAGGGACGTAGGTTGTTCCCTTATATGACTGTGTTAGAAAATCTGGAATTAGGAGATTATATTGAGAAGAATGCAAAAAAGGTGGAGGAAAACTTGGACTGGGTATTTAAACTGTTTCCAAAATTGAAAGATAGAAGGAGTCAACTTGCTGGAACATTCAGTGGTGGTGAACAACAAATGCTGACGATTGGAAGGGCTTTAATGTCGAGGCCAAAATTTCTTATTATGGATGAACCATCATTGGGTTTGGCCCCGGTTGTTGTTGACAGTGTTTTTGAAACTGTTGAATTATTGTATAAAGAGGGTGTGACAATTCTTCTTGTAGAACAAAACGTAAAGCGAAGCTTGGAAATCGCGCAAAGAGGATATGTTTTAGAAAACGGAAGAATTGTCGCAACCGGTGATAGTAAAATGCTTTTGGGTGATGAAAATGTGAAAAAGGCATATCTCGGTTTATAATTGCGCATTCAGACGCAAGCCAGCTAACAGGATGTTGAAAAACTCGTTTTTGCATTAATTTTGGAAAGCAACGCCTTCGTAAAATGCCCCAGAGTCGATTTTTTGACAAAAGGAATGGTCCGACCTATCTCCATTTACGATAAAAATCTCTTGAAGAGGGTTTTTCAACAGCCTGCTAAAGGCTAATCTGAGTGGATTACGAAAAAATACAGGTTAAATGTTATAGTGGCCACAAGATCAATGAGCAACCTGCAAAAGTTAAGGACTCGCCCTACAGTTGTTGAAGGAAAATTGGCAGTCAGTCTCCTCTTCGGTTAAGATGTTTTTGCCCAAAACACTTGACTGAAAGGAGGAAGACATGACCGCCGCAAAGAAGATAGCACAAAAACGTTTGACATTGCTACAGTTAGGGTTGTGTAAAGATTTTTTCGCTTTTTTTTTTTCGGCAGTGCCCTTTCAGGGATAATCTATACGGCCTCCGTTAAGTCCAGAGTCTTGTCGATGTCCTGTTCCCGAAGTAAATCCATGTTCAGGTATCTTTTCGTGCCCCACTGCGTCCCGGCCACGTGACGTAGCCTGGCTGCGCAGAGCATCAGTGCCGAATGCCCGTCAGGGAAAGCGCCAACGACTCTGGTGCGCCTCCGGATTTCCCGCATGATCCGCTCCAGGGCATTGTTGGTCCTGATCCGGACCCGATGCTCACGGGGAAAGTCATAGTAAGTA
>JAJFUZ010000111.1 GCA_021372155.1 Parachlamydia sp. | reverse complement strand
ACTCGTCAAAGCCATGCACAGTGGGAAGAAATTTGTTCAAGTCGCCCAGGTGATTTTTTCCGAACTGGCCAGTCGTGTAACCCTGCGCTTTCAAAGCTGTAGCAATCGTACAGGCCTCAGCAGGGATGCCCACATCGGCTCCTGCCTGTCCTACAGTGGTAAGCCCGGTGCGGATGGGAAGTTCTCCTGTGATGAAATTGGCGCGGCCCGCTGTGCAGCTTGCTTCGGCATAGTAGTCGGTGAACAGCACCCCTTCACTTGCCAGCTTGTCGAGGTTAGGCGTCTTGCCCGACATGATGCCGCGATGGTAGGCGCCAATATTGAACCAGCCTACATCGTCTCCCATAATGACGAGAATGTTTGGCTTTTTGGCTGTTTCGTCCGCGGCGTTCAGAAGGCCGGCGGCGAATAGCATGGTAACTGCGTAGTAAAAAAGTTTCATGCTTCCCTCTTTGTTGTTTGACTTCTTTATGAAATCAGAGGGATTTGCAAGTCAAATAAAAATTAGAATTGATAGGCGAGGTTCAGAAAATAGGCCTTGTAGCCTTTTTGACCCCATTGATAGGAGAAGCCCAAAATCAGGCAATCATAATCTACACACGGAAGCACGCCGTTGGTGATCAGGGAAATGCCCACTTCATCATAATGTTTGATGAACAGCTTCTCGCGGGTAAAGGCGGTGTCCAGAAACGATACGCTTACGTAGACAGGCCGCTTGCAGAAACAATAGCCATTGCAGGAGGTAATGGCGAGGCCATTTTTGAAGACGTAGTTATGCAGATGATAGTTGAGGTTATCCCCTCCCAGCCAAAGATTAATAGAGGAGATGTAGGCAACGTAATTGGTCAGGCTGAAGACAAATTCTCTGTAATTGTAGTTGTAAACGCTTGTGAGGCCGGTTGAAATGAATGCCCCGGCTGTGCACAAGTCTACGGATCCTCCTGATCCCAAGCGGAAAACAGGAGTTAATGACCAGTCGCAGGTCACTGGGTAGCGCAAACCGAGTCCCACAGAAGTGAAGATCGAGGAGGCGCCTCCATTGCGGTTATAGGTCAAGGGAAGGTCAATGATGAAGGCCCAGGATAAATCGGGGGAATAGGAATAGCGCAAGGGAAGAGTCAAAGTAGTGGTATCAAATCTGTGGCAAAAGGCACGACCCGAATAGAGACCAGCTTGGAACTGGTGGACGATGGGTTGGGCGCACCAGCATTCATCGCAGCCTGCTAAAGGAGAAAGGTGTCCTACCAGATAATCGGCCTGCCCCATCTGGGCCATCAGGCTATTGGGGTTGCCCGCAATCGGATCGATGGGAGAAAATCGGGCATAGGCTTTCAGCAGATTGATGTCTCCCCCACCATCCTGGATAGCCTCTTTAAACAAAGCTATGCTGTTATCCCTGGTGCCTCCATCAAATGTCCGGCTGATGCCGGCTTGCGGAATATTGACGACCAATACCGTCGAATCGGCTGCGAATGAAGCCTCAACATCAATGCCGCGAAAGTCAATCCCAATCGAAACAGGGGAGACGGGTGTGTAGAACGGGATCAGTTCTTCAAGTGCCGTGGTGCGCAAGTCATTTTTGAGATCTTTCAGGTTAGGAGCGCTGACTGTGACCGTTGTTGTATCTACGGTGACAACCGCGTGGTAGGGTTCGCGTGCTGAGAGGAAACTACCGAGGGACAGTAAAAATGCAATAAGGAAAGCTACAAATTTCACTGCTGCCTTTTTTGCTCTTCTTTGATTTTGGCAAGGTTTTGCTGCAGCATGGGATTGTCGGGATACTGCCTGAGCAGATTCTCCGTCAGCATCCGGGCGCGCTTCCAGTTCTTGTCAAAGAAGGCTTTGCGGGCAAGATAGGATTGCGCTTCTGTGGAAACCTTTTCCAAAGATATGTAGAGAGCCTCTGCGGTAGGTGTATCCCCTTCGAGAAGGGCGATGCGGGCAAGCGTCTCTTTGCCTAAGACATCCTGGGCTAGGCGGGGCTGCTCATGAATCGCAGCTTTGGCATCGTCATATTGGCCGCGTTCGATCTCGAGCAGGCTGAGCAGCCAGCTGGCGCGGTAGCCCGCGTCGGAATTTTGTCCTTTGAGTTGAGAAAGATACTTGAGGGCTGCTTCTTGATTGCCCTTTGCCAAATAGGTTTCGCCAATCAGAAGAGAGAGGGATGGAGAGGTAGGCTGTACTGTGGCAAATTTGAGAGCGGCGGAATCGCCGCGGTTTTCGCGCATTGCCTTGGCAATCTCGACGGCAACCCAATCGGGATAGGTGGGAGGGATCACTTGCATTTCATGCAGACCAAGTCCAGCTTCATTCCAGCCTGCAGCCATGAAAGCCATGGCGAAGGCTTCAGGACCTTTAAGCAGATCGTGGAGGTCGTGAGGGATATCATTTGGCGTCTGAGCCATGGCGTCAATCGCGTTGAAATAGGGATCTTCGCTGTCAGTCAATTTTAAGGGCTTTTCCTCTCTGGCAAATTGACCACTCTGGCGATACTGGAGAATGCGTTTGAGCTCCTGCTCGAGTTTGGGGTTCCATGAGACAGAACTGAAGGGGTTGTACTGCAGAAGGTCATAGGCCTCTTTTTCCTTTCCAAGCTTTAAATCATCGAGAAGCCGGAACCAGAATGTCGCCTGCTGGCTGCTAAGATAATTTTGCCATTCGGGAAGGCGTTCAAAGGCCGAGTTGTTCCAGAAGGTGCCCGGCTGCATCGCAAGAAGATAGCGGATAAGAGGCTCCAGCTTACCTTGAGGGACTTTATCGGCTTTCCAGTCAAAGGCGATCGGTTGCGTCACACGGCTCCAAAACAGGGCCTTGAGCCAGGTGGAATCTTGAGACGAGGATTTGATCTGATCGGACCAGATTTGCAGAGCTTCAGGATATTGCTCGGTGCGGACAAAGAATTCTGCCAGCTGATCTTTAAGATAGGGATTTTGAGGATCGGCCTGGATGGCGGCCCTGTATTCAGACAGGGCGAGGGGCATTTTTCCTACTGTCTCCAGAAGCTTGGCGCGATAAGAACGGATGTCGGGATTTTCAGGATCCTTGGCATAGGCCTGCGTCAGATAATCCCAGGCGGTTTTTGGCTCTTCATACGCATACAGGAGCGCCAGACGGATGAGGCGTGTGCTGTCGCTTTTTCCCGGGAAAGAGCGCGAATGCAGAAGATCGATCGCCTCTTTGCGTTTTCCATCCCCCAGCAATTTGTCGACATCGAGCACAAACCAGGCTTCAGGCTTTGATTCCCGCCCGATCCAGTTGTCGCGCAGAGCCTGAAAATCTTTGGCGCGATTGGTCGTCAGGTAATGCGAGGCAATAAGGAGAGCCGCTTTTTCATGTGCATCAAAGGATTTGGAATAATAGTCATTCAATGCGAGCAGCTGGGGAATGTTCAAAGTCGCTTCGCTTGCCCTGACCAACAGGTCGAGCCACTCTCTGCCCATCTCGGTTTTGTAGTCGATGTCGTCCGCATGCTCTTGAATGATCGCGACGGCCTCTTCTGGTTTTCCAAGATTGAGAAATTCTCTTGTTTTAAGCAGATCCTGCTGCTCCAAATTCTGCTGCGAAGGGTTGGCTGTCAGCCTGGGGAGGGGAGTAGATGCGGGACGGAACACAAAAGCAGCTGTTGCTCCTGCCATACCGAGCAGAACAAGGACTAGAATCACTATCCTAGGCATGAGAAAACGTCTCCAATCATAAAAATATCAGAGACGTTTGTAACGTATTTTCGTTTTTTTGGGAAATGCTAAATTAAGAGTGTCTCTTAGATAAACTCAAATAGAGATGCCACCTTCGCGATGCGCAGTTGGCGTTTGAGCGAGGGACTGATGCCGGCTATTTTGAGCGGAACCTGCTGGCGGGCGCGCTTTTCGGCCAGCTTGACCAGAAAACCGATCGCCCTGTTATCGATGTATGTGCAGTAGGTCAGATCGAGGATGCAGGGCTTCTGATGGATGATGGGATCAATTTTTTTTAGATAAGCTTCGACATCCAGACGATGGTCCAGATGTCCGAAAAAGCTGATGACGGCCGAGTGATGCTCCTGCTGGATGGAATCGTATAAAGAGCCGCTCGATTGCTCGACCGTCAGCCGCGTGACCAGATCGTGCAAATGGGGGCAGATGGAATCTCTCACAAGATCCCAGATGCGGTGCAGTCGCATCAGAAGAGCCATGTCATCGGAGAGATTGATCCCGTAAAGCTGCCTTTTTTCACCTACCGCTCTCTGCCAGAACCTCACGATGAGCCCCATTCCTGTCAAATCGATATGCCTGACTTTTTGAAAGTCGAACAGGATAATATCCTGGCTGAAAAGATCGTCTGCTTGATCTGCGATTTCCTGGCAGGCCTCTAAATTGAGGCGTATGGGCAGTTTGAGTACGGCCATCGTCTGATGGGCTGAAATAAACAGTTTAGGCGAACCGATGCGACTGCTCCCGTTCCTCCAATAGAAGAGACGAAAGAGAAGACGGTTTAAGTTGTGGTATAAGACCAGCGGAGTGGAAATGTAGATCATTTTTGCATGATGCTTCCATAACAGCGATGGTTCTTGAATGAGTCTGTAAAACCAAGTGAGCCCCCAGCGCTGCATCCAACGCGGAACAGGCGGTGCAATGCCGGTCAGATTCTCGAAGGCGCCTTCTACTCCCAAGGTGATGGGGACATGGAGGCGGTCCCTGATCCGATTGAACCAGATTTCTTGCGCCGGGCGGCTGAGGTTGAGAATGAGCACATCGGGAGAAGCGCGATTGATCTGGTCGACTAAAAGCGCATCTTTTTCTTCGGCTTGATGCACTTCGGCTCCCTGTGTAAAAATATGGGGAATGCCAGTGCCGGCTATTTTGAGTTCTGGATAGAGCGCCTGAAGATAGAGGCTGCAGAGTCTGAGCGCCTTTTCATTTCCTCCAAGCAAATAGATCGATTTTTTGCGCTTTCCAAGAGCTTCAGAAAGCTTATTCAGCAGATCGATTCCTGTGACGCGCTCTTTCAAGGGTTCGCCGAGCAGGGTGCTCAGCCAGATGAGAGACATGCTGTCGGCAGAGGCCAGACTGGCTTCTCTCAGAATGTGCAGAAGCTCTGGGAAACGCACCTCGCCATAGTTCCAGCTGTGGGCTTGAGTCAGAAAATCGCTGGTGACCGGGATGGCATGGCGTGGGCGCAGGTCTTTGCGATAGGCATCGATCAACGCAGAAATCCTCTCAGAGGCTTCGTCGATGGTCATGTTTGAGATGGGGATTCCCAGAATTGCGAGAGGCAAATCCATGCTTATTCTCCCTTGCGCATGATAGATCGCTCCGCTGCATCGGTCGTGTCGTAGATTTCAAAGATTTTATGCATGGAAACCAGCTCAAATACCATGCGGACCGGTTTGTTTAGGGAAGCCAGCTTCAGCTCCCCTCCTTTATGATGAAGAGTTCTGAGAATGGAAAGAAAGGCGCTCAAGCCTGAACTGTCGATAAAGTGTAGGGCATGCAGATCGAAGATGACATGCTTCTGCTCGATACTCGAGAGAAGCTCAATCACTTTTTGCTTAAAATCCGTCGCGACGTGAGCGTCGAGGCGCTCTCCATCCAAAGTGATGATCAGCACGTCATTCAGGATCGCATGGGAAAATGGCATATCTTTCCTTGAAGTCACATCCGCACTATTGCAAAACCATTCATTGAGCGCAAGTTATAGGAATCCAATTTTTTTTGCTTGTCAATCATAAGAGATCGGGATACAAATGGATTAAAGCCCGACTGGTGCCGGAATTGCCCTCTGGGACAGCGGTCGGGGTTTAACAGACCGGAGGTAGATAGGATGTCTCGTTCCGTCTCGTTAGAACTTCAGCAGAAGCTGGCGCCAGGCCTCAAACAGATGCAGCGTCTCATGATGACGCAGCACATGCAGCAGGCCTTAGGCTATTTGCAGTTGCCGGTCATGGAACTGGCGGCAGCTGTCGAACAGGAGCTTGAGCTTAATCCCGTGCTCGAGCTCGCTGAGGATCATGAGGATCCAGAAATTTCACCGCTCGAACAGGAACATCTCGACGTCGGCCTGGAAGATGAGGAGCCGCCCTGCGAAAAAGCGCTCGCCTTCGATGAGCGCGATCTCAAAATCCTGCAGCAGCTTGATGAGGATTTCCGCGACCATTTCAACGAATCAGCTCCCTCTTACCGCTCGCAAACCGCCGAAGAGGAAAAGTGGCGCACTTATCAGGAGAGCCTGATCCAGGCGCCGACTTCACTTTTTGAGCATCTCATGAATCAGGCTCGCGAGACCTTTGCGGACCAGGAAGATCGCGCTATGGCCGAAGCGCTCATCGGCAATTTCAATGCGCGTGGTTTTCTGCAGACCCCTCTGGATGAGATCGCTTTACTCGGCCATTTTAAAGTCTCGAATCTGGAAAGGGTGCTGAAGGAAATCCAGACCTTCGAACCCGTGGGAGTCGGGGCAAAAGATCTCCGTGAGTCGCTCCTGATTCAACTGCGCGGGCTGAAAAAAACCGATACGTTTGCGTACGCTATCATTGAACAGCATTACGATGACTTGCTGCACAACCGTGTTCCCCTCCTTTGCCGCTCCCTGCAATGCAGCTCAGAGGCTTTGAAAAATGCCTTGGAGACTATTGCCAGGCTCGATCTGCATCCAGGAACTGCCTGTTCCACGGACGCTGTTCAGGCAATCCGACCCGACGTCATTCTTCGTCAGGAAGGGGAAGATCTGGTTGTCGAAGTCGAAGGCGATTTCCTGCCATCCATCAGATTTAGCCGCCGCTATCTCAAAATGTTGGAAGACGATCAGGTTCCTGAGGAAACAAAGGAGTTCATTCGCCGCAAGCTGCTGTCGGCAAAATGGCTGCTGCGCTCCATCCATCAGCGCAATGACACGCTGGAACGCATTGCTTCATCTCTGGCCAGAAGGCAAGGAGAGTTCTTTTTGAACCCCGAAGGCAAGCTGCTCCCATTGACAATGAAAGTCATAGCCGAAGAGCTGGAGGTTCACGAATCGACGATCGCCCGTACGGTCGCCAACAAATACATGGATACCCCGCGTGGATTGTTCCCCTTGCGCGCCTTTTTTACGACAGCCCTGGCAAAGGATGTCGGAGAAGATGTCTCATCGCATTCTGTGCGCGAAATGATGGCGGAACTCATCAAAGGCGAAGATAAGCGGCGCCCCTTGTCCGATGAGGCTATTGCTCTGCGCATTCAGGCAAAAGGGATTCGATGCGCGCGGCGGACGGTGGCGAAATATCGCCTCCTGCTCAAGATCGGCAATGCCCATCAAAGAAAACAATATTAAGGTTGCTGAATTTGAGAGGATGAGCCAATATAGCACCAACCTATCAGGGAGAATGCCATGAACCAAAAATGCTGCCAGGAAGCAAACGGCTTTACACTGCCCCCACTTCCTTATGATTTGAATGCCCTCGAACCTGTGATTAGCGCTGAAATCATGACGCTGCACTACAACAAGCACCACAATACCTATGTGACAAATCTCAATAAGGCAATGGAACAGTATTGCGATGCGGAAGCGAAAAGCGACCTGCCGGCGATGGTGGCACTCCAGCAGGCGATCAAGTTTAATGGCGGAGGCCATATCAATCACAGCATTTTCTGGACCAATCTGGCTCCAACCAATAAGGGCGGAGGCACACCGCCTACTGGCAAGCTTGCAGAAGCGATCAATAAAGAATTTGGTTCGCTTGAAAAGCTGATCGAGCAGCTAAGCGCAAAAGCCGTCGCCATTCAAGGTTCCGGCTGGGGCTGGCTGGGCTATAACAAAGCCAAAGACCGCCTCGAGATCGCGACCTGCGATAACCAGGATCCCTTAAGCACGAAGGGTCTAGCCCCTCTTCTGGGTATCGATGTCTGGGAGCATGCCTACTATCTCCAATATAAAAACGTCCGGGCTGATTATGTCAAAGCGATTTGGCAGATCGTCAACTGGAGTAATGTCGCCCAGCGTTATCAGGCTGTCACAGCATAAGTGAAATACCCGGTCTTAAAGGCCGGGTTTTATTTCTTGTTGAAATCTTCGTGCTAGAATATAATTTATATTCAGATATTAATTAAAGAGGGACAATGGGGTTATTTTCTCGTGATAAACCCAAGATTAAAGTTCAAACATCAAAAAAAGATGGCTTCAGCGGTTGGCTCAAGTGCACCCACTGCAATGAGCTGATCCATGCCGACGAGCTGCAGCGCAACAGCAACTGTTGTCCCAAATGCGACTATCACTACCGACTGTCGACGGATGAGCGCATCAAGAGCCTGGCCGATCCGGGCACATTTCAGGAAATGTTTCAGAATCTTGAATCGATCGATGCCCTCCACTTTGTCGATACCGAGCCCTACACACAGCGCCTGAAGAGCGCCAAAGAAAAATCGGGCCATAGCGATGCGGTAGTCGCCGGCAGATGCCTCATTGGCGGTTATCCTGTGGCTCTCGGAGTCATGGATTTCAACTTCATGGGCGGTTCGATGGGGTGCGTTGTGGGAGAATCCTTGGCCCTCCTGATCGAGTTTGCCCTGAGCGAGAAAATCCCCCTGGTTATCGTTTCGACTTCCGGAGGGGCCCGCATGCAGGAGTCGATCCTCTCTCTCATGCAGATGGCTAAGACCAGCGCCGCTTTAGCAAAGCTCCACGAAGCTCAAGTTCCCTATCTTTCTATCCTGACCAACCCCACGACAGGTGGAGTAACCGCTTCCTTTGCTTCCCTCGGAGATATCATCATCGCTGAACCCAATGCGCTCATCTGCTTTGCGGGCCCGCGCGTCATCGAACAGACGATCGGTCAGCAATTGCCTCCAGGTGCGCAGAAATCGGAGTTTCTCCTCGAGCATGGCATGGTCGACTGCATCGTGAACAGGCATGAATTGAAGGTTAAGCTGGCCGAGTTCCTTGATTATTTCCAGCGCAATGGCGAGGAGAGTGAAAATGGATCAAAGAAATCTTCTCCAAAAAAGGTCGCATCCGCATAATCCCAAAAAAAGACTGATATAATGTTTCAAGAACCGATCGAAATTCCCACTGTAGCCGAAGAGGGCGTCGAAATGCCTGCATATGCCTCTGAAGGGGCATCGGGCGCCGATGTCAGAGCCCGGCTGACTCAACCCCTCATTCTGGCCCCAGGAGCTAGTGCCCTGGTTCCCACGGGCTTGCGCCTGGCGATCCCGCAAGGTTATGAGATACAGGTCAGGCCCCGCAGCGGCTTAGCTTTTAAGAACGGGGTGACGGTGTTAAACACGCCGGGAACCATCGACGCCGATTATCGCGGCGAGCTGGGCATCATCCTCATCAACCATGGCAAGGATCCTTTTGTGATCACGCCAGGGATGCGAATCGCGCAGCTCGTGCTGGCCCCGGTGGTCCAGGCAAAATTCTTGCGCTGCGATAGCCTTGAAACGACCCAAAGGAGCGCCGGTGGCTTTGGCCACACGGGCGTTCATTAATGATGATTAAAATTTCCAAATTTCTCGATCCTAAGCATGTCCTCTTTCTGAACGTCGATACGCGCGACGAGGCGCTGCAAGCCATGACGGATGTGCTTTATCAGACGGGGAAGCTGGAAGATCCCGTCGCCTTTTACAACGCGATCATCGATCGTGAAAAAATCGTGTCTACCGGCATCGGCATGGGTGTGGCAATTCCCCACGCCAAGCTGCATGGCTATGATGAATTCTTTGTTGCTATCGGCGTCCTCCAGAAAGGGATCGATTGGAATGCTCTGGATGGCGCCCCCGTGCGGCTGATCTTCATGATCGGAGGGCCCGATGACAAGCAGACAGAGTACCTGCAGATCCTCTCGAAGCTGACCCAGGCGATCAAAGACGAGAGCACTCGAAAAAAAATGTTAACACTGAATTCTGCAAACGCTATCATTGATCTTTTCAAGGCCTTTTAATCAGGAGACACTCATGCCGATGGATTTAAAAATTAAGGATGTAGCCGATCTCCTGAATGTCTCGGAAACGACGATTCGCCGCTGGCTGACCGAGGGCAAAATTCCCGCCTACCGCCTCAACCATCAGTATCGCTTCGACCGCACCGAAATCGAAGACTGGGTCATGAAGAAAAAACTGAGCCACACCCCCGAAGAGTACATGGTCAAGGGCGTATCGAAGACTCCTCCCACAAACGAAGAGAAGCAGCAAACCGGCATCCGCCAGTACAGCCTCTTCCGCGCCATCCACAAAGGGTTTGTCATCAAAAATGTGCCCGGCAAGACCAAGGAAGAGGTCATCCGCAACACCATGCGCAAAATTGCCGGCGACCTCAACCTCGATGCCGATGTCATGAGCGAGCTCCTCATGGACAGGGAAAACCTGCAGCCAACAGGCCTCGGCCACGGCATTGCCATCCCGCATACCCGCGACTACCTTTTAGAGACTGGCCACGATATTGTCGTCGTGGCATTTCCCGAAAAACCCCTCGATTATGATGCCCTGGATGGCCAGCCCGTCCACACTCTTTTTTTCCTCTTCGCCTGCGAAGACAAGCGCCACCTCCATCTGCTTTCCAAAATCGCGCACTTGAGCCGCCTCCCTGCCACAATCGACTTACTTCTGTCGAAACCCAGCAAGGAGACCTTCTTGGAGTATATCCGAGAGTGGGAAAGCGGGATCCATAAGGTCCAGGAAGAGGCAAGAAGCTAAGTTTTCTGGCGTGCTACCAGAAGCAGGTGGTGTTCTCTTTATTTTCTTGAATTTTCGAAATTATCAGCGAAAATAGTTGTTTTATTTATTGCAAAAATTTCATTAATATTGTATCTTTTACTCAACAAAAGATAAAAATGATATTAACATCATCAATAAATTCCATTAAAGAATCCCCTAATCCCTTATTCATGACGCCTGAACAAGTGGCCAGCGTGGAAGCCGTCATGCGTCCTGGCAAAGCAAGCGAAGCAGGTTTTCTTGGCAAGACGGATAGTTTTT
>JAJFUZ010000149.1 GCA_021372155.1 Parachlamydia sp. | reverse complement strand
GGAAATGGCGCTGGCGATTTTCCTTCTATAGCGGTAATTTTTTCGCAAAATTAATCATAAGAGGTATTTTTTACATCTTTATCATCTATACTTACTGTGATAGCAGTAAATAATGGCTTAAACTCTATTTACGCCATTAAGTATGTACTCCCTCTAACGCCTCTAGATAGAGAGCCACCAGATCAGCAACGCCTTGCAGCGTTTGCACGACCGGACGTTTCACCTCTTGCCTCAGGATCTCGCAAATATGCTGATGCAACTTTTCGATGCGTTTCTCCGGATCATTCACTTTTAGCATTTCGTCGAGGATTTTGGCCTCAATAGGCTGCAGGGTATTTTTGCGGCAGCGCTCCCACACTTGCGAAAGGAGTTTCAATTTATCCAAAAGAGGCTGTATGACGCAGTTTTCCTTCTGGCTGCTGTAGCGGTAGAGCTGCCTGAGATAAGGGCCCAACATGTCGGCGGATCTCTGAATTCTGTCGAATGACGCCTGATCCAATGACAAATGCGATGGTTCCAACAACTGAGGAATGACTGTAGCAAACTCTTCCATGGCGTGCGAATAGCGCTTCAACGTCTTATCCCTTGAATTCCAAAGGTAATGCAGCGCAGGTTCAGCGGCTGAGGCGACAGGAGCATGGGCCAGGTGGACGAGCAGCGACATTTCCAGGGCTGCGGAAGACTGACGCAGCAAAGCATGCGCATCGGTCAGACAAAAGGCAGGATCTTCACTTCTTTTTAACGTGCGCGAGCATAAATCGAGGAGAAGCGGAAGATTGACCAGCGCCGTCTGGATAGTGCCTGAGCGCGCCTGCTGCATTTCATTGCCATTGGCCAGCGGCTTTACTTCTCTCTGCGCAGGGATGACCCGGCGAAATTGGATCTTTTTCAAATCCTTCTGGATGGCAGCAATGAGCTGGTTGACTGGCGTACCGTCATCCTCGATCGCCAAACCGGTTTGTGAAAGGGCCGTTTTAAGCTTATCAAGGTCAAATTGGCTCTCTTGGTGGCTCTCTTGGGGATTTTCTGTGGACTGGGAAACACCCAGTGTGCTTAACAGCGCAAGACAGGTTTCAAGCCCTTTGCGCAGATATTCCCCAGATTTTTCGCGCAGACGCTGACGCACAGGATGCTGGAAGGGTTGCCCTTCAAACTTCATCAAACCAAGTAAGGAATCAGCATGTCCATCGCCTCCAGAATGAGGATAGCGACTGGAAATGGCAATTGTGCTCTTGAGATCTTTTAATAGGTTCTCCTGTTCATCAGTTAATCGAGCTGAGAAGCCACCAGCCTCTTGCAGTTTTTGGTAAACTTTGTCAGGAGCATGCATCTGCCACAGGCACTCTTTTCCTGTTGTGACTAACAGTAATGGAAACTGTTCTTCCGACTGCAGTGGAACATGGCGTTCAGACGCCAGTAGCTTGAGGGTCTGTTCAACAAGAACCGCAACTCGCAAGCGGATTTCTGCGGCATATTCAGGGCAATCTCCGCGCTCCTCTACACCAGCAGCGAGCTCTTGGATCAGCTGCATTGTGTGCAGGATATTGGTGACAGCCTCTCCCTGAAACTGGGTCTCAAACTGTCTCTCTTGCTTGCCCGAAAGAGTCGTAAAGCCGAGATAGCGATCGGATAAAGCATAGCAGAGGCGATTGAGCGCGACAAATGTGCCAGCAAGGTCTTTTGGCATTTCTTTGTTTGGCATGTCTTTAGGTTTGGACAAAACGACAGGAGCGGTGCGGTCTGCAGCCTCAGGAGTTGCCTTTAAACCTTCCTCTGAGCCTTTAGTAACGGGCTTTGGCTTTTGCGATCTGGCCCTTCTCAGCGCCAAAACGGCACTTCGCGAAGCTGCTTCCTGATCGCCCTCGCGACTGACATTCAGCATGAAATAGTAACGCATGAGGGTAGAACAGGGGGACAGGACAAGTCCTTCAAAGATGGGATTTATCCCTAGATATTCCAAAAGCTCCTTCACTTCGCCGTTATGCTCAGGATGTTCGACGCAAGCCTGCAGCAGCTCATGCGCCATTTTTTCGCGCAGCGCTTCGTCTCGGATCTGATACTCAGCTACCTGGTGAAGAAATCCATGCAAGTCCTGTTCCAAGGTTTCCAGCTTCGGCTGAGGCCGCTCTTTTTCTTTGGCAAGAAACTCATTCAGGTTTTGTTGTATCTGATTGACGGCAGCTTGAAAACGGCTCTTGCGGTCCTCCTGCGCCACCAAGGGATGGCTGAGAAGCCCCGAATAATAACGAGAAAACCTTGACAAATCGGACTGCAAAAGCGATTGTCGCACAACAGTCAAATAATCTAGAAAAAAGGCTTTTTCCGCCTGCGTTGAAGACTCGCTCTCATTTATCCTTGAACCTGCAGCCCACCACACCGGCCAATTCTCCAACGCCAGCATCCTGGACAGATTCAAGAGCAAAGAAACAACCGAATCCATCTGCTGTTGCGCTTCTGGATAGATGATCGCAGACTTACATGCATGCCATTGGCCAGCAAGTTCCTCATATTTTTCAGCATGGGTGAAAGAGGCGTTTTTTTCCCTCAATTTCAAAGGCCCTGTGTTTGTACCTGATAGAAATTTGCGAATGTGTCTCATATGGAGGGTGGTTGTGATGATCATTTGATCAAAATGACCTAGCAAACTTTGTTTAACATCACTCGAGACGCTTTTGATAGCGTTTTGACGGAGCGCAAGATATCCCTTGCGCAAGTAGCAATCTATCATGTCGATCAATGTTGTGTAAGGACTGTCCATTTTAGAAAAGTTTGTATTCATAGCATGAAGAACATTCAACGTCGTGCTAACATGCACAGAAGCGGCACTTAGGGCACCTGTCATTAAGGCGGTGTAGAAACGACTCGGATGAGAAATCTGCTGCCGGTAAAGCAAAGTAATCGCATCATGTTCCTGGGAGCGGCATAAGAGGGCCGCATCCTCACAAGCCTTGAGCATCCCACCCTCGATTGTATGATGATCAGCTACACTTTTTGACAGCCGTTCGATGCGGTTGTAGAGTGCCTCTAACTCATCCACGCTATTCTGCTGGTCCCCTCTTGATCTCACTTGAAATTGATGCATATCTGTCAAGCATACTTTAAACTCTTTAGCTATTTCGTAAGAGGACTGGATGTATGTTTTACATGCCGCTTTGGCCAGAGCGATCCCACTTCGTTGCTCGTCGGTTTTAGCTGCTGTGGATAAGAATATCAGGTAATTCTTGGCCTGATACTTGACAACGGAGGCAAAATCAAGCATCCATTCCGCTGCGGCTGGATCAAGATTTGTTAATTGCAGGTTGTCAAATGATGCAGCAAATTTCGAAGCTTCCTGGGATTGGATGGGTGAAAGCAGGATAGGCACTAAGTGCTCAGGATCCCATGCAGCCTGTTTGAGCAGATTGAGAATTTCCACTGCTTGATCAATTTGTCTCAGCATCGTTACCTTGCCCTGCACATCATCGTTAGCAAGAGAATCTCTGCAAAAATTGTAGAAATTGATCACACAGGTGACCTGCTGACTAGTTTCCTCTTTTATGGATAAACATGCGTCATTATC
>JAJFUZ010000085.1 GCA_021372155.1 Parachlamydia sp. | reverse complement strand
AAGAGGTGCTTCCACAGGAAGTTGAGGAGCAGAGCGGGTCTGTTCAAGAATTTTATAGTTACATGCAGGAGGCGATTGATGATTGCGATTGGTGGTCAGCGATTGATTATGCAGAAATTGTCCTCTATCATTTTCCCGAGTCTCCTTATGGACAAGAAATTCCCTATTTGATCGGGACGGCTTACTATCAATTGAAGCAATACGAATTGGCCAATACAGCTCTCACCGAGTATTTGAATAAGTCGACAAGCCCGAAGCATTTTGAAGAAGCGATTGAAATGAAGTTTGCGATCGCTGAATTTTTTCGCGAAGGGGGAAAAAAACGGCTGTTTGGTTCGCATAAGCTGCCGGCGTGGCTGCCCGCTCAGGAAGATGCGCTGAAGATTTACGATGAAGTAATTACAACCCTGCCTCACCATGAAATTGCCATCCGCGCGCTGCTTGGCAAGGCGGAAATTCAAGCGTATCTGGAAGATTTTAAACCGAGCGTTGAAACGCTGCAGCTTCTCATTCGCCGCTTTCCCAAGCATGATTTGACCGTGCAGGGATATCTCGATATCGGGAAGGTGTATTTGCAAGAGTGTCAAGCGGAGCATCTCGACCCTAGTTTATTGGATTTGGCTGAGATGAATTTGCAGAAGTTCAATATGGCATTTCCGCGCGAGCCTCGTTTAGCAGAGGCGCAAGCCGTTATTTGCGAGATGAAAGAGCTTTACGCGCAAAACTTATTGGAAACGGGCGAGTTTTTTCAGCGAAGAAAGCAAAAAGATGCCTCGGCTATTTATTTTTCGCAGGTAATTGCGAAATATCCCGGCACTAAAGCAGCAGTGGCAGCCCGTGAGAATCTCGATGCCCAACCCGCAGGTTGATTTTTCAAAAGACGGTGGAAAGGCCATAGGAAATTGCTGGAGAGTGTTTTACTTGCTGTTCTTATGTTGTTTTTGTAGTTGTGGTTATCAATGGATGACGAGCGCGGGCGATCGGACAGTTAGCGTTCCTTATATTACAGGTGACGAAGATGGGTCATTTACTGCCGAATTGATTCGCCAGCTGTGCAGTTCGGGTCAAGCTGAGGTTGTATCGCAGGGGCGTTATCGATTGAATGTGGCGATTGTGCAAGAAGCTTCTGATGCGATCGGTTTTCGGCGAGATCCGCAGAAAATCAAGGGGAAAATCCGAAGGCATTTAACAGAGAACGAAGTGCGAAAGAGCATATCAGCAGATGTCTCTTTAGTTGAGGGTTCTAGCGAACGGCTCGTATTTGGCCCCGTGCGCGTGAGTGCATATGTTGATTGCGACTATGTAGACGGCGACTCTATACAAGATTTGCAATTTAAGGATAGTCGCAAGGTTGAGCATGTTGTATTGCCATTTTCTCTTGGGCAATTAGAGCCGTCGGAAGCGGCAGAGGAAGCGGCGCGGCGGCCTTTATATCAAAATCTATCGCGAAAAATCGTCGACGTGATGATGTCTGAGTGGTAATATCGCACTCATATGTCGGATAGTCAATCGAAGTTTTTTTTTGCTTCATTACAGCATTTGCACGAAATGTTGGCGTGGATTCGAGATGAATCAAGAAGAGTCGGTTTTACAAAAGCTGATTTATATAAGATTGAGCTTGCCGCAGAAGAGGCGATCGTAAATGTCATTCATTATTCTTATTCTGATGCTGGTGGCGAGATTGAAATCGCAGTTCGCACAGATGTGCAACGAGAGGTGCAGATCGTGATTTCTGATAATGGTCGGTCATTTAATCCGCTTGTTCATAAACCAAAAGACAACCTGAATGTCTCTCTCGCTGAGATGGAGGTTGGCGGTCTTGGGATTATTTTTATGCGTAAATGCATGGACGAGGTTATTTATCAGCGGCTGAATAATCAAAACATTCTCACGCTGATAAAAAAAACAGTGAGTTATTGACTTTTTTCCATTAGCGATAGCGTAGCTTCTGTTTCTAATACGTCGAGTAGAAAATGTTGTAAAATTTTCAACACATAGCGCGGCGTATTGTAGATGCCCATTGTGGTAAAGGCGATTTCTAAGTTGAGTTTGTCTTGATGATTTAAAGCGATTAAGACGACGGTAGATGGAATTTCTTGTTCCGGATGGGGGATAATCCAGACGACGAATTGTTCATTAAATAGAGCTACTTTTTCGGGGTTTTCGATGACGTGAAAATATTGGGTCAATGAATCATTGTCCGGTTCATTTTCGTTGAGCGATGAAAGCAGTCCTTGTTCATGGAGAAAATGCAAATCCACGTTAATAATGCCATCGTGAGCGCACGTGGGTAGGTTATTCACAAATTCTTTGTAGGAGAGTTCAATGTGAGATGGATCGAGCATGGCCTTCTTCCTTTTTTAAACTAATCCGTAACCTCAGTATATTATTTTAAAATAAATGAGTCAATAGTTTGTTTTTAGTTATGTTTTTTCTGCATAATTTGTTTTTGTTGTTTGCTGAATTTGCGGTGTTGAATTGTAAAAGTCTCTGGCGGTTGTGTTTTGGTGTAAGGTTTTTGTATTCAGGTTTTTAAAAAACGTCAAGTGCTGCGTTGTGCAACGCGCTTTGACTGGAAGGGATGGCTTCGCTACAATTTAAAGACTCACCTTACGCAAGGGAGCCTTATGTGCGTAAGGTGAGTTAAAGAGGGGATTGCAAAATTCGCTTCGCGGCGCAAGACTGAATTCGGTGCAGCGAGCGCGATTTGTGCCCAAATGGAGTTTAATTCTAAAAAACATTGTGATTGAATCATGAAATTTATTGTTACTTGTGCTGCTTGTTTTTTTCTTTGTCCATTATGTGCCAAGCCTTTGCAAACAGACGTGAAGGCTAAATCCGCTATTTTGATGAATGCGGATACTGGCGC
>JAJFUZ010000067.1 GCA_021372155.1 Parachlamydia sp. | reverse complement strand
CTCGCTCGTCGGCTCGCGGCCGATCTCCTGGACGAGGGCCCGCGAGACCCGGATGAGCTTGTTGATCGTCTCGATCATGTGGACGGGGATGCGGATGGTGCGCGCCTGGTCGGCAATCGCGCGCGTGACGGCCTGACGAATCCACCAGGTCGCATAAGTGGAAAACTTGTAGCCGCGGCGGTATTCAAACTTTTCGACCGCCTTCATGAGGCCCATGTTGCCTTCCTGAATCAGGTCAAGGAAGGAGAGACCGCGGTTGGTATACTTCTTGGCGATGGAGATAACCAGGCGCAGGTTGGATTCGACCATCTCTCGCTTAGCTTCCTGACTCTTGTCCATCCAGCGCTGCAGCATGCGGACATCTTTTTTGAAGTCATCCAGCGTGCGGCCAGCGGCCAGTTCGCGCTTTTTCAGCTTGCGGCGGGCAGCGGAGAGCTTTGAAGCGGCAAATTTGTTGCGCTCGGCGCGAGGGATCAGCTCATTGATATCCTTCTCCAGCGATAAGAAGCGGTCATAGGCGCGGAGGATGACTTCGCCAAAGTCTTCGATGATGTTATGGCGGCAATGCAGTCTGCGCAGATAGGCCTGCGTGCGGATGCGGCATTTTTCGATATCTTCGTTGATCTTGTTCTTATCCAGCTTCTTCGCATGGGAACTTTCATGCGATAGAAGCAGTCCCTGGAGCTTGTGATCTTCGTCTTTCAGAAGATGGCAAAGCCTCGGCAGCATGGCCAGGAATTCTTGTTTATTGACGACCTCTTTTTCGGTGATGGTCTTGTCAAAACGCTCCTTGCTCTGGATTAGAAAGGTGGCGATCGAGATCGCTTCGCGCACGGAATAGCGGAAGCGCATGATGATGCGCTCGATCTGCACCTGCGCCTTTTCAATGCGCTTGGAGATCTCCACTTCCTCTTCGCGGCTCAAGAGTGGGACCGACCCCATCTCCTTCAGGTACATGCGCACCGGGTCATCCGGAGTCCCTTCCGTTCTCTTGGATATCCCCTCGAGCTCTTTGACTTCCTTCTTGCGCTCTTTCTGCCTTTCTACTTCAGACTGGTTGAGAACCTGGATATCCAGGCCACTGAGATAGATCAGAACCTGGTCGATCTGGTCGGCGGAATCGAAATTGATCGGCAGGATTTCGTTGATCTCTTCATACGTGATGTAGCCTTGCTCTTTGGCAAGGGAGACCATCTCATCAATTTTTTGCTGATGCTGCGGCGAAAAAGTATTCTTAAAGTTTGTCGTTTTGTTCATTTCACCCTAAAAGTGAGTAATAATAACCAAATTCTCTCTATGGTGGCAAGGTAAATATTAGGCCTGGACTAATATGCTGCCTAGTTATATGTTTTTCCGGCCATGCAGCTTTTTGCCCTGGATCAAGACAACCATCCCGTTGCAGCTCGTCACGCCAGCAAAAAAAGGGATTACATCTGTCTGGAATGCCAGGCGGCCGTCCGCTGCCGCAGCGGCCCCCATCGGCAAGCCCACTTTTTCCACTTGAAGCCTTCGGCAACCTGCAAGTTGAGCGGCAAAGGAATCGAGCACCTGCAGGTCCAATGCCGCTTACGGCAGCTACTTCCGGAAGGGGAATGCTTTCTGGAACATCGCTTTCCGGAACTTGGCCGCATCGCCGATGTCGCCTGGCTGCCGCGCCGCCTGATCTTTGAGATCCAGTGCTCGCCAATCAGCTCCGAGGAGATTGCAGCCCGCAACCGCGATTACGCATCGCTGGGGTTCCAGGTCATCTGGATCCTTCACGATAAAAGGTATAACCAGCGCCGCGTCAGCGAAGCGGAACAGGGGCTCAAAGACCAGATGCATTACTATACGAACATCGACGCCGAGGATAAAGGGCAGATCTATGATCAATATGAGACATGCACCGGAAGCTTTCGCCTGAAAAGATCCCTGCCTGTAGCGGTCGACCTTTCGCAACCAAAAGAAAATCGGGAGAGGCTGTTCCGCCCCAACTGGCCGCTCCATTTTGCAGGAGATCTCGTCGACAGGCAATTTCGCCCTTCGTTACAAAAGGAGACTTTATCTCTTGCAGGCTCGCTTTTCAAATGGCTGCTGGGCTGGTATGATCAATTTCTTCAGACGCTGTTGGAGCGTTCGTGCAAGTGAGCAGGAGCATAGATAATGCCGATGATCTGGTTGCGGAAAAGACCTGTCGGAATGATGCCTAAAAGGCAATCGACGATGATCTCTTCGCCAAACCGGCTTTTCAGCGGAAGCTGAATGTGCACTTCATTGCGGAAGGAGAGCTGCCGCAAGGCCTCGTTCCAGTTCTCCAGGCCAGGTTGAGCAATCTCGGCAAATCCCTGGACAAACCGCTCAGCAGTTAAGCCCAGCAATAGCTTCACCTGATCGTTGACAAAGAGCATCCGGCTGTCCTGCAGGGAATAGACAAAAATGGTGCTCGCCTCCTCTGTTCGCAGGCGGTCGAACAGCCGACGCTGATCGAGAGCAAAGTGGCCAGCCGAAAATTCCCTGAAACGCGAATTTGAACCAAAGTGGCTCGCTCCTGTCATGCCTTGCGCAACATCCAGGCAGCGCTTCAGCTGCAAACTGGCCTCTTCTTCTGTATGCACGGCTGAATCGACAAAGGGGCGCAGCTCCTCATGCTTCGCTCTGTAAACTGGGCTGACGGGTGGCGGAGGAGCGGTTTCCTGTAGAGAGATTGTCTTCTCACTTAAATGCAGGATCGTTTTCAGTTCGTAATTCAGATCGCGGACCTTGTTCTCTAGCTGCGTCATCTGCTGCGATTTGCGCTCCAGGTTCTCGCGCTGTTCGAGAATGGTCTGATTGTGGTCGATGAGCAGAGTGCGCAGCTTGTCGATCTCATCCAGAAGCATCCTGCGCTGCTCAGAGAAATCTGCCTGCAGGTTAGCCTGCTGGTCCTGGAATATCTGCGCCTGTTTGCGGTTTTCGGAAAATACCGATTCGATTTCACCTGCTTTGGCCTCAAGCTGGCTGGAAAGCTGGAAATTCTGCTGTTCTTTATCTTTCAAAGCCTTCTCGAGCTCTTCCAGGCGCAGTTTTTGCGACTCAAGCTCTTTTAGAAATTCTGGAGAGGGCTCAGAAGCCTTCTCAGGCTCTTCTAAAGATTCCGTTTCCTGTTCCTGAATCACCTCGCTTTCCCAGCCCAGAAATAGCCCAAAAAAGAGAAGCGACCCTGAAGCAGCCATGAGAAGCCCCAGACCAAGCAAAAACCAGCTCTCCTGGCTATCAGAATAGAGAAAGCTGAATCCCAAGACAGGCAGGAGATAACCAAATAAAATGAAAAGCGTGATTGTGTAACGCGAAAACGCGCGATTTTCCATAGTGGGACACAATATACAGAATTTAACTCTCTGTGACAAGAATGTTTATGCAAGAGCCATTCCCGGTATGGCTCTGCAAGAACATCCGGATCCTCATGCAACCCGTTTCTGGGAATTGACATTCAAAACTAAAAAGGAAGACACTCCGGATAATTGGAGAAATATGGAGCATGTTCCATGGAAAAAGTCGATCGCTATCTCGAATTAGAGGTGCCTCTGGGTCAATCTGTTTTTCTTTGGGGACCTCGAAATTCTGGCAAGTCCACTTATCTGCACAGTCGCTTCCCAGATTCTGTTTATTACGATTTGCTTCAAACAGACTTATTTTTGACTTTTTTGAAGGAGCCTTTCCGACTGAGAGAAGAGATCCTTCAATTATCTCCAGAGGCATTGAAAAAACCCATCATCATTGATGAAGTACAAAAAGTCCCTTTATTATTGAACGAAGTCCATTGGCTCATTGAAAACCACAAACCGTGCTATTTTATCCTTTGCGGTTCGAGTGCCAGAAAGTTGCGAAAAGAAGGAGTCCATTTGTTGGCTGGTCGAGCCTGGAGATTTCATTTTTATCCGCTTGTGTTCCCTGAGATCAACAATTTTGACTTACTCAGGGCACTTAAAACTGGATTATTGCCTGTCGCTTATTTCAGTAACCAGCTTCGCCGCTACCTCAAAGCCTACATTCAAGACTATTTAATAGAGCAAATCCAAAAAGAAGGGCTGGTAAGGAATTTAGCAGGATTTTCTCGATTTCTGGATGCCATGGCTTTAAGTCATGGCGAAATGACAAATTTTGTCAATATTGCAAGAGACTGTGGTGTGGATGCGAAAACAGTGAAAGAATATTACGATATTCTCGTCGATACCCTTGTCGGTTACCGCTTGAATCCTTTTCAAAAACTCGGGAAACGGGATGTGATTACTTCCACTCCAAAGTTTTATCTTTTTGATGTGGGTGTAGCAGGCTTTTTGATGGGACGTTCTTTCGATATTCTCAAAGGCAAGGAAGCAGGAGCTGCTTTTGAACATTGGATCTTGACAGAATTTATCGCCTATCGAGGATTAAATGATCTCGATTTTTCTATTTTTTATTGGCGAACGAAATCTGATCTTGAAGTCGATTACATTTTAGGCGATGGAAAAGTGGCTATCGAAGTCAAAATTTCCGCTAAAGTCGATAAGAGCGATCTAAGGGGTATGGAAGCTTTTATAGAAGAACACAGTCCAACACAAGCTTATTGTGTTTCGCTAACTCCAAGAGCTAGGAAGATCGTTCTTTCCAATGGCACCCAAGTGGTCGATCTCCCTTGGGAAGTCTTTATTCGGAAATTGTGGGATAAAGAGATTATTTGATTTCTTGGATTTGCACATAGGAAATTCAAGCCATGCTGATAGGCTTTTCCAGGGAAAGCCTATCAACATGACTTGCATCACGTCTTCTTTATTGCCTATGATGCAATAGGAAAAGCTGATCGGGGAGTTTCTAATTGGGAGACCTCCTGATAGGCAATGTCATCAGGTGAATTGAAATCAGCTGCCTCTGTTGGCCAGCCAATGCGGGATAGTATGAGCCGTATATTACTGGGATGCGTGACAATGGCGATGATCTTCATTTCCTTTCCGCAGGGACAAAGAAGGGGATTAACCTGATAAATTCGCGCAATCAGTTTGGCCCAATTGAGTGAGGTCTTGATGATTTTGTTGGAAGTTTCTCGTACACAACGAGGGACAGGGCTTTTTGTTGTCTTTTGCAGAAGCTGCGATCAAGGCTCTTTGAGGGACTTTGGGGACAAATACCCAGGCAAGTTGACGAAATATGAGATTAAGAAATAGATGCTATTGACGAATCAGACTAATAATAGCTTTTAATTTCTCGAGTTCTTGAGCATAATTTTTTTGCATATAGAGATTATCCAATTCTTTCAGAGCCGGCGAGAGGCTTGCACACAGCGGGTGATCGGCGGGAAGTAGGGCAAAATATTCGTTCAACTTTGTCAATAACTCTTCCATCTCCTCGTGTGCATGTGTCAGAGAGGTGGGCAGCTGCAGAGCTCCCGATAGTTCTGCTAAAAAAAGAGTGTCCTCAATGTGATCAGAAGCTTTGAAAAGTGCTTCAGCAGCCGATTTTTCAAGATTGTCACTTACCCGTTTCGCCCAGGCATCCCAGCTTTTCAAATTCGTGCATGTGCCTGTATGATCCATTTTCGTCTTCACATAAGCGATGACCCTTGTTTGGGCATCCGAGAATAGATCTTCTGCAGCAGAGAGTTCTTTTTCACCTATGGGTACCTTGTCAATGATGTCTTGAAAAAGAGTAGAAATCAGGTCATGGATGGCAGACCTCATCGGATAGAGATCTTTACCATGATGTAGCAAATATTGCATGTCGGTGCGATAGCCTCGCATGCTACCATGGTATTGTTGCAAGAATAGATTTCTGCTGTTCAAGAGATTGTGTGCATCCAACTTTGGGTTCATAACGACTCATTTTAAAAGTTTAGAAGCGAATTTTAGTAAATCTAAGAATATTTTGCTATCGATTTTATCAGATTCTTCCAAATGAGGCTGAAAGATGTGATTAAAAGCTGCCGGAGATTCAAATAAACGACAGAAATCGACAGCGGCTTTCTGAATCCCCAATTCTAGGCCTTTTTTCATTTTTTGTTTTAACTCTTCTGGTAAAACAACGGCCCCTAATTTCTTTCGATCAAATTTCAATGCCCCCTCCAAGTTTGCTATAATATCATTAGTAAGTTTTCCTGTTAGCAATAATTTTAAATTGTTTTTGACTGTTTCTATTGTTGCCCCTGTGAGCTTCATTTCGTGATCGAGCAGATGTAAATGGCCTACATCATCTAGTAATATATTTCCTAGATTGCAGGCATTTGTATTTAATCGGTCCGTATTATCCATAAAGAGATCTATAAAAATCATTCTGCCTAACTGGTGAAGAACGTTGTCTTGATTAAGCAATTTGAGGATTACATCGCTCCGTAATTGTCTTAATGAAATAGCATCTTTTAAAATGCTCATAATCAAAACACAACGCATCTCCGCAGTTTGCTTTTTGACTTGAGTATGATTGTCAGGGTGAATGAATTTTAAATTGTCGAGTGTCGCAGCTGTTAACTTTGTCTTAAGAGGCGCTGTGCCGTGCACATAACAGCTTTTAGGTGTGCGAAACCCCATTGCTTGAAGCAATCGATCTGCGCACAGAATCGTCCTTGCTTCGCTCACAAACTTGATGACGAACTCGGAGCATCAGTAGTCGATTCACCCTGTTTGCAATCGAAAAAAATGACCCCATTCCCCCCTTCCTCTGAACGTTTAAGTGTCTGAATATGAGGAAGCATGCTTTCAATCTCTTGACTTCTTTTTGGAGAGATTGCACTAGTGATATGAGGAAAGTCAGTCAAAATCGTTTTTATTTCAAAAGGTTTTTTCCAAGGAAGTAAAAGAAGAGCTTTCACCGCAGTTCTGGCTATTTTATGGTCTATTGTTCCTTTCGAAGCTTCCAGTTTGATTTGTTTATATAACTCTTTTCTGTTTAATTTTTTGAAGTGTTGTAATTTTGCATCTTTTTTGTTTTCGAAAATAGCCAGATTACCTTTTTCATTAACAAAAAGCGTGACTTTTTGACTGGCAAGCAATTTATCGGATTTTTTTAATTGCTTATAGATTCCTGCAAGCTCTTGAGTAAATGTGATTCGTGGCCCAATTTCCATATTGCAACCTCTACAATTAATTATACTAAAATAGCATAAACAATATAATTAAATATAAGGTTGTTATATAACTTCTTCTATTAGTGGACCTGAAAAAACCGACGCAACAGCTTCCTATAGAAATACGCCCGGTTGAGCAAAGGCCAGGGATGTTGTCGCCGCTGTGGAATGGAGTTAAAGACGCTGCCTCGCACGGCGCCGCACAGGCGGGCCATTTTGCGGCGGTGCGGATCGTCTCCAATCTCGACAAGAACAAAGACCAGGTGGAATCGGAATTGGTGTGTTTGCGAGAGGAGTTGAAATAAAGCATTCGCATGAGGATATTGCGAAGCTGATTAGCACTCAAAGCAGAGAGAATTTTCCCTGGCTTCTCGATAAATTTCGCGACAAGGTGCGTAACTAATGGCTGCGGGAAATCCTTGAATACACGCTCACCTCTAGTCCCACCTTGTTGCAGAATTGTCTGGAAGCGACGCTATTAAAAATGATGGTCAATTTAGTGGAGCGCGTGAATGCCGATACGAGTGCAAATGGGGCGCCTCTGCCTGACCCGATTCCTCCAAAGGAGCTAATCGAGCGCATCATGGCCTTGGGTTCCGCATTGGGAAGTGAGGAAATGAACGATTTTAGGAAGCTTCCGACATCGAAACATGCCTTGCCGGGATTTATGAAACGAGCGGGAATATTCGGAAATTGTGAAGAAATTATTTGATTTCTTGGATTTCCAGCTTGATTTGGATGCCGCTAACAGTAAGATTAGGATGGTGGGGATCCTGGGAGCTGATCGGCTCGATGCAGACAAAGGAAGCCCCAGCCGGATGATAGAGCTGCCAGGAATTTTCCTGGGACTGACAGGTGTAGCGCGTCACGAGGCGGTAGCGGATAGCATCCAAAACGATCTTTCCTTCCAAATGATTAGGAAAAGGATGGAAGGTGACATCATAGGCTTCATTGAGATCGAGCGTGAGCTGATGCTGCGGATCCAGCTGCCACTTTTCGGGAAGAGGCTTGCGTTCTCCATTCTCAAGATAATGGCTGTGCACGGCACTGGTCACACTCCCTCTTCCTTCGGGAAGATGGTAATAATAATGGATGCCCACGAGGGAGTCGGCATCGCTGACCACGGAAAGGGCAATCTCAAGACCTGCTGGAGTTAATTCTGCCGTCATTTCCATCGTAAAATTCTGCCCTTCGAGGGCTGAGAGCGCCACACCATTCCAGGTATCTTTGCCTGTTAAGCGCGCCGTGACCTTCGTCGCCGTCGCCTCTGCCTTCCAGGGTGCATAACGAGCAATGCCATGCGAGAATGGCTCTTGGATTCCTTGAGCTTTGACACGCGCAATGTGCGGAAAGAGCGCCTCATCTTTGACCGGTGGGATGACATGGCGATGGTGGAAATGGGGGCCGATGAGGGCTCCAAGGCCGGCATAACGCTCCTCAAACAGAGAGTGCGTCAAGGGGTCGATCACCTCGATCGCTCCGCGCTTATAGCTCAAGAGGTTCATGCCCCTGTCGGGATCAAAGATCGCTTGAAGGGATTCATTTTTGAGGACGATTGGTTCCATAAGAAGTCACGTAATTTCCCAACCAGATAAAGTAGCAAAAGAGGCCCCAAAGGAGGGCTGCTGACAGGGATTCTTTGAGAGGAAAGCTTTTTTGTAAAGAGGAAATGAGGGGATTGCGGGTGGAATACCAGACAACTCCTCGCGAAGGCCTGCCCCGCTTGATCTCATGTTCGGCCCCCCAGGCATTGAGGTAGGGACTGTCGGAAAAGAGATAGTCTCCTTCATAGGACTGCTGGCCAACTTTGAAATTGTAATGGGTCTTTAACACATAGCTTTCTTCCGATATGGGGACGACTGACCAGTTGGAAAATTGCGCCTCTGTTTGGGCCGTCAATTGGTAATATCCATAAAGACGGTAGATCGCTACTGCGCTTTTCCAGCAAACAGCCGCGGCGACGATCGCTAAAAAGATCCACCAGTAACGATTGGGATTGATCCTGTACACTATCTAAGCCTCACGAGAATCACCGAGACATCATCGCCTATTTTGATCACCTTGTCGCCCCTTTTTTGGTCTTTTGTCGCCCAGGCCGCCACCGCGCGATGGAGAAGATGGGAGGCGATGGTTTCCATCGGAAGCCCTTGTGTTTGTAACTCATTGAAAGAGGTCTGCAACTGCCCATCTGAGGCCATTGCAGAAAGTCCGTCAGAAGCGAGGAGGAGATAGCAGGGGGGTGTCTCTGGAAGAGTCGAAAGCGGAATGATCTGGTTTTGGGGACATGCACCAAAAAACACGCATCCAATTTATCCCCGATCGAGGCCATCAGACTCAAATTCAGCGTCCCAGCTACGCGCTGGGTACCAAACTTATCCTCAATAATTGTTCCGCCCCTCAGATGGACTTTTTCCTGGCATTCGGGTTCCGCTGGAGAGGCATCAAAAGTAAGCGCCCGCATCCCATTCCCCAAAAGCCAGGCTCTGGAATCTCCAACGGAAAAGACGTAGAGGAGACCATTCACCACAGTCGCAAATAAGAGCGTGGTTCCAGAGATCTCAGGAGCATCCTTTTGGAGCGTCAAGCAGGTGACTTTTGCCGCATTCATCAGGCCATGGCGCGAGATCCCCTCGGAGTTATACTTGACAATCTGGGTGGCGAAGATCGTCGCCAGATTCTCTTTGCAAAATTGGGCGGTCTGATCCCCTCCATGGCCATCCATGATAGCGAATAAAGGCAGTGTCATTTTTTGCGATTGAATGGTGATTTCCATGGCTACGGCCAATACCATATCTTCAATCTTTAGTTTTTCTGTTCGAGATCCTTGCAGGGCATGCATCACAAAGGGTAAATCGCACAGCGTCATCGGCGAACAGTAGAGTGGGGGTTCGCCATAAGTAGCGGCTTTTTCCCAGGCATGCTTTTTCACGGCCAGGGATTGTTCATGCTGCTTGCGGCAGCGCTGCTCCATCTTTTCCAGATGCTGCATGGCATGGGCTTCATCGCGATAAAGCCTTTTCTCTTTGGCATCCAGCAGCTGTTTGCGCAAAATAATCTGCAGTCTGCTCCAATCTTCAATTCTTTGCTGACAAGGCTCTAAAGGAACCACAGCCACCTGAAAATGATCATGGATCCTTTGGGCCAACTCCAGATACTCTTTGAGGCTGCTTTGAATATCGGGCCGTTTAGATAAAGGAATGGTCTCTATTTTATCGATCTGACTGCAAGGGCGACGCGGACAAGCAACCAGCAGATCAAAATCGGGGGAAAATCGGGGTGGCTTGAGCTCGCCAAGCTCAGGGACCTTTTTCCCATAATGTTGATAGACCAGGTTATCATACGTTTTCGCCTTTTGTGCGGCCTTATCCAGCTCCTGTTGCCCAAGTTCCTTGCGGCAATCAAGGAGATAAAGATAGAGCTTGTTGATGCGGCGCACCAGTTTTTCCTTTTGTATTTCGGGGGTGGATTTTTCAGGAGATGCTAGATCTGCAGAACCTTGAGAAGAGTTGGAACTGGCCGCCTCTTTCTCTTTTCTACTTTCCAAATCTGGAATCTGAAAATTGTAACCTGGATACCGGTTTTGAATCACCCGGGCAAAAACATTCTGGGAAAACTGCATCCTCTCTGCCGCATGGTCCCCCAGTGAGGACCACTTGGCGACAGGAATACTTTTTACGGCGGTGAAAATCTCCAATACTTGCTGGAAGACTTTCAGGACAGCAGCATGCACATCCTGAGCTATCGGGTCAGGCTCATGAAAGGAATCGGAACGGCTCTGCTTGAGTGGCTGCTCTTCTGGAGTAAGCGTCGGGGTCAAACTACGTTTTCTATCTGGAGCATTCATGAGACCTCACTGGTTAATAAGCATCGCATAAGTGGCATTTCCTCCACGGATTTTGCAGCGGCGATAGGAAAAATAATCTTCGGGATGCGCATAGGTGTTGATGCGGGCGATCTGGAGATGATGGGGCAGTATGCCACACTCCTGTAATTGCCATTCGCTGATTGCCCAAAGATCGAAATAGGTCGGCTTTACCTGAAAAGACCAGAAGCTCTCAGGCAATTCGATACGGTAGTGGATAAATTCCCCATTTTCGGGCCCAAGACTTGGCGAAATGACCACGTGCAGATCTTTAGGGTCTGAGCCAAACTTCGCCTGCATGCTGCGCACAGTTTGAGCATAAATGTTCTGGACATTGCCGCGCCAGCCGCAATGGACCGTTCCCAGCGCATGCTGGACAGGATCGTAAAAGATGGCCGCCTGACAGTCGGCGTGGTGGATCAGCAGTCCCAGATCTTTCTCCCCTGTCGTCATCCCGTCGCAGGGTACCTTAGGCCTCTCCGTCGTCGCCACATGCTCGACGCGCGCCCCGTGCGCCTGATTGCTCCAGATCAGCTTAGGGATATTCAAAACCTGAGAGACTTTGTGCAAATTGGCTTCGACATGGCTGCGTTCATCGCCCACACCGTAATTGAGATTGAGACTTGCATAGGCGCCGGTGCTATGCCCTCCATGGCGCAGGAGCACGCCATGTTTGAGCCGGGGAAATTCGGCCAGCAGCTCAAATTCGAGCCACTGGATGCCATCTTTTTCTTTGCGGAGCATGTTTCTTCTTTTTTTTGAGCTAATTGCAAAGCTCGCTTTGGAATGAGCTCTTTTCTCTTCAACTTTAAGCACTTTTTGATTATGCAACATAGTGATTTCTAACGTTGGTTTTGCCATGCTTGATATTGTCCATGAAATTGTGATCGATCACCAGAAGCTTGCTTGGGAGCAGCTCGTCGATATGACGGACGAGGAACTCGACGCCGATTTAATGCTGGATCAGTTCTTCGGATCGATTTATGTCATCAACCTGCCGCACGCAAAAGAGCGCCTGAAACGCATTACTCGCGACCTTCACGCCATCGGACTGAAGCATTTCCAAGTCTGGAAAGCGACCAATGGTCGCAATCCAGAAGAGGTTCCAGAATCAATCTGGAGCAAAATGACCCTCAACTGGCGCCAGCTTGATACAGCGACCCCGGAAGGGCTCAAGGAGCTGCAGCGTCAGCATCAAGGCGAGGCAGGCTGCTTCTTAAGCCATTATCGACTGCTCTGCAGCATCCAGGAAAATTTC
>JAJFUZ010000032.1 GCA_021372155.1 Parachlamydia sp. | reverse complement strand
GTCGCTGTTTGAAATGAGGTTCAGCTGCTTCAGCAGATTTACAAAATGCTGGGCGCGTCCTTCCATGTTGGTGCGGGAAATAAGGGGCTGGGCCATCTCATGTAGGAGCGACTGGACATCCTGGTCGATATCGGGAATGGTCTGTTCGGGGGTAATGCCTTTCCCTTCCAAAGACTTGATAAACTCTAGCATCATCTCATCCATCTGATGGAGATCAGCGCTGAGATAAGAGAATTGCCTGGTTTCCTGTTTCTCGGAACGGGAAACGCCCTCTTGGGATTTGTTGCGCAGTCCTGAATCGCTTTTCAGAAGAAAATCGTGGTAGGCAAGCGCTGTGGAAGACAATGTGCTCAACTCGACGCGATATCCATTTATCTGCTCCAGCATGCGGCTGACATTGCCGCGATCGCTCAGTTCCCAGGGCCTTGCTTTGATCAGGCGGCTTACGTCATAAAAAGAGCGCCAGAGCTGTTGATCATATTCCCGGAATATTCCTAGGGCGCGCTCCGGGCTCATGGCGTGGCGGAGCGCTCGGACAGTTTCCCTTCTTGGCAAGGCTCGCTCTGTGTCGTTGAGCTGCCATAGGCGCACAAGCCGGTAGAGCTTTTTAAATTTATCCTGGGTTTCACTTTCCAGTCTGTTGAAAACCTGGCATTCGGAGAATTTGTCGACGACTAGTTCGATGGCCGTATGGATGTCAATATAGCGCTCATACTGATCGGAAAACTTCTGATAGCGGAATCCCAGATACTTGCGGCATTTTTCCAGATTTGGACTGAGAGCACTGTCTAAGAGGCTTTGCCAGAAAAGACCCGCTTTTTTCAGATAGGAAAACTTCGAAAGGCGCGCCTCCCCTGCCCAGCGATACTCGTAAAGCTGATGTTCGAGGCGGCGGATGACCCAGCTTAAATCGTCGAGGCGATGGAGCAGCATCTCTTTGATGGCATCTACAATATGGGCTAGATCAATCCCCCATTCTTCGACACCCACCTGATCCAACCGCTGAAAAAGCTCCGTCACGCAGCTTTCCAGAACCTCCAGATAATTCCAGAGCACGCTGCTGATTTTTTTCGCCACATCGCGCCAGTCGGACGGGCCTGTCAGATTCTGCCTGCTGTTGATCGATTGCCGGATCTTTTTGCCTACCAGATCGACCGTTTCGGTCAAATTCAGCGGCGTCGTGGCGGCGGGAAGAAAAGGCGGAGTACCGGGCTCGGTCAACCGCATCTCAACGATATTCAGGATCGCCTGGCAGGCTTTGGATTCTCTGGCTTCCAGATAGCGGTAGAGCTGATCGACAAGATTAGTGTTGAGCGTCAGGATGCCTTGAAACTCTGTCGTCTGGTACATGGTTCCCTATTTTGATCTAGACACTTTGCTCATCTCCTTGGTAACATGAAAGAAGGAAGGGTGCAACAATAAATTTAAGGATAAAGATGCAAAAGGGACATAACCTGCAGTTTGATTGCCAAGGATGCAAAGAGCCGATCCGTTTTTCCGTATTTGAACTGGAGCAGGGGGAAAAACCGATTAAATGCCCTCACTGCGCAAAAACCTATGCTCTCAGCGATTCAACACTCATCCGTCAGATCAAAAAGTTTGAAGCGCTATGCCGCCAGATCTGCGACTCAGAAGAAATTCTTAGCAACACCGCCGTTGGCATCGATGTGGGCGACCGCCAAATCAAAGTCCCATTCAAAATCTTATTGACCAGGCTGAGCTCCTGTCTTGATCTGATGATCGGCAAGCAGCCGGTATCAATTAAATTCCGCATCGAACCGGCGAAAGATCTGCCCATTAAAGATTTATCAGAAAGGAAATAGCTATGGCAAAAAGTAAGCTTGAGCAGCTGCGCGAAATGACCGTCGTCGTTGCAGACTCTGGAGACCTCGAAGCGATCCAAAAGCACAAGCCCACCGACGCCACAACTAATCCTTCGCTCATCATGCAGGCGGCACAAAAGCCTCAATACAAACATCTGGTCGATGAAGCTGTCCAATACGCCAAAGAGAAGGCGAAATCAAAAAATGAGTTAACCTCTCTTCTCATGGACAAACTCTTTGTCAATTTTGGCACAGAGATCCTTAAAATCGTACCCGGCCGCGTTTCGACCGAAGTTGACGCCCGCCTCTCTTTTGACATCGAGGGCAGCATCGCCAAAGCACATTCGCTCATTGAACTCTACGAAAGCGCCGGCTATCCGCGCGAGCGTATTCTCATCAAGTTTGCCTCCACATGGGAGGGCGTGCGCGCAGCGGAAAGAGTGGAAAAAGAGGGCATTCACTGCAACATGACGCTGCTTTTCAGTCTGGCCCAGGCCATTGCCTGCGCCGAAGCAAAGGCCACCCTGGTATCACCCTTTGTCGGCCGCATTCTGGACTGGTATAAGAAAAACGAAGGGGTAAGCGGTTATGCGCCACCCGAAGATCCGGGCGTTCGCTCCGTCACTCAGATCTACAACTATTTTAAGAAGTTTGATTATAAAACGCAGGTCATGGGGGCCAGCTTCCGCAATGCCGACGAGATCATCGAACTTGCCGGCTGCGATCTCCTCACCATCTCCCCGCAATTTCTTGAAGAGCTTGAAGCAGCCCAAGGTCCGCTCGAACGCAAACTCGACCAAGCCCGTTCCAAGACTCTAGACATCGCCAAAATTCATCTCGAAGAGAAGGATTTCCGTCTGATGCTCAACGATAACCAGATGGCAGTTGAAAAGCTCTCGGAAGGCATTCGCAAATTTGGGGAAGACGCTCAGAAGCTGGAAAAGAGCATCATTCAGCAATACGCTCTTTAATCACAGTCCTTGAAAACACCGGAAAGCTTAGCTTTCTCGAATCAAGCTACTTTCATTTCTAGATTCTTTGGGGGATGAGTGACTTCCAGAAATTCTTTGAAATGTGGAGCGAAACAGTCATCCTTAATGAACTCAGCCATCAGCAATCGGATTACCACTTCTGTCGTCCCCTGCATGCCTGTAGCTCTGTTCTCTTTGCTTTCCCATCCAGAAATAGTGGTGTGAGTCTTTAATCCCAATAATGTTGCAAATTCTTTTTGGGATAATCCCATATAACCTCGAACAAAAGAGAGATGGGCGCCTGAGAAATGAGCAGGAAGCCATAAAAGGGTTTTAAACACCAGATCTTCAAGTTCCCGGTGATTGATGTCGGGTAGGGTTTCCCCACGAAATTCACGAGATTTCACTCCTTCCAAATCGATTGGGAAACCCAATCCGTTGTATCTTATTTTTTTCATTCTACACCTCCAATCGAATTACAGTGATGACGATAAAATGACTCTCTTCAATAAAGGCAATGCAAACTCTAGCCTGCTCATCATCTAGAGTTTTTCCTCTAAGTGCATAATTCCAGTCTGCATATTCGTCCTTATACTCGTCTTTTTTCTTCTCGTGGTAACCCGTGTTAATAATATTTTTTACATCTCCAATGGTGAAGCAACGCTCACTTTGCCTAAGTTTTGCATGGTTGCTAATGGCATAGGCTCCTTTTTGCATTAGATTTTTTGCTAATGCAGCAACACCTTCAATTTTTTTCGCTCTCCGCATATGTCAAATAATGACATTTTTGTCAAATTCTGTCAATCAACTAAAAAAACAAAATCAAACAACTTGAGGTTCAATCGCTTATGAAATTTTGGAGAAGACTCTCAGGAGCTGGAAAAGAGCATCATTCAGCAATACGTTCTCTAACCGGCACACTTGCTAACAGTTCCCCTATCGCATAGCCCAAGGCGGATAGGCCAAGCGCCGCGATCTCTTTGGGAATGGGAACCGGAATCAAGCGGAACAAGATAAAGCCCGCCGCACCCAAGGCGATTGACAGCGTCGCAGAAGTGGTATTGCCGCTCTGCTTAAACAGGGCGACAAACACCGAAACAAAGAGGCAGCTGATCGATAGATCATAGCTTAAGATGAGCAGATCGACGACATTGTTAAAGCTGAAGGAGAGGGCAATTCCCACGATCGCGATAACGGCCGTAATCCCTCTGGAAAACCTGACTTTGTTGCGCATATAAGGAATTTCAAAATCCTGGGTGAGGTTGGAGCTGATCGCATTCAGCAGCGAATCTGCCGTCGAAATGATGGCTCCCAAGATCGAACAGCCCATCAGGGCGCTCAACACTGGTGTCGTCTTGCTCATCATGGCCGTCATCAGAACGCTTGCTCCTTCCTGGATCGGTAAGCCAGAACTTCTACTGTAGATCCCAAAGTAGATCGGGATGGCACAGATGCAGAAAATCAACAGGGCCGCACCCGCTGCCGCCAGCGAGGCTACCCGGCCCGATTTGGCGGCGAAAAACTTCTGCCCCATATCCTGCTCGATTACCATAAAGAGAAGAGGCATGAGCAGCCAGCCGCAAAACTTCTCTTGATTGAATTCAAAGCTATCCCCGCTCCAGCCGCTCGCAACCACCTCGCCAAAAGGCATGCTGCTGCCAGACAGAGCATAGAGAAAACAGCTCACAAAGATGACAATGTAGAAGGAAGCCTGAAACATGTCGGCGGCGACGATCGCCTGCAGCCCGCCTGCCACGGTGTATAAAATCACGATTGCC
>JAJFUZ010000031.1 GCA_021372155.1 Parachlamydia sp. | reverse complement strand
TTTGCATCTTTTCCCTCAACTCCGGCGACCGCGAGAAACTCGCAACGATCGCGCTTTTCTTGAACTTCCCGTCCCCATAAAGCGTCTCCAACATGAAGTAGAGGTCATAGATCGCTTCAATGTATCGTCTTTCGAAGACATCTTGGGTGCCCTTACGATAAAAATTCAGGGGAATTTCAAACCTTCGTGCTTCCGGGGTTACCTTCGAAGCTATCAGAGACTGCACCAAAAGGGCATGGGGCAGCGGCAGAATCGGCAATTTGTTGGCCGTGTAAGTTGGAGGCCCAGCACTAAAAAGGTGTAGCTTCTCTTGTTCCTTTTTATTCTCAGGAATCCATTCGATTTTCGGATTTTGTATCGAAATGGACTTGAGGCCAAATAGGGATAGAAAGCCTTGCAACGCTCTAAGCTCTTCTTGAATGCCACATAGATACGGGTCCAACGGAATATGAATCGATGCTTTGACCTTCCCTTCCGCGTGGCTTGTTACCGTCTGAAGGTAACATTCATTGAAATCGGGAATAGTCACACGAATGTGGGTAATCAAGCCGTCTTTAAGGAGAAAATCATACAAATACCCGCGCAGTGGTATTTCGTAGTCTTGATCTGACTTGATTTCGCCTTCCATTTCAAAAGTGTATCTACATTTCATCTACCGAACCTGATCTGACGTAAGGGTCAGCGGCCGGCGTAGCCGGTCCACTGGAACCTATGGTTGGAGGGTTATCACCTCAAAAGTAATTTTGTAAATCTGTCTATGATACCCTCAAGTTCATCTATTCTAAGTTCAGCTTCCCAGTTCTTTTTCCCATTTTGATATTCATTCCATATTATAAGGCCATCAACATGACCATTAGTATCAGTAAAGCGTAGATTAAAATGAGCGATACCATTCCTGAGGTATCGAGCCAGTTGCTTAAGATCAGATACTTGTGGATAATTACCGCGAACACAAGGTATTGGCCAACCATCTTTCTTTAGATCATCAATCTTTATCTTAGGTATCTTATCAAAGAACTCTTGCTGAGGAAATACAAGTAAACCTAACATCGAGTTAATAAGTTGAGTAACTTCATAAGCATCTCGTCCAGCTTTTGCCTCATTTTGAATTAATGAAAGGTTTCTTCTTGTTCGATCAGCAAAGTCTTTAACGAGATTTTTGTATTCCATTAATATACCTCCAACGAAAATATCAGCCGGAGCGTTAGCGATCGGCTGTAGCGACGGGTTAAACCTAGCTAATATTCTGTTTCCATTGATTGAACATATCACGCACTTTAATCATCTCTACTGGCTTGAAAATAAAACTCTCACCAGCTTTTGTAATTCTATCTTGTTTTATAACACCAAGTTCATCATCTGGCATTTTATCAAGATTGGCAATGTTGGCTGCTAAAAATGCCTCAAATTCTTTTCTTTGCAATTTATTATCAAAAAAACAGACAAATGGCGCTTCACCCATTCTTGAGTTAAAGTCAAAACTACCATTTGTCAAAAAATGGAGAAAGGCACCATTGCGACTATCTAGCTCATAATACATATACCATACTTCACGCCGACCTGAATGAATGCAGCCATTCTTTGGTTCAGCCAACTCAATTCTCATTTCATCACAATATATATATGGAAGGGTAAATAATTCTGTGCTTAGACACTTAAAGGCGGCTGTTCCTATGAATGAACGTTCGTTAATATAGAAGTAGCTGTAAACATTCTTGAACTCTTTGGGTTCTCCGAATTGGATTTGATATTCTGGATGGCATTTGTGGTAAGCATATCCCCTATTGCCGATATCTTTATCCCATTCTTCTGGGCATCTTAAAAGCTCAACCATCCTTTGCGCAGGTTGAAGATCAAGACCAAAGCGTTCGCGCCACATTGCTTCAACTCTGCTTAAGTCAGCACTACTTGTTATTGGGGTGTTGGTATCGAAATTTCTTGTGTAAATGTAGTTTGCCTTTACAACATTTTGGCGATCACGGTAATCCTCGGTTAGATAATATGGTTTTTGGGAGTGATCAAAGATCACGAGTACATCAATGATCTTATCATCCAGCTGAAAGTGCTTAAGTTCTATTTCCGGTCTGATATCACCAGCGAAATTTTGTGCGCGGAGGAAGTCAATTATGTCAGATTGTGATTTTCTATTTCCTGCTGCA
>JAJFUZ010000030.1 GCA_021372155.1 Parachlamydia sp. | reverse complement strand
TTGGAAAAGAGGATAAGAAATGGATTGCTCTACCCAACCGTCAGTACAAAGCGAAGGACGGCACAACCAAGAACTTTGAGCTGCTTAACCTCGACAAGCCTACAAAGCAACGCTTCGATGAGGCGGTCATCAAGAAGATCGACTCTGGTCAGTTCCAGCTTGCTTCCAAAGAAGGCATAGCTATGCAGCAAGCTCTTTTTGAATGAAAACAACATAAGGAGAAATTGAGTGAAACTAGAAATATTAGATTTTTATCCAAAAGAAAAAACAGACGCTGGATATATTTGCGGGGACATTAAAATTCGATTGCCTGATCTAAAGATAAACGTCCTTGGCATTTACGTTTGCCGTCGTACGAATGGCAAATGGCTGATTTTGACTCCCTATCGTTCAGTCGAAAAAGAAGGCAAGCAGGTGAGGTTTCCTGTTGTGGCATTTGATGATGAGGACCACAAAGCACTGATGGGTGAGCTCTATGCGCAGGTGCCTGACTTCATCGAGAAGCGGCTAGCAGATACCAAAAACCCGATAATCTTCCCACCTCCAAAACAATCATCACCAAGCCACCAAAAAACGTCGCTAAGCGCGCAAATGCAAGCAACCAAGGTCAAGGCAGCTCTCTCACTTCCGAAAGCCAGCAGCGCGCCCGCAAAGCCTCGTGTCTTTGTAGACTTGCCTAAGCCCACTACAACAAAAGGCAAAGGTCGGTGTATAGTAAAAACAATTTAAGGCTTATCCAACAAGAGGTTCAAGCTATGGAAAAGGTTGAAGAGCTTCCTAAAGCAGTTGAATACATACAACTAACTCAAGAAATCGTTATGCAAGATGCATCTGGACGATTTACGACGCTTTGCGAAGGGGCCTGCGGTCTGATCCTAAATGAAGAAGGGATCCCAACTCTATGGGACATAAATGAAGCTCAGAAAGCCTCTTTGCTGGAGAAATTGAGATGTGCCGGGAGAAGCGCAAGGGTGCTTGCATTAGTGGCAGGCTATCCCATCATACTTTCAGAGCATCAATTCGTTAGAAAGAAATCAATAGGAAACCCAAGAATACCTTGGGAAATTATCATCTAAAGGAGAAAGACTATGCCAGCACCGAAAGGCCATCCACCCTATAACGTAAATGGCGAAGGTGGCAGACCTGTCAAATACGATCAAGCGTTTATCGAAAATGAAGCAGATCTGTTGGAAAAATGGATGCAGGTAAAAGAAAATATTTTTCTAGAAGATTTCTGTTTAGAAAGAGGCTATAGTTATAATAGAGCTATAGAATGGTCTAAAGATAATGAAAGGTTTTCGGTTACTTATGAAATGTTTCAAATGCGACAAAAGACTATTCTATTTAAAGGAGGCCTTTCTAAAAAGTTTGCATATCCTATGTGTGCACTTATTTTAAGCCACTCACATGGTATAGTTGCGAAGAATGAACAAAAACTAACTGGTGATCCTAGTTGTCCTCTTACATTTCTCCTGCAAGGCATTGATGGAACCTCTAAAGACCTGGTGAGCGATGACAGTGCAGGAGAATAATCTTAAGATCGCACGCGAGCGACTGTCGAATCCTTTTTGGCGTATGAATAACCTCTATCACATCGTGGACAAGGAAGGGAACAAAATCCATTTCAAGATGAATCCTGAGCAGGAAACGCTCTATCGAGGGATGCATTATCTAAACATCATTTTGAAGTCTCGACAGGTTGGAATTTCGACTCTGATCGCGTTGATATTTCTAGACCGCTGTCTATTCAACAGTAATGTGTCAGCAGGAATTATATGCCACACAAGAGAGGATAGCGAGGCATTCTTTCGGAGGATCAAATTTGCTTATGACAATCTGCCGGAAGAGATCATCGCTTTGCGCCCTGCTAAAAGTGACACTAAGAATGAGCTCTCCTTCAATAATGGTTCAAGCATAGTTGTAGGCATGCTTGGACGAGGATCAACACTCAACTATCTCCACATTTCCGAGTTCGGAAAGATCTCTGCGAAGTATCCTGACAAGGCAACTGAGATCATCACAGGAAGCTTGAACACCCTAGCGCCGGGGCAATATGCCTTTATCGAGTCAACAGCAGAGGGCCGTGAGAACGTCTTTTTCGACATGTGCAAGAGGGCTCAAGACTTGAAAGATAGTCGCAAAGCTCTTTCAAAGCTCGATTGGAAGTTCTTCTTTTTCCCATGGATGGACCACACACTCTATCGCCTGAATCCTGAAGGTGTGGTCATCCCAACCGAGCTCAACGATTATTTCGACAAGATAGAGGCCAAAACCAGACGCGCACTTGATCCAGAGCAACGAGCCTGGTATGCAAAGAAGCGAGAGAGTCAAGGGGAATACATGAAGAGGGAATATCCCTCGACACCTGAAGAGGCGTTTGAAAGTGCAACAGAGGGCAATTACTATTCCGGCTATCTAACCCGTGCTAGGCAAGAAAAGCGCATCACGAAGGTCTTTCACGATCCCACGAAGCAAGTGCATTCTGCCTGGGATTTGGGCTTTGCAGATTCTACTGCTATCTGGCTGTTTCAGATCGACGGCCAACGGATTAACATCCTAGAGTACTATGAGAACAGTGGGGAAGCTCTTCCTCACTACATCAACTGGCTAAAAGCAAAGTCCTACAACTACGGCACGCATCTTGCTCCGCATGATATCGCCCAGCATGAGCTTGGATCTGGACTGACGAGATTAGCGATATCTCGCAATCTTGGCGTTAACTTTACCCCCGTTCCAGTCCTCCCAGTGGTTGATGGAATTGAAGCGGTGCGCAACATTCTCAATCGATGCTTTTTCGACGAAGAGAGATGCGCCATGGGGATCAAGATGCTCGATTCATACCGGAAGGAGTGGAACGATCGTCATGGCTGCTGGTCGACGAAGCCGAGACATGTATTAAAAAAAAGCGAGACAACAAGCTCTGATGCCTATCGCACAAAAGGGGAGCAGAAAGTCCTTGTGCAGCAGGTGTAGGTTAACGATGGCGGCCAGGAAGATTGTTGCCAGCTTGTTCAACCGGGGCGGGGGAGGGGGGCCAATGCAAAAATCAACGAGGTTCCCCATGCTTAGATAGTGCGGGGCAAAAGCCAGGTCGAACAATCACCAGCCATGTCGGCGCATTGCCATGCCAAATGGGCGCTGTCACCTGCACGGAGGCAAAACATGCAACACTGGTGCTAAAACTCCAGAAGGCAAGCTTCGTCAAAAGATGGCGAGCTGGAAGCACGGCATGCGTTCCCGCGAAGCAATTGAGGAACGCAGAGCCCTCAGGGCAATGATGAATGAGCATAAGCAGTTGCTGAAATATTTATAGCCCCTTACTCGATTCGTGCCCCGTGATTAATGAGAAATTGAGCAATCTCATATCTCTTGAGAAATAAGGCGTATTGGAGAGGCGTAAAAGTTCCAATTGAGCCTCCAGTCACGCATATCTTATTCCAGTCAAATTTTGCTTTTTGTAATACTTCTATAAAGTCCAGACGATTTTTGGCTATTGCATCGCCTATAAATGTTCTCGTAAAAGGAAAAGTGAAATCGAAAAATGGTTTTTTTGTTCTTGTACAAATTTTTCGTGTCACATGGAAATCTGTTAAATCAAGATCCTTCAAATAATTTATTTGATCTTCATCTTCATAGATATAGGTGATTTTTCTCATTAGATATGGATTAGCATTTTTAATTTGTAATAAGTAAGGAATTATTTCGATCATATCAACATCGAGAGCAAGTTCAATTGGTGTTTTACCATCTCTACCAACCCGAGCACCGCCAGCCATGCCATCATTATACCTCGTATTAACATCCTTTGCGTGGTGAGCTAGTACAACGCTAGATAATAGATCTTTGTTTTTTATAGCTCTGTGCAAAGCAAAATCAATTTTTCCTTTTTCGTTATATTTCGAAATGGCATCTAATAAATTTTTACTGTTGTTTTCTGAGACTAACAGTGCTTCAATAACCTCTCGTACAAGAGTTAAATCTTTATTCTCTACAGCTAAATGAAGCAAACGGATTAAATCTTCATTCGCGTGCATTGGAACCGCAAGAGTTCCAAAAAGACAAAACAAACAAATAATAATTTTTCTCATACGGTTCACTTGTTTTAATGTTTAAACTATATACTGAAAAAGAATAAACGATTAGTAAATATAATTCAATTTAAAGAGATCAAGCAGCATCCGTTCTCCTCCGCATCAGATCAGAATCTGGAATTGCTGTTATAGGCAAGAGTTCGCCCGCGCGAGACTCCCCCTTTGCACTTCACCAGCTACAAAGTAAGATGCATTTTGAAATAATCTTTCGGACTGCTCCGTTTGCAAAAAGTGTGCTACACTGGAGCTGGAGGTCGAATATGAAACCTAAAACGATCTTTGAATGTGATGAGGCGGTATTAAACACGCCTGGCGCGGTTATTTGGGGCCCTGTGCAAATCGGCAGGACCTGGACGAGGATGGCGGTTACTGAAGACGGAGGATCCACTATCCAGGTCTTTGACGGTAATGGCTGGGAAAGGCCTGAAGCTGATTCTCCAGAAGCTTCCATCAGCCTGGGCGACATCATGGAAGAAATGGGTTTTAGCTGCCCTTGTGACGAATGCTGGCGCAAAGGATAGCGCCAAGTCTTGCCTCATCTTGTATATAAAAAACACTTCAACTTGATTTAATCCGTAAACTCCATGAAAATATCCAACGTTAACAAGAAAAGTGACAACAATTTAGGATTAAAATGTTTAACAATTTGTTTGAAGAATTTTTAGGCGCTGCTGCCCTTGGGGCATGTTATTATGTAGGTCAGAAGAAAGGTAGGAATGAAGCACGCCTTATTGTAGACCAAGAATATATGCAAAAAGAAATTGAAGAACTAAGAAAAACAGTTGAAGAGTTACGGAAAAATCAAACAACTTAAGGAGAACTTGTGTACAAATTATTTATAATTGCTACTATTTGCCTTAGCTCTTCTGCGCAAGCAATCCAATATTTGCCACCAACTACCCATGGACGCCTAACTGAAGAGGCTGGCAGAGCTTTTGGTCAGGGATTTTCTCAAGGAATAGACCAAGAACTGCAATATCAAAGACAACTTCGCTATCAGCGTGATATGATGGAGCTGCTACGAGAGCAAATACGATGGGAAATGGAAAATGCTAGGTAGCCTTCTTTGATCTTTTACGATGAATAGCTCTCAGGAATGCAAGGATCTTAGCTAGATCTTGGCTTCCTGGGTTTTTTGCCTTGTCCGTCCATGCTGGGGGTCAAGCGAACGTGTCCGCCTGCGATTTAGGCGCAGGATAGGCGGCTTCAATCGCCATCCGCAGCGCTTCCGAGACTGTGATCGCCCGCCCCTCTTTCGTACTCATGCGCAGGGCCATGTACTTGACTCGCTCGGCTTGCGCTTTTGACAGGACTACTGACAGCCGCATACTGTCCTTGATTTCTTTGGGTCTTGCCACGGAAAACCTCGGTTTAGATAGTAAGTTACTACCTTAAACTAGCCTTGTGGAAATGTTCAAGAGCGCAGTGTCCGGAATTCGCCTCGCCCTGGTCGGGCCCGCATCTCATAAGTTAATACAACTATGTAAATTATTTATTATTAACAGTTAATAATTGTTTTAGTTCAATTTAAAGCGTCGCATTTCTATACTGATCGAGAAATATGAGAAAGGATTACCGAAAACAAAAGGAACATTTTATGAATAGAATTTTTGCATTGTTGCTGTGCTGCTTGCCTTTATGTGGATTTGCGTATGATGCCGACAGCATTCAAGAAAGACAGATCAATGCTTTGCTTGCCGAAAATAATGGACGCATGTCCTTTAACGGGAAAGTTCCTGGATATTCAGGAAAAAGCTTCACAACTCACAACGTCTACATCAATAATATCAATGGCTATAGATATCACGTTGCAGATCATAACGATGGATGTCGTATTGTGACTGCTTTAGATGGTCCCATGGCAGGATATCAAGGAATGGCATTTAATGGTGTACAGATTGCAGAGTCGACTGCTTGCGAACCCCACAATGACTATTTTATTCACTATTACCAAAATGGAAAAATCACTTCTTATCCTAAAAAGCAGATAGCCAAATTCTATTGATCTGCAAATAATCTGAAAAAAATCGACATGTCAACAAAGATATGTCGATTTTTTTACCTCAATTCTTGCAACTTTTTCTTTTCGGTAAAATTTTGGACACGAAGAACTTCCATGCGTTTTATTCCTTACCTTTTGCTAATCCTGAGTTAAGCGCAGCAGTTAACCAATTTCGCTAATGTCTTTACGGTTGGGTTTTTGCTCTTAAAAGCATGGTACATAGTAGCGCGAGACAGTTCCACATGCTGAGCCGCTTTGACTTTGTTGACAGCTTCCAGATGGGCCTCGATTACTTCCATCACCCCTTGAGGGTCATTGTTTTTCAGGCATTCCCAGACCGCTTGCGCGATGAAATTTTCGTCCAACAGCTTTTGGGTGGGGCTGTACTCAATCAGACGGGAATCGTTTTTTAGCTTAAGCTTTGAGCTAGTTTTCATCTTTCGTGTACTCCCTGAGGATTTTCCTCGCCTTTTTGATATCATTGCTCTGACCATTTTTGTTCCCTCCCAGCAATAGCACTATTTTAGCTACAGGGATATATGCGTAGTAGATCCGACGCCCTCCAACCCATTTTAATTCCCAAAGCTCATCTTCGAGGTCTTTTATAGTCCCGAAGTGTCCATCCATTTCGATGTTGGAAATGCGTTTTTCGATTTGCACTTGGGACTTTAACGTCTCTTCTGCAAGCCACTCTTCGTATTCTGGTGTCTTGATGATTCGGTATCGCATTTTTCCCTATACTTTTACTGTATCATATGTTAGACATTTATACAACAAGGATGTTCCCTCCAGGTTTTTCCCTGAGGTGTAAGGACTTGCTTGTTCGCGAAAATTCAAGACACAATACATTACGAACTGAGATTGCCGCAAGGAATAAAAATGGATGATAAGCATGTGAAAAAGGATGTTGCCCTTTACGATATTGTAGAGGCAGCAATATACGGGGCTCTAATGGGTCAAATCTCTTCAATTCCTATTTTAGGAGGTGCAGTAACAGGGGCATTAGACCGTACACAACAAATTCGCGCAGATGAGTTTCTTCAAAGCCTTTATGATAAGATTGCGTGTATTGGCAATGAAAAGGTTGATAAGAATTTTTTACGAACAGAAGAATGTGCAGATCTATTTCTGCATGCGATAAGGGTGCGAATGCGACATCGATCTCAGCAAAAAGCCAAGTTCATCGTCGGATTGATGACAGAGTCTGTTTTAATAGAAAGGGATCCTCGTTTTACTGTGAACTTAAAGGAGTCTTTCCTTAATTTGATCGATCAGCTCACGGATGATGATTTATATTTTCTAAAAGAGTTTAGGGAAGGGAAATATATGAAAATGAATAAAGATGATGTATATTCAAAATTAGATCAAAAAGCAGTTTCCTTAGATCATCTTATGGCTTTAGGAATTATAAGTGAGGAGAGCACCTGGCAAAAACATATAACTCTAACCATGCGGGGGAGAGAATTTTATGACTATCTGGAAATAATTGCCAGGATATGAGCTTCCTCATTGAATGGCGGTCAAGTATCGCCTTTATGATATTAAACTAACTCTTTTGGTCGCATTGTCGGCTCTGTCTGATTTATCATAAGCATTGACCATTTCGCTCGAAACATGTCCTGTAACCTTCTGGATGTCGCTATCAGCAAAACCTTGACTCTTCAGATATGTGACTGCAGATGCTCTCAGAACGTGCGGGGTGACCTTGAAGGGTATCCCGGCTTTCTTACCGGCCCTGGCAAAGGTGTTTGCAACCTGATTCAAGACGACAGGATTACCTTTGTGCGAAATAAAGACATACCCTAGGCGATCTCCGATATAGTCATACAAATCCCTCATGATGCTTTCAGGATAGGTGATAACGGTCTCTTTACGGACACCCTTCGTCTTGGACTGTGTGAAGGTGATCTCCCGCTTCTCCCAGTTGATTTGCTCAACAGTCAGGTGCAGTACCTCGCGGATTCGCTTGCCTCCCTGAAGTGTGATCTTGGCGATGAGGCAGTCCCTGGAATTGATGCTCTCCAAGGAAGAGAAAAAGGCAGTCCATTGTGCCTGGTTCATGGCCTCGGTGACGACCTTTTCATGCACGCGGAAGAAGGTCTTTGATGTGCCCTCTCTGGACGGCATTGCCTTTTTGAATACATCGGGGAAGCGACGGCTCAAGTACCTTGTGAAACTAATATATAGGGCAGCCCGAGCTTGGCGAGTCGTTTCTTGTACTTCGGGGAGATGCTTGATCTTGTCCACGATAGCGTCATGGTTGACCAGGCTAAAAGCTTGAAGGGTAATCATAGGATCGATAAGACCTGCATTGGTCAATCTTCGCATCCCTGAGATATAGTTGATACGAGTACGCCCTCCTAGTGTTGCGAACCATTGATCGAGCGTGTCTTCAACCCTGATTGTATCGAGCTTATTCCAGACGAGATCCCTTTTTGCTTCGTAAGCTTGTTGGAAGGATTGGTAGCTTGAATGAGTGATAACTTCGACTGACATGACCTTTACTTGTGATATAACTAGACTTATAACCTATGAAAATAAACTAAGTCAAGCACTCCTTAACCCATGTACACCTGAAGTCAGGAGTTTCTTTATAGTTTTACTCATAATATTTCTTTGGGTATATTGTGGAGGCATTTTAAAGGATGTGCAGGAAAACGAGACCCTCAGGATTTTCAAAATTGAGAATTTGAATTGAAAGCATCACCCTAGTTATTGTGTGAGGTGCATTATACACCTCACACTACATCTGGAATACATATTTTCTGAAGCTTCATTCATCTAATTCAGCGGATACAAAAAGTATCTTGTAAAGGCCCCAAACAATCACAATCGCAATTCTTGCAATATGGAAAAGAAAAAAGACGAGGATGAGCTCACCCAATGTTACAGAAGCTAATGGCTTGCCGCAAATATTGATCCCCTCTGCATAAAAGCTGACAGCTATTGGAATGGCAACCTTCACACATTCGATGATTTGCGGTAATAGACAAAGGCCAATAACCGCGAGAACCGAACCCCAGAAATATTTTTTATAAAGGACCTTGAATTCATCCGCAGCGACTTTCAGCTCACTGATAAAAGACTTCATTTGTTCTCTCACAATGTATCCTAGAATAATTTTATTTTTTGCTGTAAAGCGGGGTGATTAGATCAAATGCTTGTTGAAATAACTCATCTCTCAGAGTCTCATCAGCTATGTCATCGTGGATTTTCACAAACATCGTGTAATAACTTGTGCTACTGTTCACAATTTCACGAATATAGAAGATGGCAAAATGACCACAGGGTGTTTTATTGTCTATGTATGATCCTTGAACGATGCTATAATCATTGTTTTCTTTTTTTACGTAAACGCCACTGAACACATTATTCATCACTATGGCATAACGGCTTAAAAAGTCCTCTGTTCGTTTCATAGTATCGCCACGAGGCATCCACATTCGAAAGAAAACAAATGATATTCGCGGCTGATGGATAGATTCACCTTGCAAATAACCCTCACCTCCCAATCCTAAGGCACCATACTCTCTTGAATTTGCGCCATTCAGAACAAGACAACGCCAATCCGTATCAGCAACAATCCCGTATGGAAGGCCCATGGAATACACGGTTGGCGCTGCAATAGATGGGATGAAATACAATAAAACAAACAACGTGCAAAAGATAAAAGTACGAATAGATAACAACATTTAACATCCTGTATTAGATGGTTTGAGAATAATAACAAGAAGCTGAAATTCCGTAAATTCAGAAATTCTAAACTCGACAACTCCGTAAATTTCAAATTTTAAAACTGAAAAAAAAGCCTCCGCTATAAAATTTTTCAGAATATTGTTAGGGTTGTTTTTCTGGAATTGCTAAAAAGGCATTTTGAGTCCTAGACAACGTTTCAGCTGATCCTACGAACCATCCCTTTGAATTCTGAGCTCTTATACAAACTTCATGGTTGTAAAATGGCTCCTTTATGTTGAACAAACGACGGGGGTCTACTCCGTAACCATAGTAGTAATTTCCCTCAGCATCCCTTTTCAGCTTACCAGGTAAAGATTCTAGATTTGTTGGCATCTGATTGACAATTCGATCTGCCCATCCCAGAAGATAAGCTTTAAATCCGCCGGTTTGACTGACGAACCAGCAATAATGCTTACTAGGATAATCGTTAACCTCAACTAAGATGTTTCCGAAATCATCAATCGCTCTAATCTCCACGCTGGATTCTAAGCTTTTTTCAGGCCAAACAGCGTAAAAAAAGCCATCTTTCCATATAAATGATTTATATCGCCACTGTTGATATCCATTTATATTTACAGGGTGCTCGGCAGTTACGGCGACATGCCCGGTATTATTTATTGCAGTTGCATTTACATGACGCCAACTATTTGGTATTTGCTTTGTCAGCTCTTTTGTCAGATCTATTGCCTTCCCTGCATCCCACAAAAAGGCATGTTGAAAATTATCCCCTTGAACTTTCGCCTGACCTATTACTTTTTTCTGATCATTAAAACCGGCTAAATGACTTTCGCTTCCAAGGCACCATACGTCAATAAAGCCTTGCTTAGGATCCCAAATAAAAACTTGATTAGTTCCATTTTTGTCTTGACGGCATCCTGCAATTTGACCCTTATTATTTAAGTATAGATTATTCTCTGAAAACCCAGTCATTTCAATAATCATGAGACCGTTCTTTTCATCCCATAAAAATGGAAATTTCGTCCCCTTATCCTCCACTATACCCAGCACTTGTCCATTTTCATTAATTGCCAAGGTCCAGCTACTGTCAGCTTCTAATGTCCCCAGATCAACCATTTTGTATCTTGGCAACGATTCTGCTGCACTTACCTCGGAGCAGAATAACTGAGATAGGATAGCTATAGCTCCAATAAGAGTTGCTATTTTCATAAATTTGTTCCGTTTATTGAGTTTTTGATTAATACAATTGAATTATTTGTATATTTCGATAAGTTTGTATTGTACCATCTAAATAATAGTGTGTGCAATAATCGTTAAGCCATGCAACATTTGTGGATTTGATCACTAACATTTCACCATCTTTTCTATCCAAGATTATCTTCTGTAAACCTTTATTCTTTCCTTTAACATATGTTATAACAGAAACTCCGTTAAGATAATCAGCTCGAATAATAGCTTCATCATCAAAGCATTCACATTTCATAAAATAAGTGATAATTTCTCCGTTAGATGTGTAGCATGAAAGCTCATTTTCTTTATATCTGTCATTAAAAAACACTTTTAGATTATTTTCTTCAGCATTTCCAGTAACTGTAAAAATACATAACAGTAAAGTTAAATATTTCTTTACGACAACCCCTGTGTTAATTTAATTGCAATATAATATCACAAGACAGAGTTATGGTAAATTATTAATCTCACGAGTTTATAAGTAGAAAGAAGGGGGGCTATTTATTACGAGTCAGCGAAGCAGGGGAAAAGTTAGAGCCTAAACCGGCTTTACTCCCAACATCTTTGAAGTTTCTAAAGACAGTCGTAGGGTTGAGGAGTGCATCTTGCCGTCCAAGGAATAGATTTCCCTTTGTTCTCCTACCGATTATGGCTTTGATGTCTGCAAAAACATGCAGGGGATAGCGTACTACTTGCGAGCCGTATCGGATGAGGTGTTCATCGAAGTTAACGTCAGAAATGGTTAGCTTCATTACTTCATCAAGAATTCTGTCTCCACCAAAATATAAGAGTTTTGCGATTAACTGAAGGTTATCTTTCAATAGATCTGCAAAGCTGACAAATTCTCTGAAGCTAACTTCTCGATTTTTCACCGATTCCTTTTCTAGATCTGGTCTGAGAATGATATATTCATTGGTTCTCGCCCACAAATAGGACAAAAAATTTTGATATGCTAGTACCAGTCGTTCCCTGAATAGTAGCGACCATTCACGATGGCAGCGAATAGCCTCATAAATTTCATTGGGGTCATGCAAT
>JAJFUZ010000026.1 GCA_021372155.1 Parachlamydia sp. | reverse complement strand
AATGTTGGGGTGGCGGCCATCCTTTCTTTCTAGAGTAGCTGTCAGGCCGGCCACATATCTGGCATTAGCCTGCCGGGCAATCTGTTCGAAACTGTGCGCGGGAAGATGGTGACACTCGTCCACAATCAGCTGTCCATAAGCGGGCACACTCCCCTTTCTAGCCAGGCTCTGGATGAGGGCGACATCCACAAGGCCGGTTGGCGCCATCCGCCCGCCCCCGATGCGGCCAATTGACTCAAGACCTAAAAAAGAGGCCAGCTGCGCCGCCCATTGCTCCTGCAGCTGCCGGCGATGCACGAGAACAAGAGTGCTGACGCGGCGCTGCGCGATGAGCCAGGCGGCGACCACTGTCTTTCCAAAGCCTGTAGAGGCTGAAAGTATGCCTGTTTCATGAGCGAGCAGGGCTTCAGCTGCGGCATGCTGATCAGGCCGCAGTTCTCCTTTGAAACTCACTTCCAGAGGGTTGCCCAAATGCCTTTTGTCGTGGATGACAGGATGGATGCGCCATTCTTTGAGGAGGCGCAAAAGCTCTTCCAAGCAACCTCTTGGTAGGAAAAGATGATCCTGCGTAAGTTCATAGGAGCTAATGATTCGCGGTACATACGTGGAGAGGCGCATGGCCTGCGCTTTGTAAAATTCGGGATTCTGAAAAGCGGCCAGGCGCATCAGGCGATTGAGCAGGCTTGGAGCAAGCTTAGGGATGGCAATGCCATTTGCGAGGATGAGTTCCAAAGAGACGGGCGATCGCTTTAGAGCTAATCGAAACGATACTTTGGACATTTCATCGCCTTGAATATAAGGGATTCCCAGAATGCGATCCTGCGCTTCAGCGCGACAGACGATATCCTCAGCTTCATGACGCTTGATGCGGCGAATCCCGGACAGGAATGGCCATGGGTCGGGATAGGGGACCAAGCTATCGTCGACAAAGGCGCTTTTGCCTGCGACCCTTGCCCTTTTTTGCAAGGGCAGTGCCACGGGTTTGCCAAACCCCCATTTCGGCAAAGTATCCTGAGAAGGGATCAAGCGATCGTATGCATCGATGCCTATTTCAGGATGATGCTCCATCGTCTCTGTCAGGATGTGGGAGCAGAGTTTGCGCGCCAATGCGGCCGGGATGGCCTGCTCAAAGAATAGCCAGAGTCGGCCTGTCATTTCCAATGCAAAGCTTAAATTCATCTGCCGGCATGTTTTAATCAGCGCTGCAGCGTCCTGCAACCCGTTTAGCAGAATGAGTGAAAAGTAACAGGTTTCATCCAGAAGCATGGGATAAAGGCAGAGAAGGAAGTCATCTATGCCGGTGAGATGCCAAAGGATAAGTTCATCGGTGACAGGCAAAAAGCGATGGTGGCGGCACTGCGCGCATTTAATCCTGGGCTTTTCGCAAATCCCTTCGGCCCATTCATTGCCGCAGGCTGGGCCATAGCCTGATTTTTCGCGATGCGTGTACCAGCGCGGATAGATCGTCTCTTCCGCGGAAAAGGGAGCGAAACAGGACAATTTTGTCAGATGGGGTAAGCATATTTGGGCGGCATCTTATAATCCCAAATGCTGTTTTATTGCCAGTCGAATTCCTGAAACATGGTCAACCTCTTCAGCATGATGTGTGCCAAGAAAGAGATGACGTTAGTACCAACCAATGGTTATTCCGTGACGCATACTCCTCGAGACAGATACACCCCCCCCTTTGCTGTCCAACACTTGATTACTTATTGCTCACAAATCAGCAATATCGATGATACGGTAAAAATAGCGACTACTTAATAGAGCATCGGAAACTGGGCCCAAATGAAGCAGAACAGGCGAAATTCCAAAGCCTTTTGGAAGAGCAAGAGAAGCTATTTTGGTTTTCATTGCGTCGATCACTTCAAGCCCCAATTCACGACGGCGCATTTTGACTTCACAGACAAAAAGAGTGTTGGAATGCATTTGAATCAGATAATCAATTTGGCACCCTTTTTTGCGACCTGAGGCTTTTTGAAAATAGGGATTATCTATAACGACATCTTGAGCGTGAATTCCAAGTGCCTGGTAAAGAAGAGATCTATTTTTCAGCAGAAGATTTTCGAGTTGGAAGCCGAGCATGGGTTCCCATCCAGGCAAACTAGAAAGCGGGACTTCTAAAAACGAGCCTTGTTCAATTTTCGTAAGGTTTGTTTCAATATAATGGATATAGAAGCGAAGATAATTGTCGGAAAGCCGATACAGGGTCAGTTTTCCTGGCTTACCTGTTTTAAAAGACCAGTCTGGATGTCTGCTGACAAATCCACAGATTTCAAGAGCTTTAAGATGAAGGCTTAGTGTGCCACTGGGCGAATAAGCCATTGTCTTTTGGAGAGTAGTTCGGTCTTTCATGCCCTGGCTTAGGATTGTAATGATCTTTTTATATATCTCTCCTCTAGAACTGAAAAGATCATTAAAAATCCGATCAAATTCATGCACCAAAAGGCCATTTTTTTCAAAACAGAGACGTTTAATATTTTCATCAGCGCTTTGATTAGTTTGAATCTGCTCAAGATACCAAGGCACTCCTCCAGTCACACTCAAAATCTTAAAAAAGTCGAGATCTGATCCTTTGAAGCCTTGAAGATTCAGTAATTCCCTGCATTGTGGAATCGATAGTTCTGCAAGTTCCAGATAGAAAGAAACGCGACCAAAAAAAGCTGTGCTATTGATGATATTTTTATCAATCCAAGTCGAGATAGAGCCGCATAAAATAAGCATAATCGATGGGTGATTTTGCAAGACAAGGTCCCACCAAACTTTTAACTTAGAGGTGAATGTCGGATCTTTTGAACCCATCCACGATATCTCATCAAAGAGAATGACGGTAGGTTTTGCGGTAAGATGTCTTGATAGATGCGCAAAAGCATCACTCCAATCTGTGAAAGTAAAAGGAGGAAGATTAAACAAAGTCGCAAGTTCGCGAGCGAAGGCATCACGCTGATTCTGCGCTGTCACCCCTTTAACCGGAGCGAGCCCACTAAAAGGCAAAAAAACCTTACCTTTTCCAAATTCTTCGGCAAGACGGCTTTTTCCTATTCGACGACGGCCTTTAATGACAACAAGACAGGCTCGACCTGATTTTGACAGGTCTTCCAACCGTCGTAACTCGTTATCTCTTCCGACAAATGGTTTCATATAGTCTATAGTAATTGAGCATGATATTTATGTCAATCTATTATGCTCAAAATCGACATTTGTAAGATTCAAGCATAATTGTTGACTTAAGTTACTGGTTATAAGTCTAGGGGGGGTGGAAAGAATATATGAGCCAATTCGTATAGCAAACCCATGTTACTCAGGGATATAGCGCTCCCTCGATCCCTGGCTAATTGATATAATCTGAGGGCTTCAGGGCGATTTTGATTTAACCCTGTAAGCGCAACGTGATAATGTCACCACTTTAGATATTCCTGATCAATCCAGGAAGGGAGCACTCAGATGGAGATTATCAAAATGAGCAGGAAGGAGGTTTCACGCCTGACTGGAATTGCAAAGGTAGCAAATGGAGAGTGGAATTATAAAAAACCCATCCAGGAGCTAGGTTTGAGCAAAAGGCAATTGATCAGGATGGTAAAAAGATACCGTCAAGGTGGAGCTTCGGAAATTACCCATTGTAATCGTGGGAAACAAAGTCCCAAAAAGGTTTCAGAAGCACAACGTAGGCTGATCGGTCAGTTAATTCGTAGCCATTATGAAGACTTTGGCCCTACATTGGCTGCTGAACAGCTGATGGAGAGGCATCAGCTGAAGTTCAGTCGAGAATGGGTGCGCAGGCTTATGATAGAGGAAGGAATATGGGTTGCGGGTAAACAAAAAGAGCTCAAGCTGCACCAAAGAAGACTAGCGAGGCCTCAAAAAGGCGAATTTGTGCAGATAGATGGTAGCTATGAAGATTGGTTCGAGGGGAGATCGGCAAAATGTTGCTTACTTGTAGCCATTGATGATGCGACGAGCAAATTGCAAGAACTGCGTTTTGTAAAACATGAGACAAGAGAGGATTATTTTGAGCTGCTGAGGAATTATATTCAGCGTAGAGCTAAGCCTGTAGCCCTCTATTCAGATCGACACTCGATATTCAAAACAACAAGGAAATACGATGTCTATGAAGATACCCAGTTTGAGAGGGCTATGAAGGAACTGGAGATAGAATTGATTCACGCCAATAGCCCTCAAGCAAAAGGGAGGGTGGAAAGAGCAAATGGAACATTGCAAGACAGGTTAATCAAGCTCATGCGTTTGGACAACATATCAAGCATTGAGGAAGG
>JAJFUZ010000018.1 GCA_021372155.1 Parachlamydia sp. | reverse complement strand
CGCCCCAATGAAATGCTATGTCGCCAATGCTAGTGATAATGATTTGTATACGAGTGCCGAACCGATATACCATTGTGATAAAAGTGAGCAAAATAGGAATAGATCCCTCTTGCCCCGTTTGTGTGAATAACATTTGACCAGCTATGAGAAAGGCGCCGACGAGAGCGATACTCATAATTTCATTGATCGGTCCAATTGACGAATTCCACAACCCCACCCTCTGCGTCAAGTGAGAAATCTTTCCCAATGTTTCTCTAATGCGCTCTAATGTATTGACTTGCCTATCAAACGTAAAAATAGCCCGCAATCCTTGCAAACTTTGAGTGGCATGCTTGCTAAATTCCACTAAGTGAGAGGTCAGGGAACAAGATATTCTAGAGATTTTGCAAACAATCTTTTTTAGAACCCACCCAAAAACCCCAAAAACACTAAGAGCGAGAAGCGCTAATTGAGGAGACAAAAAAAACATCATAGCAATGCTAACAATGCTAACCATAGAGGAAACAAGAATGCGGTTCACACTGTCCATGATTGGTCGAATCAAAATAGCTGGGCTTTTTGCGTATTCGACGAGATCCCCTACTTTGTAATTGCTGATACAAGGAAAGCTGAGGCGAAATATTTGCGCATATACTTTTTGTTGCGCCTCGACTTGAATGTTAGTGCTGATAAATGTATTGATGATTTGACCTAAATAGGCAAATGCGCTGCGGAAAGTTTGCGCCAAAATAGCCAATAAAGTGAAATAAAGAAATTCTCGATCTTTTGGCATGCTTTTTTGCAAAAGTTCCGCATAATTTCCAAACATGTTGGACATAGCTGCTGACGAGCCGTCTAAGGCACTAAATGCTAACAAAATAAACCCAAAAGAGACTCCCTCCAAAAGAGCAGCGATGGAATTTAAACCAATCACACATAGAAAAGGCCGTAAATGATGTTTTTTTTCACCTAACCAAACCTTGCCAATTGGAGAAGAGAGAAATTGAGAAATTTTGTGAAATAGCTTCATAAATTAATAGACATTCCCCCATTTATGCATGACCACAAACTTGGATTATACAAAAACTCCGAATTTCGTAGCCGGGTGTGGTATAATTGAACTTTGTCCATTTGAGAGAGCCGGTTTCTCAAGATGTTCGCTTTCAGGTGTACTAATTAATCCCTCACGCATCTGGTTAGTTGATTATAGCCTAAAAAAACATTTTCGGATATCTTGCGTCACTTCAGTCTATAGAGAACGTTCATGTTAAAAACTCACTTTACACACGCAGGGATCCTTATGGACTGTTTCAAAACTGCCGACAGTTTTGAAACAGTCCATAAGGATCCCTGCGTGTGTAAAGTGAGTTAAAAAGAATTTTGCAGAGTGTGCCTTAGTCAAGATAAAGGAAGAAGCGCCCTTCATAATCCGATTTTTGACTGAACTTTTTTCATTTGAAGGAGCCGGTTTTTTGAGATGATCTTCTTCAAGTGTGCTGAATTTCTTTACGATTGGCTTGAAATGCCACCTAAAAGAAATTCAGTAGGCATGGAGACGAGCAGACGAGAAAACGACCCCGACAAATGGACAAAGCTCAGTTTAACACTTTTTTCGGAAAATTGAATGTTTATTAGAAAAATCGCAAAACGATTGCTCAGCTTGTTTTACTTTGTTTTTAATTTATTTTACTTTCCTTTTTTAAAATTATATTTTTTCTCACGAATAGAAAAGGTGCCTCGTTCTCGGCAGCTTTTTTTCATGACTCGATCTGATTTCGGAACGTGGCTACTTCTCATGCATTATGCCGAATGCTGGCATTTGGAAAGAGGTCCCGTCTGTTTGGTGGTGTTCATTTCTTGTCCCAACGCTGTTGTTCAACTGGCAAAGCTGATCTGTCCAAACGTGGAAATAATAGTTTTTAATAATTTACTGTCGAGAGCTGTCTTTTTTATTTTTCGGGGAGAACTTATTCAGTTCGATACATTGAATCGAATTTATGCTTACGCTTGTTGCTGTTGGCCGCATGCTCTCTTCATTTTCGATACGGCTTTTTGCAGAAAAATTCAGAAAAATAACTCTTGTTATATTTCCGCATTTGACCCAGTTTTAAAAGATCCATGGCTTTTTTCTGCCGAATTTCTTAAAACTTATTTGCAGGCGCAAACACAAGTTGAAATTCGGAAATCTGTATATCAGGATATGATAAAACTATTTAATCTCTGTGCATCAAAAACAATAAAAACAACCTCTAAAAACACCCGGCTGATTGAAAAACTAAAAATTGACACTCCTTATGTTGTGATGAATGTGAATTGCAAAGACTATCACAACAAATCCAGAAACATCCGTACCATTCACTATCCTGAGCGATATAATTCATTGATCAATTTTTTGATTTCCAAAGGATATTTTGTTGTCATCCAAGGGCGAAAAGAACAGCCTTCATTCGCTCCAAGAAAAGGATTGATTGAATATTTTAAATCATCAGAGGTTTCTGCTGAAAATGACTACTGGCTTTTTTCTCAATGCGCTTTTGCAATTATGCCTAAGACAGGCCCAGAAATTTTTAGTTCGATTTGCAATATCCCTGTCCTTGGATTAAATTACACAGAATTTACTTCTATGAATCAAAACAACCGTTCGCGTTTTTTTCCCAAACACTTATGGGACAGCGAAAAACAGAAATTTATCCATTGGAAAGACTTATTGCAACGCCCCTGTTTTTTCAATATAGGGTCTTTCTTTTTCGAAGAAGGAATTGAATATGTCGAATTAGAAGAAGAGGAGTTATTAACAGCTGCCGAGGAGTTTTTGCAACTCCTGCCACAACCTTTTGCTAAGTGGGAGAAATATACTCCGTTACAAGAAGAATTCAAACGATCGCTTCATCCCGCGCATATCGGTTTATATGATATTACTGGAGTCCCATGTGAGGCATATCTCTCCTCGCAAAAATATACACAAAAAAACGTACATAGTCAAGAATAGGTTAATCTGATGTTGGCGTTAAATAGAAATGTCACCCTTCAGAATTTTTTAGAAATGTCACTCTAATTTCCAGGGTGTGACATTGTTTTGTTTGTTTTCCGTGTTTATTCTAGCACAATTTTCTTTATAAAACCAGGGCGAGGACGTCAATGGGAGAGCGCGAGAGGGCTTCCCTCTCGCCTACTCTTTTTAAAAATGCTTTTCTAGAGCCCAAACGGAGCGAAGCGGAGTGCGGGAGCGGGGGTCTGGGGGCAGCGCCCCCGACAAGCATGAAAACAAGAAGTCAGAGACTACCTCGTTTCAGCAGCAAGAGACGACAGTTGGGCGCTTTTTCGAAAAGCCGCGCAACCCTCGTTTCCATGGGTGACAGCAGCCGGGCCTTGGCCGGTATTTTTGTTTCTCAGCAAGCTTCGTTAACAGCTCCTTGGAGCTCACTTCTTCAGCTCGGGCTTGCATTTGATGATAAGGCACAGCCATGAGCTGTTTTCCATGATATTCGATTGTCACAACCCCATCCTTGGATTCGAGCACTTCTACTGTCGCTTTTCTCATTGCATAGCTTGATCGTTCACTAATGATTTGATAGATCACGTTGTCATACTGTAGAGTGAGGTTTTTGGATAATTGTCGAGGCGTTTTTCGGCAGAGAATTCTATCGAGATTTTGTGTAAGTAAAAGCGGTCTGTGCGCGTTGATAGTGTCTTGCGGAGGTTGAGCAAATCGTTTGTTAAAATCATCAATGAATGATACCAAAAAAGCGTTTGCTTCTTCGAGGGTCGCAATCTTCTGAAGTCGCATTGCTTTGATCAATCGGTCTTGCAAATCGCGATGGCGCCTTTCAACGCGCCCTTTTGCTTGGGGTGTATTGGCGCAGATCAATCGAATGTCTAGCTCCTGCATTGCTCGGCCAAATTGTGTCATTCCATTACCCGATAATGCGCCTTCTCGGTTGACTCGAAACACTCCGTGCTTGTCAGGATAAAGAGCTTGGGGTCGGCCATGTTTTTCGATATATTCTCGCATTGCATCGAAATAATCGATCACATTTTCTGATTTCACAAATTTGAGAAACATGATTTTGCTTGTCGCATCATCGATAAATGACAGCAACGTGCAGTAAGGACCTCGCTTTTCAAACCATTCGTGTTCTGAACCGTCTAGTTGGATCAACTCACCTTCTCGAGCTCTTCTAGGGCGAAGTTGAAAAATACGTTTTTTTCTCTGCGCTTTTGGCAACCATATTTGATGTTCGATCATCATATTCCGGACCGTTGTCACCGAAAGAGGTAGATTATGTCTTTCAAATAGATATTCATGGGCAAGGGTAGGGCCAAAATCCACGTAATGGTCGCGAATCAAGCCGATGCTCACCTCCTTCAATCCTCTCTGTAATTGGCGATTTCCCGGTTTTCCCACTTTTCGAGATATAAGTCCTATGGGCCCCTCGATTTTAAGCCTTTTCGACAGTCGTTTAACTTGCCGTGCACTCAAATTCAAATTTTGAGCTGCCTGAGCAATTGTTTGTCGTTTCTCATGGACTTTTTGCAATTCGCGATATCGAGATAACTCATTGTCACTCATTGATATACGCTCCTTCATGCGCCACTCCACTAAGGTTCAATACCTTATGGATACCAAGGGTGACATTTCTATTTAACGGAAAGGTGACATTTCAAAAAAACGCCTACATTAGTTTGTTTTAATATTGACTTTCAAAACAAAACTGGCTATAATTAATGTTACCACAAACAAGAGGATGTATTATGTTTCATTTTTTTCAAAATTCCGACATATCATCCCTTGTCGCAACCGCTGCAACAAAATTTGCTGAACAAACCGCAACCATTTCAAAAGACATCACAAATCTTATAGATATTACAAGATTAGACAGTAACAACACATCAACTCAAAAACCCCTGACAAATCAAGCAAGCCCAATACTTCAAAAAAACAAACCAGCCCTTCGCAGCACTCTCAAAAAATTAAAAAACACGGAAAATGCCATAGAAATATTGGATGAACACATCGCAGCACAACACAAACAATTATCAGAGCCAACTGTGACCGCTCAATTAAATGAAAGCATGTCACAAAAAACGCCCGATCAACTCCTTGTCGACGCCATCACACATGCTGATGCAGCAACTGTACAAAAATTATTACAGAACCACAGCGATGAGATTTCACCAACTGCTCTAGCAACAGCCATTTCTAGCGCCCGAGAAAACTGGTTAAATTCGGTGATTGACATAGGAGAAAAAAACACAATACTCGCTTTACTAACAAGTCGATCACTGACAGAAGAGTCTCTATATAATGTCTTTAAAAGTGCCGCACCATTTGATGACCAGGAAATCCTACAGGCCTGTCTAGCAAGAGACAATCTGTCGAAAAATTTTTTACAAAATGCTCTTATCCAAGCTGCGAATAATGACAACATGTCTATCGTAAATAACTTATTGAAAAACAAGTTTTCACACCAAAAGACAGAAGATCTTTTCATAAAATTAGCAGAAAACAAAAAAATTCACACTATAACGGCCTTGCTAACAAGCGAGATAAGTGAAACTCTTTCACAGGATTGCCTAGATAAAGCATGTACTGCCGCTGAAGCAGCCGGGCACACGGAAATCGTAACTTTACTTTTAGCAAAAAAAATCGATATACTCTCGCAGGCTTGCCTAACAACGATTTGCACCACTGCCGCACAATCAGGGCATAAAGATATCGTAAAAACATTGCTCGCAACCGACAAGATTTCATCCGACAGTCAAGATCAAGCCTCTATCGCCGCTGCAACAGCCGGACATGCAGACATCATAACGACATTGCTAACAAATAACCACCTCTCGCAAGAAGGTCTGCTTCAAGCTTGTCTCGCCGCCGCAACGGCCGGACATACAGACATCATACAGACATTACTGGAAAAAATAACATCCCGTACTATCAGAAGCGCTACACAACCCATTCCCAATGCAATTCTCACTGTTGCCATAGAACACGAATATTATGCTATCATAGATCAATTAATAAACAAATGCACATCTTCATACAACGATTTAAAACAAGCTTTTATCGATGTAACAAAAAAGTCGTCTGCCGCAGCCTCACCATTAAAAGACCGACCACTAAACATCACTGTAGGCATAGCTGTAAAATTGCTACGAGCGATGGCATTGAAACAGGAAGACCAAACCTCTTTATCAGAAACTATAAACGCAGCCTCCGAAAAAGCCCTAGATAACATCCTAACCACTGCTGTAGAGCTTGGATTTGATGTTACCGTAAATGCATTACTAAAGAATCATGAGTTTTCAAAAGACACTTTACAGTTAGCATTTACACTTGCCACTACCACAGACAAAGGATTCGCTCTCTCTAAAAAAGAACTATCTATCATATTCAATATATGGAAGTATTTCACCCCTTCGGCGGAAGATCTTAAAAACATTGCCCCAGATGTTTTAACTAAGATTCTTACCGAGGCCTCAATACACGAGTACAATAACATCGTAGAAAACCTGTTAGACAACATTCAGAATCTTTCAGAGGACCAAATAACCGAAGCATGCACACAAATTGCAAAATCCTGGCATACAAATACCATAATAATATTATTAACCTCCACAAGGATTCCGAAAATTGCTCTATGTCAATTTTATTTATCTGCTGCGAAAAACGCAGATACGACTATATTAAAAAAAATGACTAAAAGTCTTAGTCAAATTAATTATGAAACCAGAGCAATAGCACTTACTACGGCCATGGAGAAAAAAAGCAACGCTACAATAGACGTATTGCTGACACATCTAGAACCTCGCGCTATCGGCGACGAACTAATTCTAACCGCCGCCAATTGTGGCTACTGCAATCTCATAAAAAACCGACTATCACACCCCTATCTACCAGATGTTGCGACGATGGAAAACGCCCTTATTGCGGCCGCAAAGAACGGGCATGAGGACATTGTAAAATTATTAATAAATTGCGAAAACACCTCTATAAACACCAGTTTGTTTGACAGAGACAAATATTACGAAATTAGCTCAAAAGCAAAAGCTGATGCCTTGAGAGAAGCCCAAAAAAATAATCACAATGAAATCACAAAAATATTACAGCGGCCAACAACGTGGAGCGCTAAAATCGCTAGGTTTTTTATGTCAATCACTTGGACAAACTTCAAAAACCTATTTTAAAAACCCTAACTCTCTAGGCAAAGCAGAATTTTCTCAACTTGGCGCAGCATGGATTTTCCCTCGGGATGCGTCAATTGGCGCAGCGCCTGCGGAAGGGACAGCCAAATGCCATCCGAGACCTCCTGCTGCTGCAATACCACATTGCCGGACACCTCGGCGATAAAATAACAGACCTGCTTAAATACGCGCCGTCCATCAATCACAAATTGATACTGCTCCATCAACGGCTCCGGTTGTAAAAACCGGATGATATCGAGATTCGTCTCTTCTTTTAACTCGCGCCGCGCCGCCATCTCGTGCGTTTCATTCGTCTCCGCATGGCCTTTAGGAAATCCCCAATAACGAACGTGCTTATGTTGAATCAAAAAAACCTCCCACTCGCCGCGTGCGCGCGACAAAGGAATAACGCCAAATGATTCATCATATTGTTTCATGAAGAATACCGGGTGAAGACCAGCGTCGAATTATGGCCGCCAAAGCCAAATGAATTCGACAAAGCGACATCCACGCGGTGCTCTCGTGCAACATTTGGAATCACATCGAAATCCCCCAATCCGGGATCGGGATGTTCGCAATTGATCGTCGGGTGAAGCTTGCCTGTGCGAATCGCCATGATCGTCGCAACCGCTTCCAACCCACCAGCAGCACCCAAACAATGACCTGTCATCGATTTCGTCGCATTCAATTTGATACGTTTCCCCGCATGCGGCCCAAACACACTGCGAATGGCATTGATCTCGCACATATCGCCTAAAATTGTCGAGGTGGCGTGAGCATTGATATAATTAATTCTCTCTTGCGAAACACCGGCATCTCGCAACGCTAATTTTATACACTCTGCTACACCGGCGCCGTCTTCACGCGGATCTGTCATGTGATACGCATCACAATTAACGCTACCTCCGAGATATTCCGCAAGAATCGGCGCGCCCCGCGCCAGCGCATGATCCAAGCTCTCCAACAGGAGAACACCCGATCCTTCACCCATCACAAAACCATCGCGGTCGCGATCCCACGGACGAGACGCTTTCGCAGGCTCGTCATTGCGAGTCGATAAAGCACGGCAGGCGACAAAACCCGCCAAGCCAATCGGATTCAATGGCGCTTCCGCTCCACCGCATAACATAAGATCCGCGCTTCCCTGCCGAATGTGCTCCGCCGCCGCGTGAATGCAGTAATTTGACGTCGCGCATGCCGTCGATATCGAATAATTCGGCCCGTTAAAACCGAGATCGATCGCGAGCAAAGCCCCGCCCATATTCGTAATAATATAAGGAACAAAAAACGGAGTGAGCCGGCGAAAACCCTTTTGAAGCAAAGTCTCGACA
>JAJFUZ010000137.1 GCA_021372155.1 Parachlamydia sp. | reverse complement strand
GTGCGTCCGATGAGAACGAAGGCATGCCCTCCATTACCCACCACTTCAACTTTGGAATTCCATGTGCCGCCCTGCTTGAGATGGCTGACGATTTTGGCGACCACTGCTGCAGCCATATGGTCGCATTGACCTGATTTGTTCTTTAACAGGGCTTCGCCAAGATCCATGATATCTTTAGGTGATTTGCCATAGACCTTTCCATTGGCATGAGCCTTCATGCCTGCGGCCAGCATACTGTTGGATCCTGCTTTGGTTTTGTTATCGTCGATATATTTCTTGTGGCTGGCGACAAAGTCATAAGAAGCCCCGTCTCCTATGGTAGGATGCAATTCCTGAATTTCGCGTGCGATGTGCCTGACCGTTTTGAGATCGGTGGGATCTGGCCGCGCACGATTGAGATAATAGCCAACTGCGGCAACGGCAGCCAGGCCGACGGCGACAGTCAGCGCGACTTTGGGATTACGGACAAATTGCTCAATTGCCGCAGTCTTAATATAATTAGTGGTTGAGAATAATGTATTAATCATAATACTTTTGTTGTTTTTATTAAATAGTATAGTAAATAATTGTTTTTTTGTAAATAATTATTTTAAATTATTCTTTTTTTGTCTTGGTTGAAAAAATACAGCTTAAGAAATCGCTTCTCGGCTAAAATGTTCAATCTACCCGGAGTATATCTATGCGTTCCTCATGCTGGGCCTCTCTTTTTGCTCTCCTTCTCCTGACCTCGACAGCCGAGGCGGCCTATGTGCTCAAAGGATACAAGCTAGTCGATGCCGACGAAGTGGCAACGCTTCCGGCACAAGAGCACTTCAATCTGGGAAAAAAGGCGCTGGAAGAGCGCAACTGGGATGAGGCTGTGCGCCAATACCGCATGGTGTCCTCCAGCTACCCCACCTCTCCTTATGCGGCTGAATCTTATTTCAATTTGGGACTCGCCTATTTCAATCTTGGAGAGCTGGACTTTGCCAACGATGCCTTTTCGAGATACCTGCAAGCAAAAAATAACCCTCGTCTCTTCCAGGAGGCAGTCGAATACAAATGCATGATCGCCGACCGGTTTGCCGCAGGGGCACGGCGCCGGTTTTGGGGTACGAAAAAACTGCCCAAATGGGCCAATGGGACGGCTCTCGCTCTCAAGATTTACGATGAAGTCATTGCAGCCCTGCCAAGTCACGAGATCGCCGCCCGCGCCCTCTATGCTAAAGGATCCTTAAACTGGCAGCAGAAACATTATCGCGAGAGCGTTGATGCCTATCAAATGGTCATCAAACGCTTTCCCAAAAATGAGCTGGCCCCGGAAGCCTACGTCGCCATCTCCAAAGTCTATCTGGAGCAGAGCCGCTATGAATTTCAAAATCCCGATGTCCTCGCCTTTGCCCAGATCAACCTGCGTCGATTCAAACACGATTTCCCTCGCGAAGAGCGCATTGCGGAAGTGGAAGCCGACTTGCTGGCAATCAAAGAGATCTACGCTAACGGCCTTTATGAGACGGGCCAATTTTACGAGCGGACCCATAAGCCAAAAGCGGCCATCATTTATTATCACAATGCCATCCAGCAATTCCCCGAGACTAAAGTGGCCGAGCAGTGCCGCCAGCGGCTGGATAAGCTGAAAGCATGAGAATTCCATGAGAATTCTCTGTTTCTTTTTCCTTCTGATCCTGGTGGGATGCGGCTATCACTTTGAGGAGGAATCGTCTATTCCCCGTCATACCACCATCAGTGTTCCCTATGTCGAAGGCGACTGGGATGGCGGGTTAACTGCGGCCATCGTCGAGCAAATCGGTCGGACAGGCTGTTACACCTATCAGCGCGATGGCGGGGCTCTCACTCTCAAAGTGCAATTGGGCAATTTTATCGAGGACAATATCGGCTTCCGCTATGACCGCGACAAGCATGGCGACTTAAGGCATTCCATCATCCCCACCGAGACGCGCTTGAAGGCTAAGGTAGTGGTGACTCTGATCGAGACAGCATCGGGAAGAGCCCTTTTGGGTCCCGCCTGTCTGACAGCCTGGATCGAATTTGACCATGATTACGAATCGCCGCTCAACTCGGTCAACATCTTTTCCTTGGGACAGCTCAGCGACTATGATGATGCCTTCGATGCCGCCTATCGTCCTCTTAACCGTGAACTCGCCCAAAAAGTCGTCGACTTTATCTGCGACAGCTGGTAATGGAAAGGTATGCGCAGGATCTTTCTGGCCTCCTTAGATGAACTCCACGCTATGCTCGCGTTTATTCGGGAGTGTGCGATAGCTGCTGGCTTTGATGCTCAAATCATTACCAGACTCGAGCTGGCCTGCGAAGAGGCGCTCGTCAATATCATCAGCTATGCCTATCCCTCTTCCAAAGGCTCCATCCACATCCTCTGCAAACCGGCAGATCCGTCCGGTCTCACCATCGAAATCCGCGACCAGGGGATTCCCTATGACCCTTTGACATTTCAAGCTTCACACGGCAAAGAGCTCGGCGGCTATGGCATTGCGCTTATCCGCAACCTCATGGATCAGGTGATTTACAAAAGGGACAATCAGGACAATGTGCTGACTCTCATCAAATACTTAGACCAAAGAGATTCCAATCATGGCTGAAGTAAACGAAATTGCAGACAAAGTCTCCATTGCTCAGGCCAACCTCAAGTTCCGCGCCGTCAAAGAGGAAATCGCCAAGATTATCGTAGGGCAGTCTCAGATGGTCAACCGCCTCCTCATTGCCCTGCTGGCAGATGGCCATCTGCTGATTGAGGGAATGCCCGGCTTGGCCAAGACTCTCGCCGTCACCACCCTTGCCCAGGTCATTCAATGCGACTACAAACGGATCCAGTTCACTCCCGATCTTCTTCCCTCAGACCTCACCGGCACCTCTATCTTCAACCCCAAAGAGGGCACCTTCAGCATCAACAAGGGGCCCATCTTTACCAACATCCTCCTGGCTGATGAGATCAACCGCGCGCCTGCCAAAGTCCAGTCAGCCCTTTTGGAAGTGATGCAGGAGCGCCAGGTCACCATTAGCGGCCAGACATTCAAAGCAGGCCAACCCTACCTGGTACTGGCCACACAAAACCCGATCGAGCAAGAGGGAACCTATCCCCTTCCAGAAGCTCAGACTGACCGCTTTATGATGAAGGTCAAAATCGATTATCCCTCCAAAGAGGAAGAGCGCACCATCTTGCAGCGCATGGGCACTCTAAACAAAAAACTTGAGGCCAAACCGGTCATCGATAGCAGCGAGATCCTGAACGCACGCGCTGTCGTCAACTCGATCTACATCGACGACAAAGTCACCGAGTACATCCTCAGCATCGTCGGAGCCACTCGAAACCCCGCAGATTACAATGTCCCCATCTCCGGCCTGCTTCTCTTTGGAGCCTCTCCTCGCGCCAGCCTGGCCCTCAAAATAGCCGGAAAGGCGCAGGCCTTTCTGTCAGGCCGCCCCTATGTCACTCCGGACGATATCAAGCAGATTGCTTTTGACATCCTGCGCCACCGCCTGCGCCGCTCCTATGAAGCGGAAGCCGAAAACGTCTCCGCCGACGAAATCATCCAACGCATCCTCGACCTCATTCCCGTACCATGAATCCTGAGGCCATGACTCCCGATATTTTGCAATTCGTCCACCGTATCCAGATCCAGACAGCCCATCTCTCTCATGGTATCCTGGCAGGAGCTTACCGTTCCGCCTTTCGCGGCACCGGCCTGGAATTTTTCGATACCCGCGATTATCAACCTGGCGATGAGGTGCGCCACATCGACTGGAACCAGTCCTCCCGCACTAACCGCCTCTATGTCAAAACCTACCGCGAGGAGCGTTACCTTGACATCATCCTGGCCCTCGATATCTCAGCCTCAGAACGCTTTGGCACACGCCAGCAGCTCAAAAGCCAGCTCATGGCCGAAATCGGAGCCGTCCTGGCCTTCGCCACCATTCGCAACAACGATAAAGTAGGCCTGGTCCTCTATTCCGATACCGTAGAAAAATACATCCCTCCACGCCAGAGCTTGCGCAACGTCCTGCGCATCATCCGTGAAATGCTTCTCCATAAACCCACAGGCAAGGGCACCGACACCGTCAATGCCCTGCGTTTCCTCGGCCAAGTCCTGACAAAACCGGGCGTCTGCTTCCTGCTCTCCGATTTCCTCTGCCCCGACTTCTCCCAAGAAGCTTCCCTCCTCGCCCGCAGACACGACCTCATCGGCCTCGCCATCACAGACCCCGGAGAAAAAAACCTTCCCCTCATGCCCCTCGCAGCCGTCCAGGACCTGGAAACAGGCCAAAATGCCATGGTGAGCATTCCTGATTCTTCCACTCAAGAGCTGCTGCGCCAATACAGCCAGGAGCGTCTTTTAGAAAATAAACAACTCATGCATCGCTGTGGAGCAGACTTTGTCGAATTTGAAACGGACAAGCCCTATCTGCCCGTCCTGCAGAATTTTTTCAAGAGGCGCTCTGGTAGGCTATAAGGGCAGAATCATTGATTTCGCCCTCAATTTGAAAGACTATCGCGGACACCTATCTAGATCTCTATTTGCTTACGATTCAGTCAAAATTCGATAATCAATTCTGAGAGCATTGGCAAGTCTTTTCGCTACCTTAACCCCGACAGTTCGCTTCCCATTTTCAATTTTGGAAATCTCATTTTGGCTCACCTTGCTTCTCATGGCGAGCTCTTTTTGCGAAATGTTTTCTCTGTAGCGCATTCCTCGAAGAACAAGCCCGGCTTTTTTGTATTTTTCTATACGCTCTTTCGCCAGGATTTCCCATTCTACAGGCTCATCCTCCGCTTCATATTTTTTCAACAGCTTTTCCACTTCACGCATATGCGAAAGATTGACGTTATAAATCACTTTTTCTGCCTGCGGGGAGATCACTATCACTTCATACAGTTTTGAATCAGTACGGCGAGCCTTCATGTGTGCCGACATAAAATACCTCTATTTCTTTTTTCTCTTTGCTAGCGATCCTCCAACAAGCAACATACGTGGGACGTCCATTCCTCAAATGGCAATGATAGTATTGCTTTGTCTTGCTTTCATCGATTATCCCATAGTCTGGCCAATCGGATAAGACAGGACCATGCGTTTTCAAATCAAGTACAAGCGCGTTGCAAGTTTTTTATACTGTTTTTTCGCTTCTCTCGACAGAGTCGTTGTCCATTCACTTGTCATGCGATATTCTTCATTTTATCACATTTTTTGCCATATGGCAAAACAAAAAAAAGTTCATCGATATCGTTAAAAAAAGCCGAACGTATAAATGTTCGATCATATTTTCGTAAAATGAAAATTGATCACTTTTTCGATGTTTCCTAAATTGATCTGGGGTACGGATGCTTGGACATCAGATAGTTTATTTTTTGAACATAAAAGGCAGACTTGCATTTACAGAAAGCTCTAGCAGAGGTAGACTACCTCATCGATTAGAGCAAGCTATTGCTCTCTTAACGGGTTAAGCTATGAAAAAAATCGTCATTGAAAAACCGGGCAGCTACGATCAGCTGACGGTCAAGGAATTTCCCAACCCACTACCAGCCAAAGGAGAGATTCTCATCGAAACCCGCGCCTGCGGCGTCAATTTTGCCGACTGTTGTGTGCGCATGGGTGTCTACAGCTCAGCCAAAGAATATGTCGGCTGGCCGATCACGCCAGGTTTCGAGGTGACTGGTATCGTCACACAGGTAGGAGAGGGCGCCACCCGATTCTCCAAGGGTCAGCGCGCCCTTGCTGTCACCCGCTTCGGAGGCTACACCACGCACCTCATAGTCCCAGAAGAACAAGTTTTACCCCTGCCCGATTCCCTCACTTTCGAAGAAGGCGCGGCCTTCCCCGCTGTCTTCCTGACAGCCCACTATGCTCTGTTTGAGCTTGCCCATGCAAAACCTAGGGACACTGTTCTGGTCCACTCTGCTGCAGGAGACGTTGGCAGCGCCCTGGTGCAGCTTGCCAAGCTCGCAGGCTGCCGCGTCATCGGCGTTGTCGGCAGCACCCATAAAATAGAGTCCCTCAAAAATCTAGGCATCGATGCGATCATCGACAAATCCCGTCAGGATCTCTGGAAGGAGGCTGAAAAGCTCTCGCCAGATGGCTATGACATCATCCTGGATGCCAATGGCATTGAAACACTGCGTTATAGCTACCAACACTTAAGAGCTGGCGGAAAGCTGGTGGTCTATGGCTTCCACACCCTCTTTTCAAAAGGGCGCGGTACCCCTAGCTGGTTCAAAATCGCCTGGGACTACATCCGCATGCCGCGCTTCAATCCCCTGTTCATGACAAACGCCAACCACAGTGTCCTGGCTTTTAACTTGAGTTATCTTTTTGATCGAAAAGATCTGTTAAGAAATGGCTTGCAGCAGATTTTGGGGTGGATTGAAGAAAAGAAAGTGCTCCTTCCATCCATCACCACCTATGCCTTAGATGATGTCGCCTCTGCACATCGTGCCCTGGAATCAGGCCAGACATTTGGGAAGCTGGTGCTGTTAACTTCTCGATAAATCTGTTTCTGTTTCCAAAGAATCGACAATCTTTTGCAAGATCGTCTTCCACCTTTCCACAATTTCCTGCTTTCTCTGCAGATTATGCATGTGCATGCATTGGCTGACTTCTTGAAAATTGCATTTCACGAGCTGTGCTTCCAAATCAGCAAATGAATCAAAATACTGGATAAATGGCATACTTTCATCATCGTAATAGTCAGCTGAGTCGATCCAGAAGTTCAGCACAGCTTGATTGTTGAGGTTGTTCAGATCAGCTGGATCCACAGGCATTGGCAGCTTCAAGAGGGGGAAAAATGAGAGCTGGGATAAAATGATGTCAGGATGCCTGGCATATAGCTCCAGCAGAAAGCGCTTAGTCGGAAAAAAGAGCGGGACATTCGCTGTGTACTGCTCAAAAAGCGACATCACGCTGATTTGATATGGAAGATGCACGATTCCCTCAAAATCATACAATTCATTCCATCCAAAGGAATGAGACAGATTGCTGTTTTGAATCCATTGTGGAAAGGTAAATGCGTTTTGTGCGATATCGATAAAATATTTGCCCGACCAGGAATAAAAGATTACCCCCCTTCTGGTTCCCGTGTAGGATTCATGAGTATACGCGCAAAGACTCGGGATTAACTCACTGTCAAGTCCTGTATAATGCTTTAAATAGCGCTGATCAGCCTTATTATTGGAAACAATAAAAATACGCCCTGACTCGACGCCTTGCCGCAGATATTCATTTAACCAGTGCCATTCCTCTTGTCTGCCTGTGAAGGGCTGTTCATACCGCGTCGAATTGACGATGATGATGGGTTTGTGCCATTTCTCATATAAAAGGGCTGTCGATGGTGTATGCGTCACGATAAACGCATCATAGGCCTTTAATTCCTCGCGATAGCGTTCATAAAATTGGTTGCACATTTCTCTGTTTAAATGGGCCGCCGTATTCTCGTTATAAATTTCAACCCGATGAGGTGCCTTTCCAAATATCCAAGTATGCTCTGATAGATTCCAGGATTCCACTTTATGCCCGCATGACTCAAAGATATTCTTCACATCTGCAATCACTGAGATGTGCCTGTCCAGGTTAAAGAAGGTCAATTTTCTTTCCGTCTGGCTTTCTGAAGCTCCTAGAAAGACCGCGAAGATGTGAAGCAAAAGACAGAATTTTTTCATTGTTGATAGAATATTCTTAATAGTTGTCGATGGATATAGAGATCATCCGTCAAACGCAATTCAGGATGATAATTTTTCACTCGGAAATGAAACATATTGGGTGGAATGTTGTCCCCATAGGCCTGCCAATCTTCTATACATAGAAAATCCATTCGAGGGGTATGAATCAGGTCGATTTTATCTTTATTTAAATAGTACCCAATGGCGACATCATCTTGATAAAAATGATTCCATAACTCCGCTTTATGTGCGACCAGCATTTCGACAAGATCCGGCGACAAAATGATTCCGGCACCAGCTCCAAACGGGAAGCCCTCATAAACACCCTGAAATGCCGCATAGCACTTTGTTCGCGGCAGGCTTTGCACATACTTTAACAGGCGTGGAAAATTGTAAAATGAGGATAAATTAGTCCTGACGATATAACTGAATTTTCCTATTCTCGGCAGGATGCTTTCAAATGACAAAAGCGTTTTATTTAGTACCCCAGGGATCAAGTTTTCAGATGTCTGAGACCAGATGACATCATCTCGAATCTCACTCAACACCGAAAGCTGGGGATCTGCCTTGATGAAGTAAGCTTCTATGTGCTCAGGATCGAGATGTATGTAGACTTTCCAGATATCTTGAAGCTCTCGATAAATGGGAATGTCGTCTGAGGCAATAATCAGAACGAGGATTTTCTGTTCCGCTGTGGCAGCATAGCGTGAGATGGATACACAAATGAGAAGTAGGAGAATGAATTTATTCATTTTGAGAAGATTTCCATCGTATAAAATCTAATTTGCCAGTCGTCAGGTTGTTATTAAATCGGCAGGTAAACAAGCATGTTCTGTTATTAACGTTGTCGCTATTCCAATGATAATGAAAGGGGATCATTTTCCCATCCACACTCAAATCAGACCATCCTTCTCCTGCATTCGTCCTGAAATTCAACACCCGAGCAAATATGCTGAAAATGGTTTGATCGTGGCGAGCCTCGCCGAATCCCAGTTTAGCCGAGCCATCGTCAGCAAAAAGAGTAAGGTCATAGGACAAAAGATAAATGGGATAAATATAGTCGTCATATACAGCTTGAGAAAGCCCTTGGATGCCGCCTGCCACCATCCAGGTGTCTGGATGCAGCACGAGATGTAGTTGTTCTGGTGCGAGTGTAGGGATAAGTTTGTCTCTTAGCGGGTTCGTAAGCCTATCGACAATATTGTGGTTGACGTTGAGTAAAAAGTATCCATTTTGTTTGATGTGCTTGAACAGGTCACATGGGGAGGTAAGAACCAAAGTCCCTGCATCAAGATATAATAGATATGGAAACATCTCTAGCGACTGTTTTAAAACAACAGGTTTCCAGGCAAACCAGCCCCTGACCTGCTTATTCCAGGGATTGGTGACAAAATAGGTAAGAAGGTCAGGATGGGTCAATTCAATATCATACACGGACACTTTTTGCATGCGTCCAAGCTCTTTTCTCTGCTCATGTGACAATCCAATGTCGAAAACGACTATTTCATCCAGGAAATCAAAGTCAACCTGATGGATGCTTGCAATCAAGTTGCGCACCAATAGAAAGTGCTTTTCATCTGCTACGGTACTGTAATAATGGAATACTTCAGTGTCGTTTTCACAGTGCTCTTTAGAAAATAGTTCGGCGTAAAAGAGGATGATAGCTGTTAGGAAAATAAAGCTTAATTTCATGCTTTTGAATGCTACTCGGCGCAGTCTTTTCGAGCAATACGTCACTTATTTTCTTGACATATGCCATATCCTAAACTTATGAAATAATTTTACTTAATCGCGGAGGTGCCATGCAGACTTGCCCCTGCTTCCTCTCTCCAGCTAACATTTCAACAGCAGAGATTTCCTGTCGAAAGGCTGCGGACTCTTCTGACTAACCTGTTTCTCGAAGTCTCGTGTGACAGTCTTTTGGATCTGGCTCCCTGCAATGAGGACCGCAAAGTGCTTCAGGCCATCTGTGAGCAGTTCCGCAAAGCCTACCCCTATTCGCCGCTCTCATCCCTACTTTCCTTCGTCAAACGAAATCCTGCCGACATGAGACTAGAATTGCTCGATAACGCGGAAAAAGCGGACGAAGAGGAAAAACTTGCCAATACCAGCCGGGTTTTGGCCATGCTTTATCTCAACAGCACAGCTTTATGGCTCCAAAGCAATACAGAAGCTGTCGATTCATCCCCTTCAAACTTGCCTGGAATGCCGATGATGAGGGTATTGAAGGATAAGCCAGCCATGCTGGCGATGCCCAAGGGAATGATGCGAAACGTGCAAAAGCTGAAGCTGAAATAAGTTGAAAGACTGGCGGTTTCTAAGAAGAAAATAAGACTTCATCATTGGAGGGGAGATTCCCCTCCATTGTTTCTGCTCTGTTGAATGGCTTTGAAAAGCCTTTTGGCGGCTGCAATGGCTGATTCGAGTTCAGCTTCTGCGGGCTGATATCTCCCGAATTTGACCTCATCGGCCGTTTGCATAAAAGCCAACAAATCTTGGCGTGTATCCTCGTCAAAGAGGGGATTCTGCGCCATCTCCTTGAGAAATTCCTCCGTGGTCTGCGTGCGGGCTTTTAGATGATAAACTCTCTCCAGATACTCCCGAACGGTAGAGATCAGTTCGATGTAAAGTGTTTCGGCATCCGGATGCTGCTGCTGCAAGGTTTGAAGCTTTTCTAAAGCAGTCTGACGCGGATCAAAGGATGGGAGTGGCTCCGCCTTCTTTTTCTTAGGAATGAAAAGTAATATCAAGGCGCAGGAGAGAGCCAGAAGGGCAAACCAGGGGATCTGCCTCTCCGCCTGCTTGCGCGCATTGTGCAGCTGCTCTTCTTGAATTCGGTTGGGGTTGCGTTTTAAATCGAGCCTGTTGGCTGAGGAGAGTTCAGCACCAGGCTTTGAATTTAATTTCAATAGGGGCGCCAATAAGTTTTCAATGGGATAATCGATTGGAGATGGCTCTGAGACCTGGATGGAATAAATGGGGGAAATCAGCTCGACAAGTTTGCCAGGG
>JAJFUZ010000012.1 GCA_021372155.1 Parachlamydia sp. | reverse complement strand
ATGGCATTAAAAGACACTGTGAAGCATTTGCGCGACCTGCTGGGTCACATCACACACGACCTGGAAAAAGCCGATGCCGGCAACAAAGCTGCATCGCAGCGCGTACGCACAGGAACTGTAAAGCTCGAAAAGCTTGCAAAGATGTACCGCAAAGAGTCGATTAAGACTGAGAAAGCAACAAAAGGTCAGAGAAAGCCAGCCAAGAAAGCTGCACCAAAAGCGAAAGCGAAGCCAGCCGCTGCCCACAAAGCAAAAGCAAAGCCAGCTCAGAAAGCAAAAGCTCACAAGGCGACTGCAAGACCACGCGCTCTTAGCCTGAAGAAGCCTTCCGCAAGACTTCCCATGAAGAGAGCAGGCGCAAGATAATTGAAGCCTGCTTAAAAGATCATTGCGGCAGCGTAAGCTGCCGCTTTTTTTTATGACCAAATCCCCCAAAAAACGAACTACCGTCCAGATCCAGAGCTTCTCCAAACAAGGGAACGGCTTGGGCACTTTTCTTAAGGGCGATGGGGCAAGCGCGACTGCCGAGGTGCCCTTTACTCTGCCGGGAGAACAGGCTAAGGCTTTGCTGATTCGAAAACGGGGTGGAATCTATTCCGGACTTCTGGAAGAGGTTGAAACTCCCTCCCCTGAACGAATCGCTCCACGCTGCATCCATTTTGGTACATGCGGCGGATGCCGCTGGCAGCACATGCCTTATGAATTGCAGCTGGCCCAGAAAGAGGCGGGGATCCGCCATGCCTTTGCCAGGCTTCTGACGCCTAATGTGGACGTCAAACCGATTGTCCCCTGTGATCCTCCCTGGCAATACCGCAACAAAATGGAATTTACATTTTCCAGCGATGCGGCCGGAAACAGGTATTTGGGCCTGATCATGGATTCCAGCCGCGGCAAAGTCATCAATCTCACCGAATGCCATCTGGTCAATCCCTGGTTTATTGAGGCCTTGACGGTTGTCCGCAGCTGGTGGGCGGATTCGGGACTGCTGGCATATCGGCCATCCCATGATGCAGGCTCCCTTCGAACGTTGACGCTTCGAGAAGGAATGCGCACGGGCGATCGCATGGCCATCCTCACGGTATCCGGCAATCCAGACTTTGCTCTCAAAAGGCCGCAGCTGGATAGTCTGGTCGCCACCTTGCGACAGGCTGTCGAGCCGAAAGATCCTGCATGCACTCTTGCTATCTTTTTGCGCATTCACCAGATCGCCAAGGGCATGCCCACGAATTTCTATGAGATGCAGCTCTATGGGCCAGACTTCATCAAGGAAGAGTTGCAAGTGGCCTGCGATGTCGCGCTCCCTTCCGCGCCATTAAAATTTAAGATAAGTCCTGGAGCCTTTTTTCAACCAAACACATTCCAGGCCGAACGCCTCTATTCGCTCGCCCTCCAGCTGGCCGATATTCCAAAGGGCAGTGTCGTCTACGATCTTTACTGCGGCACGGGTACGCTTGGCATCGCCGCATCGCAGCTGGCTTCTCAGGTCATCGGCATCGAGCTTTCCTTAGAATCGTCGCTGGATGCTAAGACCAATGCGCAGATGAATGGCTGCGAAAATGTCACCATTCTGCCCGGCAACGTCCCTGATGTGCTGGCGAAGATTCGGCAGGAGAAAAGCCATCCCTTGCCAGATCTGGTGATCGTCGACCCGCCACGAGCAGGCCTGGGGCCAGACGCCCTGCGCCATCTCGCGGAACTGTCAGCGCCTAAAATCCTCTATGTGTCCTGCAATCCTGTGACGCAAAGCGCCGATATCCAGGTTTTATGTGAAGCTGGCTATCACCTCACCCTGCTCCAGCCTGTCGACCAGTTCCCGCATACGCCGCATGTTGAAAATATCGCCGTTTTGATTCGATGAACTTTACCCTCCTTAAATCAGACCCATCATCCAAGGCGAGGCTAGGCAGATTGGAGACAGCTCATGGAACGCTGGACACGCCCTTCTTCATGCCTGTAGGGACGCGCGGGGCGGTCAAAGCTCTCCTCAATGAACAGCTGCTATCTCTAGACGTGCCGATGATTGCCTCGAATGCCTACCCACCTCATGCTGCGCCCAGGCATCCCCCTCATTGCCAAAGCGGGCGGACTCCATGCCTTCATGAACTGGCATCGTCCAAGGGGGAGATTACCTGGACCTGCGCCAGCGTTCCGCAGAATCTTTGATGCAGCTCGACTTCGACGGCTATGCTCTAGGTGGTTTGGGACAGTCTGCGAAAATGAATGAATTGATCGAAGCCACAGAGCCACTCATGCCACAAGACAGCCCCGTTATCTCATGGGTGTAGGCACTCCGCGCAATCTTGTCGAAGCGGTCATGCGCGGCATCGACATGTTCGACTGCGTGCTGCCCACCCGCGATGGCCGCACAGGAACTGCTTTCACCTGGTCCGGTAAGATCGCGGTCAAAGCGGGAAGATATGCCGAGGATTTTTCTCCGATCGACCCGCAGCTGGACTGTTATGCGTCCCGCTTTAGCAGAGCCTATGTCCACCACCTGCTCAATGTCCATGAAATTGCGGGGGCCACGCTCATGACCTTGCAGAACATCGCCTTTTATATAGATTTGATGAGAACCTTGAGAGAGGCGATCCGCAACGGCACGTTGGGAGCCTACCAACGGGTCTGCTCGCTTTATCCTTGAATTAAGCAGATCCATTATGTCATCATATTTAAACTAATAAGGAGAAACTATGGCTATTTTTACAGATAGATTTGTTGAAAAACCCATCTCACAGGACCAGTTTCATCGGAGTCTTCCACAAAAAGCAACCTATATAGATACCTATTTGAATCAATGTCTTGCCCATCCTGTGACTGACTTCACACTTGAAGAACAATTTCAGAGCGTCATTGACCACTATTTTTATCTGCTGCAAGGATCGCCGAAATTCTCTTTGAAAGATTTTATCCGAGATTATGTTCCACAAGAGCATGTCAGGACGCTACTGGAAAAACTTTCATGGAAACTCAGGCTCGGGGACTGGGACTTCAACTATCTGAGCGAAAAGCCGACACCACGTTTGGAAGGCTTTGCCTTTCAAACCTTGGCTGAAATCCTTCCTCCTCAAGCGCTTGAGGATGTCTTAAGCAGATTGAATGGGGCTCAGCGTCTTGCTTTAGCGCAATTTTGCTATGCCAATTATAGAGAGGGCAGCTTTTTTATTCTGGCTTCTTTAGAAGAGCGAGCCAACGGGCATGAAAAAGAGCTCTACCTCAAATTGCGCTTGTATGTATTTGATCGCAAAAAGTTTGCGGAGTTAGATGCATCGAAACCCTTGCCAGAACTAATCAATGTGCTGCAAAAACATGTGGAAAAGCAAATCGATCGATTGATGCCAAACTTAGAAAAAACAGGGTTGACTCGAGAGGAAATCGAGGATTTTGTTTCCATTTTTGGATTTGACGACTTTCTGGTGTTGATTAAAGAAGACTTCCATCTGATAGAGATGATGCCTATCGCTGATATCAAACAGGAAAGTTTTTTTTATAATAAAGAAGATTATGAGGATGCCTTAAGGGGACAAATTGGCCGCATCAAGGCTCACTGTGAGGCAGCAAAAAAGCCAGAAATCTATGCCGCGGGATTGAAGTTAGTGACCTGGGCCTTGCCTACCGCAGGCAAACGGCTTGCAAAGATGGCCTGGATCCCATCGGTTGCCCAGGGCTTGAAATCGATGATTGATTATCTGAACAAAAAGGGAGTAGCCGTTTCCCCTCAGGAACATCCCTTGATTGTTTTCGATCAATCACCTCCAGATATCTTCCAGGAAAACAGAGAATTTATCAAAACTGTCGAGCAGAAAACCGGGATCCCCATTGTCCATCTGTCGCGCCAGCAGGTTGTGGCCATAGCCGAAAAGATCGGTGTCAAAGAGATGGTCGTCACGACTAAAGACGGTGTTTGGGGATATGGAGGAGCGCGCAATTCTATTTATTGTATCGCTTCCATCATTAAGGAGCTAAAGGGTCAAAATCGATGGGATCAGTGGGAGCAGGTCCCTCCAGATGAACTAAAATCCCTATTTAAGCATCTGGTGCTCGAAGATCGTGCGATTGTTTTTATGGGCGATGACGATACGGAAGTTCCGGCGGCGAATCTGTTTGAGGAGGCTTTGATCAGCCACGAAAATCAAAGCAATAACTTCAAAAAAGTCTGTTTATCGATTGGGCGCGACACCACGCCGCAAGCTCCGCCAGGGAAGTATGCGGATGATCGCGTTCCGCTTGATCTTGCGGCTTTATGCGTCCCCTGGAAAACAACCCTTTTGATCAATGGGATGAATGGAAATTTAAGCAAACCGCGCTTCTGTCTGACTCTGCCTTATGGCGCTGAAGAAAATACGGGAGTGTCTCAAGAACCCATTAAGCATGCCCTGATGCACCCTCATATGCATTTGGCTGGCAATCGCGCTCCAGAAGGAGTTTTGCCCACGAAGCCCTATAGCGGTATTACCCAAAAATTGCGGCAGGTCGTTCCCTATGTCTATGGCAATTATGAAGCGGGCTATCTGAAAAATGTGATCCCTTGGGACCGCGAGAAATTTTACACATTTGGCGAGGCCTTGAGCCATGCCTGCAGTCCATATACACAGTCAGCTTTGCAGACAAGCTTTTGGTCTACCTTTGCCGAGCATTGGAAATTGCAACCTGTTCATTACACTCAAAGCATGCAGGAAACGGTCTTTGATGTTTTCCGCAAGAATGTGCGCATTCAACTGATGCAGGATGAATCTCCAACGCGCCAAAAAGAAGTGGAAGAATTCCAGCAGTTTCAGGCTCAGTTCCAAACTTTAAAACGAGATTTGGAAATTGCGCAGGAATTG
>JAJFUZ010000007.1 GCA_021372155.1 Parachlamydia sp. | reverse complement strand
GGACCTTCCTATGTTGCCGTTCTATCAATCCGTGTCACCGCCTGCTTCTTTTCGATTTTTGGCAAGTGGGGAAAAAGGTGTGCCGAAAAGCTGCGCAGCAAGGCCCAAAGCTTCAAGGTCTGTTATGTTGTCCACAACCTCTGCAATCTCGCGGCCGTCAGCTCACCCTTGCCCCTGCTGAGCTTTGCGAAAAACGTCACGCGGTGCGATGTCCTGCGAAAAAAAGAGGATATTCAAGCTGCCAACTCCATGCGCGAACGCCTTCTGTCTCACATTCAAAAGCAAAGTCCGGAAATCGCTGGCCAAATTAAGAATCGTATGCAAAAGGTCACTTTTAAAGGAGATGACGGCTCGGGGATCTGTTACGGCGCATCGCTCTGCTTTCTCAAAAGCTTTCTGAGCAGCCGCTGTGTGACTGAAAAGCAGCTGCAGAGTTTAGCCCTGCCCCTTGCTAAAGGGTTCCCCGGCGTTGCTGCAGGTCTGCAAATGATGTATGAGAAGTTTGTCGATCTCCCCAAAAAAGAAATCCTCGACTGGCATCGAAACCAGATCAATGAGCGTATTGCTGAGCTGGAGCTGCAGATTGATGCTGCAAAGGAGATCGAGGCAATTCAGCCGATCTATAGGCATCTCGCAAACCTGACCACGCATATTAACCAGGTATTGCCCATCCTGCAAACCGGTTTTAAATTGGGATGGGTGGCGGGTACCTGCGATTTAACGCCGCATAAGGACAATTGGAATTTGACCCGCTTTTATCAATTTGATTCAGACCAAGCCGTGCGCAGGCAATTTGATGAGCTGCCCCTCGGAGCCTATCAGCTCACGTTTAAAGCAAAATCATCGGGCCACGCGGTCACCTATCTCAAGTGTGGCTTCGGCTCTTATCTCTTCGATCCTAACTTTGGGCTGATGAAATGCACTTCTCCTGCAGAGGATCTACAGAAGCTCTTAAAGGGATACCCCTTCCCCCGCGGCAGTAAAGATAATGCGCGCCAGTTGGGAGTCTTCCGCTACGAATTGGCGGGATAACCAAAACTCAGCGAAAAGCAAGGTAAAAAGGCTGAAAATCGCCAGGTTTACGTTACCAGGCCTTTATCCCTGCGCCCAGACATGGGCGCATTGAAGAGCCAATTCCCAATGATGTCTATAATTAGAAACTGTTTCAGGTGGCATTGCGGGCAAGAAGCGCTGTTCTTGTTGCCAATGTGCCGCGATCTCTTCTTGATTTTTCCAAAATCCCACAGCCAAACCCGCCAGCAGGGCTGCTCCAAAGGCGGTCAGCTCGATGTTTTTGGGTCGGATCACCGGCACACCCATGATGTCGGATTGAAACTGCATGAGGAGGTTGTTTTGCACAGCACCCCCATCGAAGCGGATTTCTGGAATGGAAATGCCTGCATCCGATTCCATCGCTTGGAGAACATCCATCACTTGATGGGCAATGCTGTCGAGGGCGCTTTTAGCAATGTGTCCAAGCGTGGAACCTCTCGTTAAACCAAGAAGCAATCCACTGGCATTGGGGTTCCAATGGGGCGCTCCCAAACCTGTGAAAGCGGGAATAAAGTAAACACCGCCGCAGTCGGGCACTGTCCTGGCCAGATTTTCAATATCGGCGGAAGTTTTAATGATCCCTAAGTTGTCGCGCAGCCATTGGACAACAGCGCCTCCCACAAAAACGCTGCCTTCCAGCGCGTAGGCAATTTCGTCTTTGACTTTGTAGGCGATCGTTGTGAGAAGGTTAT
>JAJFUZ010000003.1 GCA_021372155.1 Parachlamydia sp. | reverse complement strand
CTCCGGATGCATCGGACAGGTGTAGATCCCCCCTGAAACAAATTGAGAGGGAGCATGATGCCCAGAATGGCAGGAGTGATGATCCATGGAAAATCCTCAAAATATAAATTGCCTGTTTGGGAATGTAGCGATTCTAACGGTAATTAGCAATTCACTTTCCGGCAAATTTTCGATATAAGATCTGCCATGCAACCCAATCAGCTTCTCATTGCCATCAGTCCAAAATGGAACGCCGTGCAGGGAAATCTGGCTCTTTATGAACAATCGGGCTCTTCCTGGATAAATGGGGGATTTTTTCCCGTTATGTTTGGGAAGAATGGTATGGCATGGGGAATTGGGCTGCACCCCCCTCAGCAAGGCATTCAGAAGCTCGAAGGAGATGGAAAATCGCCCGCGGGCATCTTCGCGCTTGGTCCTGCATTTGGTCATGCCAGGGCCATACCACTCAACATGGATTATCTTGCTTTGACTTCCAGTCTGGAAGCCGTCGATGATCCCCAATCCATCCACTATAACCAGATTGTCAATCGCGATCAGATTGCCCATCCTGATTGGAAAAGCTCTGAGAAAATGGCGGAGATTTCCGTCTATGATCTTGGTGTCGTTGTGCACCACAACTACCCACAAGCTCAGCGGGGAGCTGGTTCAGCCATTTTTATGCACATCTGGACGAACGCTCAGACGGGTACTGCCGGATGCACAGCGATGGAAAGAGAGAATCTCGCGCTCCTTCTGGCATGGCTGGACAAAATGAAAAATCCATTGCTGGTGCAACTTCCCATTGAGGAATATGAACGTCTGCAAGAGGCTTGGGGACTTCCTGAGACCCTGATTGTTACTCAGAGAGCTTCAACCACTTCGCAGAATCTGTTCAACTCCTCTTCTGTATTGTAATAGTGCACGGAAGAGCGCACCAGGGCACGTAAGCCCCTCTGATCCATATCAAGGAGAGAGTATTCTGCGAGGGAGACCGACACGTTCATCTTTTTTTCTTTGAGTTTCTTCAAAACTTCTTGAGGAGTTAGAGAATGCACTGTGAAAGTCACGATGCCGCTTTTTCTCTCTCCGAGATCATGCACACTCACTCCTGGAATAGCTCTGAGCTTTCCACGGAGACTGTCACCTAAAAAGCGCACGCGCTCCCAGGTGTTCTCCAATCCCCATGACAGGGCATAATCGATGGCAGCCTTCAATCCCAATTTATTGGAATAGTTGGTCTCCCAGGTCTCAAAGCGTCGAGCATCAGGAGCGAGCTCATACTTGTCGCGACTTTTCCAAACGGCAGCATGCAGGTCGATAAAGGGCGGCTCCATGGTCTGCATGACCCTGTTGCTGACGTAGAGAAATCCAGTCCCTCGAGGCCCTCGGAGGTATTTCCTGCCGGTGGCACAGAGGGCATCGCAGCCGAGCTCCTGCACATCCATGGGCATCTGTCCCACAGACTGCGTGGCATCAAGAAGATAGAAAACGTTGGCCGCCTTGGCGATTTTACCAACCTCTGCTGCCGGGTTGATAAGCCCGCCATTTGTGGGAATATGCGTGACGGCAATGAGTTTTACCTTATCATCCATCCGTCTTGCCAGATCCGTCAGAGATAACTGCCCTGAAGCATCATTTTGGATAACTTCGATGATGGCACCGGTTTTCTTGGCAATCTGAAGATAGGCCAGATAGTTGCTGGCATATTCTGCAACGGCGGTTAGAATCTTGTCACCGGGCTTAAAAACCAGACTGTAAAAGGCAAAATCCCAGGCGCGGGTCGCATTCTCAATGTAGGCGATTTCAGCGGGGTCGCAATGGATCAGTCGGGCAGCAGATGCATAAAATTGCTGGATGTCGTCCGCTTTCAGATCGGCCGCCTCATAGCCGCCCATCTCTATCTCGAGCTGAAAGTGACTGTTGACTGCATCGATGACCGGCGCAGGAATCAGGGCTGCACCGGCGTTATTGAAATGCAGGACATGGGCGCATCCGGGTGTCTCTTTTCTTGCTCGTTCGATATCGAATGGCATCTGCCTCCAAAAGGAGAGTTGCAACTAGCTTTTAACTTTAATTTAACCCAATTAGATCAAAAGGACAAACAATTTTCATGACAGAAAAGAGAATCAACTTTAAAGTTGAAAATCAAAATTTGGCAAAGGAGCCTTCATGTCTATCAGCGATGTCAACCTGTTGGCGGTGTTAGTGTCAGGCCTTCTCTCTATTGTGATCGGAGGGTTATGGTACTCTCCCAAGCTTTTTGGAAGCAAATGGTTGGAACTGTCCAATGTCAACCCGGAAGAGTGCAAGGGAAGGATGGGCAAGTGCTACCTTGGCGCCTTTATTTTAGGGCTAATCATGTCGTTTGTCTTGGCTCTTTTTGTGAAAGCCGCGCATGCCCAAACGGCACTTGACGGCGCAAAAGTGGGGTTCTGGGCATGGCTTGGATTTGGTGCGACAATCCCTTTTTCCGCTGTCTTGTGGGAGAAAAAACCGGTTGCGCTCTATTTGATACATACGGGCTGCCTGTTGGTGACACTGCTGGTCATCGGCGCCCTTCTTGCTGTCTGGTGAGAGCCGCTTGATTGCACTAAATCCATGAGCTGGACTATAGTTGTTAGCCTATGGACAGCGCTATCCGCATAGAAGATCTCAGCAAGAACTTTACTGTGCGTGAAGCTACAGAAGGATTTCTGGGGGCTGTCCGCGATCTTTTTTCCCCAAACAAGCGCGAAATCCCTGCGGTTCATAACCTCTCTTTTGAAGTCAAAAAAGGAGAGCGGCTGGCTTTCATCGGCCCTAATGGAGCTGGGAAATCGACGACAATCAAGATTCTGACGGGTATTCTTTACCCCACCTCAGGCCATGTCGACGTTCTTGGATTCGTCCCATGGAAGGAGCGACAGAAGCTAAGCTATCAGATTGGCACCGTATTCGGGCAACGGTCGCAGCTTTGGACACATCTGCCTCCTTCCGATACCTTCAACCTGCTTGCCAAGATTTACGAATTGGACCAGGCGGCTTACCGGGAGCGGCTGGCTGAGCTGACAAAGCTGTTTTCGCTGGAACCCCTTTTGCGCAAACCTGTCAGACAGCTTTCACTTGGCGAACGTATGCGCTGCGAGATCGTCGCCAGCCTGCTGCATCATCCCCGCATCCTCTTTCTGGATGAGCCGACAATTGGGTTGGACATCAATGCGCGCCTGCTAATCCGCGACCTCCTGATCAAGCTATCAGAGGACCAGGGCACAACCCTGTTTCTCACCTCCCACGACACGGCCGACATCGAGCAGGTCTGCGAGCGCGTTCTGATCCTGGATCAGGGCTCGCTGGTCCTGGACAGTTCCATCCGCGAGATGAAAAAGCGCATCAAAAAGAAACAGCTGACTTTGATTACTGACCAGGAAACGCTTTCTCTTGCTATGCCTGGCATCGAGGTGCTGGAATCAGCTCCCTACCATTTTGTCTGTGAGATCGACCTGGAAAAGCTGACAATTGAAAAGGTTATCCAGGAGGTCCTGAAAAGGGCAAATCTCAAGGATGTCTCTATTGAGGAGCCCTCCATGGAAGAGATTATCCGCGAAATCTATGTTAACTAAGGAAGCACACAATAATAAATTAAACGTTTGGATTTATTATTGTATGCTTCCAAAATATGCCTACATTGCCCGTATCGCGATGGTCCAAGGCATTAAGAATTACAAAGCCATCGCTGGGCTCAGCTTCTTCCTGGTGACCTGCTTGGTCATTTTTGCACATCTCTGGAAAGTCGCAGCAGCCAAAGCGGGAGCGATCGACCTGCCTCCAGACAGGCTCCTATGGTACATAGCCTTCAATGAATGGGTGCTCGTCTCCCTTCCTGATATCTACCTGGAAATCGAACAGGACCTGCGCAGCGGCCGTCTGGCATATCTTCTTCCCCGCCCCGTCTCTTATCTCGGAGCTAAATTTGCGGAAGGAATGGGCACACTCCTTATCAACCTGGCCATCCTCGGCCTGGTCTGTTTTTTCTTCACTTGGGCATGGAGCGGCAGCCTCCCCTTTCCTCCCGCAGGATTCAGCGCTGCGATTCTTTTAGGAGTGATGGCCGGCATGGTCGCCCTCCTCTTTCAGATCGCAGTGGGGCTAACCTCTTTCTGGCTTCATCAGGTGGGGCCTTTTCATTGGATCTGGGAAAAGCTCCTCTTTGTTTTGGGCGGGTTGATCCTGCCTCTTGCCACCTATCCTATCTGGCTGCAAAAGATCGCCTTTGCGACTCCTTTTCCCGCCATCATGGGAGAACGCAGCTCTCTTGCCCTGACTTTCGACTTCACGCATGTCGTCACCCTACTGTTCACACTTGCGGCCTGGCTGCTCCTCGGAGCAGGCCTCGTTTGTCTGCTCTTTCAGCGCGGCCTGAAAATCCTGAACATCTCGGGAGGATAGTCCAGTTTAACAAAAGTTTTTGCGGTTATTTTTGCGTCAAAGCCCCGGGGTTAAACGATCATAAATGGGTCCATATTGACTTAATATTGACCCATTTACGATCATTTAACCGCGGGAGCTTTCACTCTATAAATAATCATAAAAACTTTTGTTAAACTGGACCAGCATGAGCACAGCAAGGTTTTTTCTTCATCTTTTGAAGACGAGCATCAAAGCCTCGATGAGTACTCGGGCGGCCTTTTTGCTCGAAATTTCTCTGATGATCGCCAACAACCTGATCTTTTTCTTTATCTGGTGGATTTTCTTCCGCCAGTTCGACGACATCAGCGGTTGGCGCTTCAGCGATATGGCCATCCTGATGGCTGTGGGAATGGGGGGCTATGGCCTGATGCAGGTCTGCTTCGGTGGTGTGCGCGAGCTGTCTAATACGATTGTGAATGGCGATCTCGACCCCTTTCTCACCCAGCCTAAAAATGTGATGCTGCATGTCGCTGGGTCACGCTCACTGACGCGCGGATGGGGCCATCTTGGGACAACGGCCATTCTCGTGCTTTTCACAGGTATGACAGCACTTTCCACTCTCCTTCTCATTCTGATGAGCATTATATGTGGCTGCATTGTCTACACCTCTTTTTCGCTGATGGTCCACAGCCTGGCTTTCTGGGCCGGCCCGATCGACAGCCTTTCGCGCAAGTACTGCGATGCTCTTTTCCTATTCTCCCTCTATCCCACGAATATTTATTCAGGATTTCTGCAGGTGATGATGTTCACGCTGATTCCTGCAGGAATCATCGGTTACTTGCCTGTGGAGCTGCTGCGCAGCTTTTCCTGGATGAAGCTTGGAGCCCTGGTTGGAAGCGCGCTGGCCTTCCTTGGCCTCGCCATTGCCGTCTTTCACAAAGGACTTAAAAGATATGTTTAGGAGCTAGTTGCAAACTCGCTCTTAGGTTATCTGACGCAGATTTTCTAAAACAGCCTGCCGCGAGGCGTCGATCTCTTTGCTGATGCGCTCCACACTGACTTCATCGCTATTCAGGCTATTCCAATCGCTCTTCCAGACTCCAAGCAGACGGTCGATCGTCCCAGGAACTGGATGAGGAATCAGTCTGCTTAAGTCGCCGATGAGGGCGATGCGCCCCCATCCCAGCATCGGATCGCTCTTCTCTTTTTGATAATAGCTCGCGTTGACCACTACCTGGAGCTCGCCCAAGTTTTTGAGCACCTCAAAAGAGGCCAGTCGAACTGTGCGGTTTTTGTCGTAGCGCTCATCGCGGGTTGTCGTATAAAAAAGCGCGAAGATAGCCACGAAGAGACTGATCAAAGCCACTTCATTGCTCTTGATCGAATCTCTAAAATACTGCCAGCTACTCATGTTAGCCTGCATGATCGACAGGATAGCCTCGCTTGGTCCAGTCGGCAATCCCTTCTGGATATTTGTAGATCTTGGTGTATCCAAGATCCAGCAGCCGGTCGGCCAAAAATTTGCTTGCGGGGCAGTGGCCATTAGAGCAGTAGACAATCACAGGTGTATCGTGCGATGGGATGGCCGCCTGGATGTCTTTATCCGGTGCTGTATAAGGCATAAACTTGGCACCGGGCAGGCGGTTGCCATCGTCAAATTCCTTCGTACGCGCATCCAGGATGACGATCGTTTTGCCGCCATCCATCCACGCCTTGATTTCTTCGGCATGCATCACGTCATAGGTATAAGAAGCCACCTCATCATCATGATCGTGGCCTTCATGCGCATATCCCGCTCCAGAAAGTGTCAAAAGCAGCGCCAGTGCAACATATCTCATGGTAAATCTCCTTGGAAATTAAAAGAAAGATTGTAGCTGAAAATCCAATCGACGTCAATCAGATCGGGCCATATGTGTTTTCATAGTTTTCCAGGATGACTTCCAGAGGAGTGTTCTGAAAAGAAGCACAGCGATTCATGAGAGTTTCATAAGCCTCTTTCGCCTTTAAAAAGTTCTGTCTGGCATCCTCCGTAGCTCCAACGTACATTGCCTTTAAAGCGTTATCGTAAGCTTTTTCTGCAGGTTCTTGCAGAGGGGGAATCTTTGCCATAAACCTTTCTGCTGTTCTTGCGACAATAAAAACGGCTTTTCGTTTGATTGTGTCGACTTCCATATAGAGAGGCCACACTTCAAGAAGGGTTTTGGCAGGCGACACCATCACTTCAGAAATGAAGTTCTTTCGCTGTTGCATCAGGAAAATCAGATTGTCTGCAAAATCCTGCGGCAATTGAAAAGCGACCCGGATCGCATTGAGATAGAGTTTTAAAGCTTCCCGTTTTTTGACAATTTGCAGCTGATTATCGACGAGGATATTGATCTTCTCGTCAGGATGTGCGATGAGGTCCGACAGGCAAAAAATCTGCTCACCTGCACCATTCTTGGGAATGGCTGTAAATTCTTTTCCAGGTGAGATTGAAAGGGTTCCCGACAGCAAGCCAAGTCTGCAGATTTCTTTGGTATGTGGATGCTCGATGAAATAGGAAAATTTTGTGCGCAAAAAGTTCTTACTAAGCTCTTTGCCTTGATCCGTAGCAAGCGTGACGGCAGAAGGGTTGTCAGCTTGATAATCAGCAGCGGAGGAGTGTGTTTTAATCGTTTCTGCACTTGAAAAATACTGCTTGATCTCTAGAACTTTTTCTTTGCCTTCCTCGCTATAGGGAATGGCACAGAGATAATGCGTTAATCCGCCAAATGCATCCTTGGCTTCTTTCCATACAGCATCATCGCTGCAGCGTTGGGAAGGAACCGGAAATTTAAACGCCAGATCGCCAATTCTGTCTACTCCCACAAGATTGACGGGAATCCCGGTAGAGGAGAGCTTCTCCTGCAAAGCCAAAGCAACCAGCTCCGGGGTACCTCCTCGATACTGCTGCAAAAGCCTAGCAGCATTGAGAGGATATTGAACCATCGCTTCCTGCCAACCCAGAGGCTGCTTTTGGTGGACATAAGAGACAAAATCGAGCAGCTGCCCCATCGTATTCAAACTCAGGAGGTCCATAGTCTCTTTTGCCATTCGGGTCAGTGTCTGGATTTGAGCGGCAGAAAGAGTGATTTGGCCTGGGGTAGTTGATTTTTCAGAAAAGACTAAGATCCCCTCCTGATTATATTGTACCTTACAAACCTGAGTTTCATAGACGACCTTTCCAGCTTTGTCGCTCCGGGGATCGACATGTTCGTTGTGAATCTGCACTTTTTGGGATATAAGGCTCTTTTCGCATGGGACAGGCTCCCACTTTTCAAAATCGGATTCCCTCAAAAGATCGTCGATGCGCAGCAAAATCTCAAAAACATCCTTGGATGCTGGCTGAGTCAATGCGTGCAATTGGTCGCGCAGGGAGATTGCTAAAACCAATCGATCAACCCAAGGTGTGTGTTTATCGCGCAATTTTTTTGAATTTTCATAGAGCTTTTTAACTGATTCCAAATCTTCAACGGGATGCTGCTTCAGGATATCCAAATCTCTTCTTAGTTTTTTTCTCACCTCTGAAGATAGACAGTGACTCTTGTCCAAAGCCCGGAATGCTGCTTGGATATGTCTGTTAAAATGATTCTTTTTTTCTATGGTTGAAGGGAGTCCCTTAGATCCTGCTGATGAGGCTTCAGGAATGTTTGCTGTCATGCCGAATGATCTCCCTTTTGATCGTTGTATCAAGTTGAATCAGCTCGTCACCCTTTAATCTGATCTCCTGTGCGCGTGCACGGACGACTTCGGGTTGATTGTCTAAGATCGCTTGCTGTAACTGTTGAAATTTGTTCTTGATTTCTTTCTGACCCTCCAAATAGGTTTCGATCAATGTTGCAATATTCGGGCCCCTTGAATTTTTATCTTTGGAATACGTTCGCCCCTGCTCACTGCTCTGTTCAACAATTCTATGGCTTGTTTCTGCTTCCTGTAAAGTCTCTTTTGCAGTTGCTGCTGGACTCAAGAGCACAGTTCTCACCAATTCCTCTTCGCATTCTGCCAATGTCAGGACGTTGGTCACAAAATCAGGAGGGAGCCGATAGCGCTCCCCTGCAGCTGCTGCAAAACGGGTCAAAGCCTCTCGATGCGTGATTTGAACTTGTTGTCCATTGATTGAGTAGGTGCCCAACTGATCAGGGTTGCGGAGTGTTTGTAATGTCATGGAAAACCTCCCGTTGGCATTAAGAGGTAATCCTTGAAGACCTTCAGCTCCTGATGTATTGAGAAACAGATTCCCGTGCATCAGGTCGATCCCTAGGATGAGCTTCTTGTTGGCGGGTCCAAAAAGGATAATATTAACTTTAGTTTTCCCTGCCATCTGCATTTTAAGAATATGCCCCAAGGTTTCGATATGAGCAGGTGTATCATTTTTATTGTATGACAGGGATCTATCGGTAGCTTTCCAATCCGCTTCGGCAATATCTTCACCCTTAGCTTGAGCCTCATCTGTAAAAGTCTCAAAAACAAGACCCTTTTCCTGACCTTTTTGATCTTGAAAGCGGACGGCTGTGGCACAGTGATGGACATTTTCTGTCCGCTTATCATAGTCAGGCCAAATTGTGAAGGATCCAGAGGGATCCGGGACAGGGGGTTTTGCCCAATCAGGAATCGTATATTGTCCGACAACCGCCGCCTGCACCCCGAGCTTTTGTAAATTGGCCTGTATTTTGGCAGACAGGATGACGCAATCCCCGGAATGATATTTGTCATAGACTTGCTCAGGCGACGGAAAAAAGCTATTGAAGGCCTGTTTCAGAGTGACGGCTGGATTGGCTTGCATAAGTTCCCTAAAATGCGCCATAAAATCGAGCATGGGACCCATGTTATTATAGGGTGTATCCCTCACCACTGTTCGGTATTCTGTTCTCATTGACTCAAGTCGTGAAGCATCCAAATTTGTATTTGCTGGTGAAAGTTTAATGGCTGAAATCACCTTGCGTTCTGGAGGAGCAACAAATAGATGACCTGTCTTGTTATAAAACACCTTAAAGTTTCCGATTTCCATTGCAAGCATACCTGCCTTCTTGAGATTGGGAGGGGAATTTGAATTATGCTTTTGAATAATTTCGCCCAACTTCTGAGGAGTGACGGCCTCTTTTTTCGTTTGAATTTGGGCGATTTTATTGTGAAAATAGGATCCTTCTAAAGATCGATCATAGACTAAGAGTAGTTCCGCTAAGCTTTTTTGCTCCAAATCGGAGCGAGTTCCGGGTGTCAGAAAATCCTGGATGCGTTTGGCAGCTTGCGCTTGCCCCATTTTATAGCGCAGGATCTGATGGCCCAAATCATTGATTTGCTTATATTTCCCAAACTGGCTTTGAATCTTATCTGTTAATCCAAGTTTCGTCGCAGCGATTTTATTAAGAAAAGCCCGGTCAGTCGGATGCAAGGTTCCGGTTTGAAGAAGCTTTACAGCTATCCCATCAATTATCTGATCGATGGTTTTTTCGGGAGTTGCAACTGGCGGCAATTCCACTGCCGGATGAACGGTGATCGGCTGTGCGTGTAAAGGAGTTGTATTATCAGTCTGCATAATAATCACACAATTAAACTTACCATCTTTATTATATTAACAATAAATTTAATTCTAAATATTAATTTACTAATTTTATTTGCATTTTTGACATAGCATCTGGTATGTTAAAAATATGATACCAGCCGAATTTCGCGCACATTGGCCTAAACAATGGGAAGCTGTGGGGGAAGCTGAAACTTTAGGCAGCAAACAAAAAGAACCCTCAGAGAATCTTCAAGCCGTTTCGGCAAAAATCGACGATATTGCCCTCAATACTCCTCAAGCTGTCGCCAGACATGTCCTCCCCGCCCTTGATTTTAGCCAAAGCGACAAAGATTTTGCGGAACAAAATCGAAGGAATTATTTAGCCCGCCACCCTAATAATGCCGAACGCCTTATCGTACGGACATCAGATGGTATTCCTCTAGAGGGAATGCTGCTTTGGAATCATCCGTCAGATTTCGAACAGAAGCATTTTGACCGCAGACACTGGATACTTTATCTGGTCGGAAATGGCGAATGCTATGAAGACAATCTCGAATTCTTAGAGCAATATGGCCGCGAAACGGGCTGCAATGTCGCCGTTTTCAATTACCGAGGAGTGCTTGCCAGCCAAGGATTTCCGACAAGAGCGAGCGATCTGGTCTTAGATGGCGACGCCTTTTTTCAATATCTGCAGTCCAAACATGTCAAAAGCAGGCACATCTTAATTCATGGCCATTCCCTGGGCGGAGCAGTGGGCACATGCGTCAGAAGCCTGCATCCCAAGGGACCGCTGTGTAACGAACGTTCTTTTGCCGATTGGAAAAGCGTAGAGTTGGCGATCTTCGGCCCCGACAAGAGCCAGCAGATGGGAGCGGCCGTAGATCGTTATCAATGGGATTTTCCCGTCGTGGAAAGCTGGAATAAAGTCAAAGGTTACAAATGGATCGTCGTCTCCCCTACCGATGAAGTGGTCGATTATCGGGTGGCTTCTCTGTATAAAAGATTAAAAGCGGGCCATGCGCGCACCGCCTGTTTCGGCTCTTCAGCCATCCATGTCGTGAAACTTCCTAAGCTTTATTCAGGCTCTCGAGAAAAACGTCCTATTGGCCACAATGTTCCCCTCACCTGCAATGATTTCAAAGAAGCCTGGCGTCAGCACAAAGCCGAAATAGCCAAAGCTTGGTAAACTTATTCATTTCTTAATCTACTCTTTATCGCGAATTGACGGATCTACACATAAACTAAGGCTTTCTTAATCATTAAAAAATGTGAGGATTATCATGATTTCTAGCACGCATAGTGTCAGCCCGTCAGGTTCATCAAGAGAAGATGGGGAATTGAGAAGTGATCCAGCAAGCAGAAAACGCTCGATTGATCCGCACTCCACTGCTGCACGAACCCCTCTGCCGCAGCCTCTGCCGGAAAGTTCTGGGAAACGATTTCACGCAGAGCGAGACAATATCCGATATGCTAGACCAGAAAATTGGCGCAGGGTTGCCGAGGAGTTGACTGATCTCAAGCGATTGGCAGAAAAAAACTGCGACTTGAACGATATGCGCGCCGAACATTTTGAAGTGAAGTCGATCGAATTGGAGAAACAGGTTGATGAGGCTCGCCAAAAGATCCAATTACTAGAGACTAAGCTAAGAGAGGCACAGTCTTCAGCCAGTACCTGGCAGCTGAAGGCTGAGCAGACTGAAAAACAGCTTCAACAAGCAAGCATGGAGAACAAGGAATTTGAATCTCAGCTGACTATCGCAGAACAGGCGATCATAGATAAGACGGAAAGTGCAAAGAAGCTGACGGCACGGGTAACAGAGCTAATCCAACAACGCGATCAGATAAACAGTAAATTAAACCAATTGCAGAAAGATAACGAGAGGCTATCCAAACTCCAGGCCTATCAGGAACAGCAGAGCACATCTTCTGAGCAAACAATAGCCACTTTAAGAAAAGAAAAGGCGAAACTTGCAGGGACTGCAAATACGCAGCTGACTTCCATTCAGGAGCTAAAGGTGAAATGCCAAAGGGCAATTGAGGAAAAAACTGCAGCGGAAAATACACTAGCACAGATTCAGCACAGTCTTCAAGAGACACAGCAAAAGCTGGCCGAAGAGGAAAAAAAGGCGTCGGGACTCCGTCAAACTCTTGGCATGATTCGCGCTCAGGCGGATGCCAAGCTTGTCAAGCAGGAGAGAACGTAGACTCTTAAGCCACTTTGGCGCGCTGCCGGGATTGCAATATCTCTTTGGCAGCCGCCACATTCTCTTCTGCGCGTGCTTTGCGCTCTTCTACAAAGACGATCGAAGCATTCAGAAAGGCAAGCTCAGCTTTGATATCGTGCTCTTCCTGCAAATTGCGCATATACTTGGGAAAATCATCCAAGGCGATCAGAAGAGCATCGCGCTCTGTCAAAATCTGGTTTAACCGCTCGGTTTGACGGTAGCATTGCTGATAGAGCCACTCTCTTGCTTCAGAGGCACACTTGAGCTCTTTCAAGGATTCTTTTAACTCCTCTCTTTGCCTCAAATGCCTTTCCACTTTTAATTTCTTCTGAAATCTTTTCAGGAACTGGTCATTTCTGGCCGACTTTTGGGCTTTATTTTCGGGCAAAAAACCAGTAATGGCTGCAGTTACCTTTGATTCGGATAAGAGCGAGACCTCGCCTTGAATCGGCTGAGCATAATCTGCTCTCTTCTGCATTCCTGGAGCCAAATCATTGACTTTTTTTTCATTAGGCTTCAAAACCTTGACTGCCTGACCCGACACCCAGCCAAGCACTTTGCTAAGCGGATTAAATAGAATACTCACACATCCTCCAAATTATTATGCTTAAATATTACAAATTAACGCATTAATAATGCAAATTAAAAATCGATTAATTATTTATAAAGATTATTAAAAATAAAAACTATAGATACAAAAGAGAATTTTCCTATATACTTTTGGGGCAAAACGAGGTGATCAAATGCCCCCTGAACATATTGGACATCAAATTCATGGCAAAGGCCCAGTTCGGGTCATCGCGATGCACGACTGGTTCTCCGATTGCAGCAGTTATAATTCTGTCTTGCCCTATCTTGACATGACTCAGCTTACCTGCGCTTTTGCAGACCTGCGAGGATATGGCCGCTCCAAATCAATTAAAGGCATATTTTCCTTAGAAGAGGCTTTAGGAGATATTCTAGAATTGGCTAATCATCTCCAATGGCCAGAATTCCATCTGGTTGGCCACTCCATGAGCGGCATGATCGCCCAATACATCGCCCTGAAGGCAACCAGCCGCGTCAAGAGCGTGATCGCCATCACTCCAGTTCCTGCATCGGGCCTGCCTGCGCCCGCACCCATTCTGCAATTCCTGGAAGATGCCGCCAGACAAAACGATGAAAGCGCCCGGCAGATCGTCAACTTCATGACATCCGGACGCTATGCAGAAAGCCGCTATCCCGATATCAAAGTACAAAAGTGGCGCGAATCATCGACCGAAGAGGCACGCATCGGCTACCTCAAAATGTTTGGAGAGAGCAATTTCGCCGAAGAAGCAAAAGGGCTCTCCACTCCCTTTTTAGTGATCGCAGGAGCCTGCGACAACGAAGCCCACCTCGAAGCCGCACTGCGCGAAACAATGCTCTCATGGTATCCCAACGCAAAGTTGACCGTTTTTCAGGAGAGCGGCCATTACCCCATGCAAGAGGAGCCTGTGCTGCTGGCCAGTACCCTGGCGGCATTTTTGCGGCCATGAATCTTACAAACGGTGTCGGCCCATCAGCGGGTTTTGTGCCAAAACGAGCCCGTGAAGAGGACGAAGATCAGGGCAATAAAGTAGCTCGTGGTGAGGATAAAGCATATTCCCCACTGCATTCTCCCGTACTCTCCGATGAAGACATGAGTCTGGAGCCCGCCACTGTCCACGCTGTCAAGTTACGACTGCACTTTCTGGATTCCATTGGCACTCCGAAAACACTGCAGGAATGGCAATGGACCCTGCTCTCCAGCCTGCTCCAAGAGGCAAAAATTGACCGCCCTATTTGCGACTGCCGTGTGCTAGTCTTAAATTCTGGTGCTCTCAAATGCTTTAGGACAAATGACCGCATCCATTTTGCTCGGCTGGCCGTCTTTCTGCAGCTGATCCGCAACCCCGAATTGAAACTTTGTAACAAGCCTATGAGAGACTGGACTCATCTGGATCCTTCTCCTTTTAGCCCTGAAGAAAGGGCTGAAGCAGTCGCGCGGGAGGATCTTCCTCTCTGGCGTCCAGCCTTGATCAGTTTTGTCGAGGGCGATGTCACCATTAATAACGGCCGCTTCACGGCAATCGGATTTCGGCAGATTCTGAAGGGATGCAAAGTCTTCGAAACAATTCTGACTGCACACCCTGACGAGCACACATTTCAGATGAAGGGAATCGAACCCTTCCTTTTCTCTACAGCCCAGATTTGGAGCTACTGCAAGCCATACACGGCCCTCATGAACAGGGTCAAGACCGAAATGCGAATCCCTCATCCCAAAAACCCTGCTTTCTTCGTCAAAAACGCTCCTGAATGGCTTCAGGAAGCCACCGATGCCGCCTGGTGGCAACATTTTTTCTCCCTGTTCAAACCAAAAGATCTGCTGGATTGCATCCCCATCGCCATCAGACATTCCTGGCCCTCTATTCGCTGTGGCTGTGAACATTGGGCCAATGGATTGGTCGATAAATTGCTGGCTAAACTGCCAGCCGCAAACCCTGGTAACAAGGCGGAGCTGGAGACCGTCCTTTATGCACTCGCAAGAGCTGTCTCCCAGTTAAACGTAACCCCAGATCCTCATTTTTCCCTCGATAAAATCAGAACCTGGTGCCCCCGCTTAGTCCATTTGACCCTTTCGCTTCTCGATAATCTTAATGATCGCAATGAAAAGACATTCCACTTCCCCCATCTCATCCATCTAGAATTGCGCTTTCTCCCTCAAGCGAAGGGCCCGCTCTTTCTCGATTGCCTGTCGGGGTGTCCTCACCTTGAAAAGCTAAAAATCAGTGCGATTTCCTTTCCTAAGCATACCTGCCGGTTTCAAAAACCCTTATCCAATCGGTTTTTGCCCGAGCTGCGCACACTCGAGCTAGCTAATCTGGATTTGGGAGGGCCATCCGACAGCTCCAGCCACAGGCTCTTCAGCAGGATCGGCAGAATGGCCAAACTGGAAGAATTGTGCCTGCGCAATGTCGAGGGCCTGACAGTTGACGATATTCGGCAGCTGGGCGCATTAAATCTGAAGGTATTGAAGATCGTCTTCAACCATCCAAATGAATTCAGCGAAGAAATCGTCAAAGCAGTGGCTGAGCTCAAGAACCTTGCACATGTCGAGCTGGATTCCTTAAGCGAGCAACTCTATGACCTGTTTGCCAGACTTTCTAAGTAATCCTAATTCAATGACTGGCAGAAGACATGATTTTAGCCAAAGTCTTGATTGTAGGATTTCGGTGTTTTAGTGCAGAATAGATTGTAGATTTGGGCAACTTTGCTTCTCGCACCAGGTGAGCTTTATTAATTGCCTCAAGATACAGTTCGATCATTTCCATAGCACCTTCTGGATCGTTGTTCATCAAACATTCAAAAACAGCCAGAGCGGTTTTGGTGGGATCAGCAAGCTCCTTTATTGGGTGTAAACGTTTAACCCCCTCAAAATCAGCTAACTTTAGCTTGCGCTTTGGAAATGATTCCCCGTGCTTTTTTGATATCTTTGTCTTGTCCATTTTTGTTTCCCCCTAGCAAAAGAACGACATTATCTTCAGGAATAATCACGTAGTAAATTCTTCGTCCATCGTTAAATTTCAATTCCTGTAAGCCATCGCCATTTTCATCTAAGTCTCTGCCGTGGCCGAAATATCCTTCTTCTTCTATTTTTGAGAGTCTCTTTGCTACTTGTCTTTGCGATTTATATGTTTGAGCCTCGTACCAATCGCTGTACTCCGTAACCGTGTATATTTTGTAAAGCAGCATACGTTTGATGCCCTTATTTTTATAGTACGATATATCGTACTTTTTTTCAAGATAAAGAAATTTCCGTCTGCGTTGTACAATAATGAGAAATTGCCTCCTGGGCGCATTCCAGGCCTTTGACAACCACTTTTCCGAGGAGCAAATTCTCTTTAATCCAGCGCGCAGCATCTTCGAGTGTGGGAGCGACGTAGTCACTCAGGTTAAAAATGAACGGATGAATCCAATCGGCCACCTCCTTGCCCAGAAGCTCGATCCGATTTCTTTTGTAATGCGACTCTTCAGGGAGCCAGACAGCTACAGGGATGCGATGCACCTTGGCAAACATCATCTCCGCTCCGACGCCCAGGCCTCGCTTGCTCCTGGCATCTACTAGAACAAGTTTGCTGGAGGAAACCTGGTAGAGATCGCGGCCAAAGACGGAGACCTGGTCGGAAAGGTCATCAGTGCGGCAGGCAGGGTCGAGGAAGTTGAGTGTGACATGGGGTAAAAGTCTTTGGAGAAGCTGTTGATGCTCTTCTGTCCAAACCTCCAGGTGATCCTCTTCTTTGCCTTTTCGGATATTGCCTGCAAGATAGATGGGAAGTGTTTTTTTCATAAATTTACCAGCTGAAATGAATGGAGGGGATTATAGGACGCTTGAAATTTGTTGTGAAAGATAATTTTTGCTTTTTAATTCCCATTCTTGGTATAATTTTTATACTTATCAACTTAAATTTATTGGTTTTATGTTTAGTCCAGAAAAAATTCGCAATATCGCCATCATCGCCCACATCGACCATGGCAAAACAACCCTTCTCGACAGCCTGCTGAAACAATCGAATGTTTTCCGCTCCAACCAGCTTGTTCCCGAGCGGGTGATGGACTCAAACGACCAGGAAAAAGAGCGCGGTATCACCATCTACGCCAAGCATACCTCCGTGCGCTTCGACGATTACAAGATTAACATCATCGACACCCCGGGCCACGCGGACTTTTCAGGAGAGGTTGAACGCATCTTAGGGATGGTCAACTCGGTGCTGCTCCTCGTCGATGCCCAGGAGGGCCCGATGCCGCAGACGCGCTTCGTTCTTTCCAAATCCCTTAAAATGGGCTTAAAACCGATCGTTGTGCTGAATAAGATCGACCGTCCGCATGCTAATCCCGATAAAGTCCTCGACATGACCTTCGACCTGTTCAATGAGCTTGGGGCATCGGATGAGCAGCTTGACTTCCGCTTCTGTTACGCCTCAGGGCTGACTGGCTTCGCCATCCATCATCTTCATGATGAGCACAAGGATATGCGCCCGCTTTTTGAATTGATCATTTCCGCCGTGCCCGCTCCAAGCGGCAGCATGGAGCTGCCCTTCCTCATGCAAGCTTCCACGGTCTCTTATGATGATTACGTCGGCAGGCAGGCCTGTGGACGGATATTGGAAGGCAAAGTCAAAAAGGGACAGCCCATTCTGCACATCGATGAAAAAGGAAAAATGACGCGCGCCTCTGTCACACGCATTGAAGGCTATCTTGGCCTTGAAAAAGTCGAAGTCGACGAGGCCGGCGTCGGCGACATCGTCTCGATTTCCGGCATTCCCGAGGTGACCATCGGCGATACACTTTGCGATCCCAATAAAGTGGTCCATCTTCCGAAAATTAAGCTGGATGAGCCGACGGTTTCAGTCGATTTCACGGTCAACAGCAGCCCATTTGTCGGCCGCAGTGGAAAGCATGTGACGATGAACAAGGTCCGCGAGCGGCTCGAGCGCGAGCGCAGGGCCAACATTTCGCTGCGCATCACAGAATCAGCCGGCGAACAGGATAAAATCACCGTTGCAGGTCGCGGCGAGCTGCACCTTGCCGTTCTGATGGAGACGATGCGGCGGGAAGGATTTGAGTTCAGCGTCTCAAAACCGCAGGTAATCACCAAAGAGATCGACGGTGAAACCCATGAACCACTCGAACTGGTCAGCATCGAAGTGCCAGAAGAGTACTCCGGCAATGTCATCCAGGAACTCTCGCAAAGACGGGGAGAGCTCCAGCATCTCGACACCGATGAGCACAGCATCACGCGCATGGAGTTCCTCATGCCCACGCGCGGTCTCATGGGCTATCGCAACACCTTTCTGACCGCCACGCGCGGCTTAGGGATTCTCACCTCCCGCTTTGAAAAATATGCTCCCTGGAAAGGCAATATCCCCGGACGCAGCGAAGGCGTCCTGGTGTCGATGTGCTCTGGGAAGACAAGCGGCTAT
>JAJFUZ010000136.1 GCA_021372155.1 Parachlamydia sp. | reverse complement strand
ATTTTTCAAGATGAAGCTCCCTACATGAAGGAGTGGATCGAATTTCATAAGCTGCAAGGGGTCCAGCATTTTTATCTCTATAACAACAACAGCTCAGATGATTTTCGAGCTGTCCTCAATCCCTATATTGTCAGCGATGAGGTCACGCTTCGGGAGTGGCCCTACACCTATGAGGAAGGCGAACACTCCAACTGGATCGCGATACAGTCAGGCGCCTATAAGGATTGCCTCAAGAAAGATGGAACTGAGAATCGCTGGATGGCCTTTATCGACATCGATGAGTTTCTCTTCTGCCCCAATGGCGAAAAAGTTTCTGCTTTCTTAACAAAATATCGCCGGCATCCGGGCATTGGAGTTAACTGGCTCAAATTTGGTACCTCTGGAATTGAAGATATTCATCCGGGAGAACTCTTGATCGAATCTTTGACGCGCTGTTCCCACCATCATGATAATGAGAACCGCTGGTACAAGTCGATCGTCCAGCCCAGATGGGTCAAGAATAGCGCCACCGCACACTATTTTTACTATAAGAAGAACAGGCAGGCTGTCAACGAATATAAAAGCCCGCTGGAATCCAAGAATTATACTAAGCGCGTCTCCTTTGATAAAATTCGCATCAACCATTATTGGACGAGGACCGAGAAATATCTCAGGGAAAAGAAGATGCCTAGCCGCATCAAGCGTCGCCCTGAATTTACGCTGGAAAAGCAGATGGAGATGGTCGCAAAGTATAATGAACATCAGGACGATACGATCCTGCAGTTCGTCGCTCCCCTGAAAAAAGCAATGGGACACTAATGCTGCGAATATTGATCATCCTTTTATGTGCGACGGCTCCCATGCATGCGGAAGAGATCTCTGCCGCTGTGACCTACAAGCTGAAAACGGGGCGCTTTGGCGATCAACTGATTGCCTTCTCTCACGCGGTCTGGTTTTCCTACATCATGGATATTCCTGTTTACTATAAGCCCTTTCTGTATTCGGATCAGCTTAAGCTCCACAAGGATCCGTCGCTGATTCGGGAGGGGCAATTTTTTCCCATGCAGACCCTCGAGCTGGATACGGTAGAAGACTATCTCCAGTTTTTTAAACTGCTGAATAGCGATAAACCCCCAAAAGGAATCCTTTACGAAGTCCCCTATTATCCCGACTCCACCTACCTCTACGACGGGCGTCCTCAGTCGCAGTATACCGAGGTGAACTGGAAGGATCCTGAGTTTCTACGCCGGCTGCGCCAACTGTTCGCCCCAGTGAAAGAGTATCCTCAGCTCAAAGTGCCTAAAGACCGCGTTCCCGTCGCCCTGCACTACAGGTCAGGTGTGGGATATGATAAGCGAGGCTGGCAGCGGATCTTTCCTTTGAAGGGGCCCCCAGATAAGTACTACAGTGAGGCTTTGGCCACGCTCTACAATATTATCGACAAACCGCTCTATGTCTTTATCTTTACCGATGATCCGAAACCTATGGAAGTGCAGCAAAAGTTTCAATCGCATTTTACCAGGGAAAACATTGTATTTTCCTGCCGCGAAGAGCCGAATAGCTACGATATCAATGTTTTGGAGGATCTTTTTAGCTTTGGTGCGTTTGACTGCCTGATCCGGCCCGACTCCAACTTTTCTTTTATCGCCTCGCTTCTGTTTCCTTTTAAAATCATCGTATCACCCGCACACCATCGCCAAGAGGGGATGAAGGTTGTGATTGATCAGATCCTATTTGAGTTTGCTTCAAAAGATAAGGTCAAGCAACCCATTCGGACAATCCTGCGCAAAGATAACTAATGAAATTCTTCTTCGGTATATTCTGTCTGCTTTTTGGAATGGCGTTCGCTTCAGAACAAATGGTCTTTGTGACGGTGGCGGATGCAGAGCGTTACGCCATGCTGGGCAAGTGCCTTGATTCCATCGTGGAGACTAATCGCGAAAATCTGCAACAGATCGCCGTATTTGATTTAGGGTTCAGCGAAAGCCAGCGGAAGGCATTAGCTCAGCGCGAGTTTGTGCATGTCTATGACATCGAGCGAGTCAACCCCGATATGATGACCCTGTTTGTCGTCCGTTCCAACGGCAGAATGGCGCGTGGATGGTACTCCTGGAAGCATGTCGTCTTGAAGCAAGCCCTGGATATGTTCCCAGAGATTCTTTACATGGATGCCAGCACCATTGTCAAAAAGCCGCTGGATCTTTTCTTTGGCCATATCCGCGAAAATGGGTACCTTCTCATCAACTGCTGGCATGACGGGAGTTTGATGACCACGCAGACCATCATCAAAAAATTCCAGCTGGACTCGCCGGAAAGGGCCTGGGTCCTTAAAGAAAGGGGAGTCGATGCAGGGTTTCAGGGACTGAGCAGAGCCGTTTATGCCGATTATGTGCTCCCAGTGTATGATCTGGCCAAGGATATCCGCAACTTTGAAGACGATGGCACAGCACCCTTAGGATTTGGATATTCGCGCCACGATCAAACCCTCTTCAATATCATGGCCCAGCTGCTTAAGTTTGATATCACACAGCGGGACAAGTTTGCGCTGAACATTTCCGGACAACCTCTCCCACTGCCATTTGAAGAGTATGTCGATTTAAAAGGTTTAAAACGAAAGCCGAAACAATGATTTGCAAAATTTTCAGTGTTCTTTGGTCTATTTTTTTCTGGATGCTGGCGGCCCCAGCTCTCTTTGCCTATGAGCTGTCAATCTGCGCGATTTTTCAGGATGAGGCCCCCTATTTGAAGGAGTGGATCGAGTTCCATCGCCTGCAGGGAGTGCAGCATTTCTACCTGTACAATAACAACAGCACAGATCATTTCCAGGAGGTTCTGGAGCCCTACATCCAAAGCAGACAAGTGACTTTGAAGAAGTGGTCAAAGAAATACAAAGATGGGGCTCATCGCGACTGGCTTGCCATCCAGACCGGCGCCTACATGGACTGCATCAAAAAGCTGGGCAAACACGATCGCTGGATCGCCTTTATCGACATCGACGAGTTTCTCTTCTGCCCCTCAGGAGTGCCCCTTCCAGCATTTCTGAAGGGCTATTCCAAATATGGCGGCCTCGGCGTCAACTGGCTGGTTTTTGGAACCTCGCACATCGAAGATATTCCCCCAGGGGAACTCCTGATCGAGCAGCTGACCCGCTGCTGCCGTTATCAGAACAGGCAGAACCGCTACTACAAGTCAATTGTCCAGCCACGCTATGTCAAGCGGTGTCATAGCGCCCACTTTTTCCTTTACCGCCATGGCAGATATACGGTCGACGCGAATCGCAAGCGCATGCCGGAAATCGAACGCTCGCCAGTAGTCCTTCTGGACAAGATCCGCATCCACCACTACTGGACGCGGACGGAAAAGTATCTGCGCGAGAAAAAGATCCCGGGCCGCTTAAAGCGCCGCCCTGAGTACACCGTCAAAATTCAGTTGAAGATGGCCGAAAAATTCAATCTGAAAAGCGACATCACGATTCTACAGTTTGTCGACAAACTCAAAAAGGCACTGTAAATACCTTTGTCGGTAATGGTTTTTTACGATATTTGTCGATTCGATGAACACCCAGAACAAAATCCATTTACCGAGGACGGACGAGGAGCTGCAGGCTGAATGCCGCTTCAGCGCATATCAAGCTACTGGCAGCGGCGGTCAGCATGTCAATGTGACGGACAGTGCGGTCAGACTTACACA
>JAJFUZ010000383.1 GCA_021372155.1 Parachlamydia sp. | reverse complement strand
ACGCCCGCGCGGCGGAACTCGGGGGCAACGGCCAGGTTCAGCAGCTCGATGCCGGTCTTCCTGATTCGATATACCACGTAGCCGACGACTCGTCCGTCCTGCTCGGCGACGCGGCCGATCACGTCGCGCTGCGACAGGAAGTGGACAAACTGCAGACGCACCGCAAAGACTGGGAAAAGGAGATGCGCAAGGAGGAAGAGATTATCGAGGGTCGCGAGCAAGATGAACTTGGCACGATCATTTTCAGTGCCAGACAAAGATTAGCCTCTCGTTAAAGAGAGAAGGAGATAGTCCTATGAATCCAGATTACTATGTCAAACGCGTCGAGCTGAACACCGGCGATGAAAGCGAATATCCTAAAGAAAACCAGGCTGTTCAGTCGACCGGTCAAAAACCAGCCAAAGACTTTAAAAAGATCCTGGGCAAGTCCCAGAAGGATCAGCGGGACGACCAGCAAAAGAAGAAAACCGCAGAGAAGGAATTTCAGGGAGAAGAGGCTCAGATTGGCGTAACAGAGACCAAAGACGACGAGGAAAACGCTTCCGAAGTTGCCTCCATGTCGCTTTTCGATCTTTCTAAAAAAGCTGGTCAGGCCAAAAAAGCCCCCATTCCAGGTAGCAAGAAAGAGGTGGAGCAAGTGGCTCAAGTGCAATCGCCATCCGACCTCTTTAAAACCGCCGGTACCAAAGAGCCGAAAAAAGCATTCGTCGATCCCCGCTTTGCCGTAAAAGAAGAGCCTGCCGCCACCCCCATAGTCGACAAAAAGGAGAAATTTGCCACCAACTACACGCAGGAACAGCCCGACCTTTCCTACGTCAATCCCTTTACCAGCACCCTGCAAGCCCAATCTGTCATCCCCACATCGGAACCCAAAATCGAACGCGCAGCTGCCCTGACGCCAGCTATGCGTGAGCTTATCGAACAGATCGTCAAGCAGATGTACACAGTTACAACCCATCAGGACAAGACCGATACGGTGATGACGCTGCAGTATCCCCCTCTCTTCAAAGACGTCCGCGTCATTGTCACTTCTTATGAAACCGCTCGTGGCCAGTTCAATATCGCCTTTGAGAATCTTTCCCAGGCTGCCCAGCGCATCCTCGACCTCGAAGAAAACCGCAGGACGCTGATCAATGCCCTGGAACAAAAGGGCTACAACGTCCAGATCCTGACGACCACCACCATCATGGAGCCTCGTCTCAACGTCGAAGAACCCTTCGCCCAGCAAAAGCAGGACGATCAGGGTCAGGGTGGCCAGCAGGATCAGCCAAGAAAACGCAAACGCGATGAGGATAATCCCTACGCTTAGATAAAAAGGCTCTAAACCACAATGTCGATCATTTTTTGACTCCCCTGCCAGGACTAGTAACTCTACTATAGCAAATTTAGTCAGAAAAACTTAACTCATAAATCTTTGAATATAAAACAGATGAAAATTTTCCATCCGCAGCAACAACTTTTTTTCTTGCTAATATTTAACTGATGTGTTTTATTGAAATTAAGGACAAAAAGTCCTTAAAGAAAGGGTACTCGTGAAAAATCATACCATCCTCTTTCATACCCCTTCTTATCCTTTATTTTCACTTCAATTTCATTTCCATCGAACGTTTACCGCGTTACAAACGTTCTGGCGAGCGGCGATAACGGCCTAGCCGTTCATTAAGCTCGCGGCAACGTTAATCAAGCTTTGATGCCATCTTATTATTTTGGCAGCTAAAGCAAATTTTGCAAATTATTCATTTGAAGGTACACAGTGTACCTTCAAACTATTGAAACTAATTAATTAAAATGAGGTGCAACATGTGTATCAATCTACCTTCTAAGATAAGTAATGGCAATGAAAAACTTGAAAATGGTATAGCATATCGAGAAATAAAATCGCCCAAACGCGAAGTGAACGGTATTGCAATTAACGCTTTATCGATAGAAGAAAAAGAAAAAGGACGTATTTCTATTTCAGAACGCTCCTTCAGCAGGATATCTGGCAGTGAGGAATTAGTAGAGAGTGGTCAAATACTCTTACTAAGCAAAGAACAAAAAATGAATGATAACGAATTGTTAGCACAACTTGATGATATAGAAAATAGTTTAAGAAAACCGCTATCTGATCAAAAATTGAAAGATATTTTGAAAAAATTAGGGGAATTTATAATTAAAAGTCGGGTTACTTTAGAACCAGATATAAAGATTCGATTTTGCGATCTTTTGACTTCTGCAGCTGAATTGATGAAAAAACCTAGCACCACTGTATTTACCATGGAAGAAAAACAAGAATTAATTAGATCAATAAAATTAATAAAAAAATTTAGTCCTAATTGCAATGATAATTTATTTTGGAAAATTAATTATACCTATGAAGCTCTCTTACGTCTCACTGATGATAAAGTAATTCTCATAGATTTCGGTAAATCTATTTTACATTTTTTCTCAGCAGCTGGTGAATTATACAAAGCTAATGTTTCTTCTTCTGTTGACGAACTCAATAAAGCTTATAAAAGATCTAAATTTCCAATAAAACATAAATGGTACTTTAATTGCTCAATTTTAAATAAATTACACAAAGAAGTTATACGAGACAATTCAAAAATAACTCAATTAACTTCATTTATAGAAAAGCATTTTCAATCTGATTGGAAATTTGCTTACCATGCCATTAATATTTTATGTGAACTTTGTATGAGAGACAACTGTCATTTAAACATTGAATCATTTGTTGCTTTGATAAATATGGAAAAAATAAAAAATTTCACTGTAGATTTTAAATTATCTCCATTGTTAAATTTAAATGCTCCAAAAATAAGAAATCCCAACGTTAACTTAAGAAATCATTTTGAAGAAAAATTGAAAGATCTAGAATTACATGCATCACCAAGAATTAAAGAATTGTTATTATACAAAAATTTAAAACCTCAAGAGTTGCCGATAATAATTAATAAAAATAGAATAATATCGGTAGTTGGCAACAACCAAGATCCATCAGAAATTGATCAACCCATTGAGGACTTGCTGACTAAGCTAGATTTAGATGATCGAGAGCTTAAGGATTCGAGATTGTATAAAGAACCAAAGAAATCTAAAATTGATCACAGAATTCAGGAACCGCAGGCTAAGAAAGAATCGGGGAGGTATGATCTAGAATACGAGGATTCGATCAATAGTCAAGAACGAAATAATTTAGAAATGGATCAAGAATTCGACCAATTATTAAATCAACTAGAATTTGAAGAGTATAGTCAAATGCACTGTCAAGAATTGGAAGTAGATACAATTAATCAAAATAATTGTTTTGATCAAAGGAATAAACAGCTTAAAGATAAACGCAAAGCAGTAGATTCACATCAAAAGCAACTTGAGAAAAAAATGAAAGTTTACCCACAACAAGAAGAAAAATGGCTGGAAGTTATAGATAATATTAAAAAAGAATAATTTACATATTATTTTATTACATAGCAAAGAGTTGTCTTAGGACAACTCTTTGCTTATTTATTCAATCACGGAAAGCTTCCCAGCGAAGGCCATTTCGAGACAATCTGAAATGCTGTCAGGTCATCATAGGTGTCACTAATGATTTGCATTCCAATCATTATGCGTTCTGAGGTCAGACCGATGGGAACGTTGACAACACGATAGAGTGGCTCATCAGTGTTCCAGACTCTGTTGTGCTAACGAAAACCTGCGCCGGAATGGACTGTGGTTTATCTATTGTTTGCCAAAGCCTACCCACACTGTGCAAACCTATGCCTTCCCGATCCCAAAGTTCAATCCGCACTTTTGAATTGAGCTAAAAGCCGCTATTTTCATAAATCAACATTTTCTCTATCCCATCCTTCTCAATCCAATTGCGACATGCACAAGGTTTTAAGTCGCTAGGGATGATAAGGGCTTCATGAATCTTAAATGGTCTGCTACCTATTTCAAAAATGCCATCTGTGACAACAAGATGAAAATGCGGATGTAGATTGAGTGTAGAGCTAAAGCTTTGAATAAAACTGATGGCACCATTGAGCGCTAGGAATTTTGGGCTGCAGGCAAGCGTTCTTTTTCGCACTTCATCGACAACTATGCATAGAACCTCTTCAAGGATAACAACTGTTTGAAGGAAAGCTCTCTTTGAGAAAATCTTGCATTTTGAAGTTTCATGTGAGCACGGCGATCATTCAAGTTAAAACTCCCAATTTTTAAGCCATTCGATCTCCTTTCTAATGCAGATTTTTCTTTGGCCTCTTCAGAATTCTTAGAAGCCTTTTTGAGCTTTTCAAAAATCTGAACACCAGTTTCCAGAAAGTGCTTTTTCTAGTCCGAAAGAATTTATACTTGAAATATTCTCACTATACGGGAATGCAACCTATCGCTTGCCTGATGGTGAAACAACACAGTCACAGCCGTAGACTAAGTCTTGCAACATTTACATTGTCAAAGTGCCGCTGATTTGATAACTTTCCTCATATAGTATAGGTACATAGAGTAAGGTTCCGTGAGCACAACATACGACTGGCTAAAACAGATTTCCCCTGCCGTGTTGAAGTGGGACGAAGTTCCCCTTTATGGAGCAGGACCCGCTTTTCCCTGGCAGGAACTCTCCGAACAACTGACCAAGATCTTTCAATTTCCCATCACCATTACCCGCAAAGAGACAGACTGGCGCAATGCGCATGAGCTGACCACAGGCTTGTCGGGAGATCCGATTCTGCTTCAAATTGGGCTTGCCAATTTGGAAGGGACGATCTGCTGGGTCATGTCCAAAACCGACCTTGCAACCATCATGGAGAAACTTCTGGGTAGGCAGGCCGAAGATTTCAATGGCCTGGACAACGATTGTTTCTCGGGGTTTTATCGCTACCTGTCAGCACAGATTCTCCATTCTATCTCGCAGCTTCCCTTTGGCAAAAATCTCAATCCAGGCCTGATGGATAAGGCGATGTTACCGAATGAGGCGTCTCTTTGCCAGGAGATCGAAATTGCGATGGATTCAGACCAATTTGCAAGAGGGCGCCTGATCATTTCGCCCGAAGCCCTGACCTCCTGGAGGCAGCGCTGGGCCGATCGATCGCTCACGACAACATTGCAGACCTCTCTGGCCGATAAGGTCCAGGTTCCTGTCCATCTGGAGATCGGGCGAACAAAGCTTGCCAAAACGGCATGGGAAACCATTTCGCCGGGCGATTTCTTGCTCCTCGACCACTGCTCCTATGACCCTGCCGCTGCGAAAGGACGGGTCATGATGACCATCAACGGCGTCCCGATGTTTCGAGCCAAGCTCAAACAAGGCAACATCAAAATCTTAGAATTCCCCACGTACCATGAGGCCCCCATGACGAATGATGATGAACTCGGTGAAGAGGAACACGGCGAGGAAGAGTATGAAGAGAGCTTAGGAGAAGAAGAATCTCTCGGAGAAATTGAGGAGCCGGGCGAAGATGCCGAGGAGCCAGGTACAGAGGCAGAAGAAGAAGCGGAAAAAGAGGAGGCTGAAGAGGAGCAGGCCAAGCCACAGCCCATCGCTGAAGATGCCAAGGGTAAGAAAATTAGCCCATCCGATATTCCTCTCAACATTGTCGTTGAAGTCGGTCGCCTCCAGATGAGCATGCAGAAGCTCATAGAGATCGAGCCAGGCAATACACTCGAATTGGACGTCCATCCTGAAAATGGCGTCGATCTTGTCGTCAATGGCCGCCGCATTGGTAAAGGGGAACTCTTGCGCATTGGGGAGAGTTTAGGAGTCAGAATTCTCGACATTGGATAAAGTGGAAAGCGAGACCCCTAAATCAATCGGTCCTTATAAGATCGAAAGCCTTCTTGAAAAAGGAGGCATGAGTTTTCTCTACCTTGCCACCCATCCCACGACAGGCGACCCAGTCACGATCAAAGTTCTGTCTCCGAAGTACACCTCCCACCCAGATGCGGTAAAGCGTTTCCTCAACGAGGCTGAAATTATCGCCATGGCCGATCACCCAAACATCGTCAAGTTGTATGGCTATGGAGAATGGTCGGGAGGCCTGTACATCGCCATGGAGTTCATCCAGGGCATATCTCTGCGCCAATATCTGTTGCAGACCCCCACCTCGCTAAAACACTCTCTGGAAATCATTCTGGATATAGCCTACGCACTATGCCATCTTCATACGCATGGCATTATCCACAGGGATCTGAAACCTGAAAATATCCTTGTCACTGAGTCTGGAGCCATCAAAGTAATTGACTTCGGTATTGCGCAACTACTGACAAGCAAAGACAGAGCCGAATTGTCGACCAAGCGGCTGATCGGCACCCCCATCTACATGAGCCCTGAGCAACGCGAAGACCCGGAATCTGTCTCTTACCCCTCCGACATCTATTCCTTAGGGATTATCGCTTACGAGCTTGTGCTGGGAAAGCTCAGTCATGGCCATGTGCATTTGAGCTTGATGCCCAAAGGGCTGCAGAAAATCATGAACAAAACCCTGCAGTATAAGCCAGAAGACCGTTATCACGATATTGTCGATTTCATCTCTGAACTGACCACCTATCTCCACTCCTCAACCATTCAAAAAGAAAAAAAGGCTGGCGACCAGCTGAGCGAACTCTATGAAAACCTCGAACAGTCCCAGGTCCTGCTGATTCCTCCACACCCTCCTGAGTGGTCAGAAATGGAGGTTGGTCTCGCTTATAACAAAGGGATGGGAGTAGCAGGCCTTTACTGCGATTTTCTGGAACTGCCTGAAGGCGCCCAGCTTGTCGTATTAGGGGAGTCGCAGTCAAAAGGAGCTTTGGGATTCCTCTATGCCTCTGTGATGCGTGGAATGATTCGGGCACTGAGACACATGACGACCCCTCCGGCAGCCCTGGCAACCATTCTCAACGATCTTATCAACAAAGATCGCCTCAATCAGGTATTCGCGCTGTGCTATCTCATCCTGGATCCCTTCCACAATCAATGGCATTATATCTCTTGCGGATATGGAAACCTTTGGCTGACCCGCAATGGCCAGACGCAACCAGAAAATATCGCAGTGACAAGTCCGGCTTTGGGTGTAGAAACCAGAACGGAATTTGTTGCCATTTCCCAACCCTGGAAAGTTGGAGACCTTCTCTTTTTGTCGAATACGAAAGAAGAGATCGAGAATGCTGACCAGCAGATGCGGCCTCTGCTCATTGAAACTGGGCACTATTCTCCCCAAAAGCAGGTTGATGCCATCCTGCGCAAATTGCGCCTCCCTCCTATGTCCATTCCCCGCGAAAACCCGCTACTCCTGATTTCGATCCAGCGCCGCGAACCTTAAGGTTCAAGCCTCCCCTCCCTCTTTTCTTCTGTCAACGCAACATGAAAATGTCACCTAGTTCTGCAAAGTGAAAATGTCACTATGAATCTAGCTACCATTCCAGTGGCTCGGGTTTAGTTAGTTCAAGTAAGCCCCCCTCCCCCTAGGGGGGAGGGGGGCCGAAAATTAAAAATTTACTGCCATTTTTCTTCGATGTCGATCTATCGTTCTGATTGGTCTTTTCTTGTCT
>JAJFUZ010000371.1 GCA_021372155.1 Parachlamydia sp. | reverse complement strand
AAATCCACAGAGTTCCAGATCATTCAAAACGCTGGTCAAGTTCCCACCTCCCTTGACGTGTAAGTGCTGTTCCAGGTCCATTTTACTGGCAAATTTAACCTGGCTGAGGTAGTCGATGATTTCCTCATAATGAACATTGGAGGCAAAGCTGCTGATGAAGATGCGCTTTTTTTCATTGCTGAAGTAGCTGTCTTTCTTAAAGCTTTCCTCGCAAATGCCAATCTGGATAGAGGTGTGTTTTTTTAAGCGCTTGAGGTATTCTGGTATGCCTCCAACGGTCAGATAGGCATCCATGATTTCCCTGTGCGCACGATTTCCCAGAAATTCTTGAGCCTCTCTTAATGAAAATTCCGTCAGGTGTATTTCATAAATCGAGCAGTTGTAGAGCGCCTTGGAATGAACCACCTGGTTGCGCATGAACGAAGGAGATGATCCGCACAAGACGAGCAAAAGTTGGGGATTGTGACGAAAGCTATTGTCCCATACGTACTTAAGATCGGATATGAGCTCGTTTTTGTATTCGGCAAGCCACTGGACCTCCTCAAGGTAAAGTGTCCACTGTCCCTTTGAGATCTTCTCCGCGATAAAATCAAATAATTCCAGCCAGGTGTCAAACTGCATGCGTGCAATATGAGGATCCTGGAAAGCCTTGGAAAGTTGATAGAGGATGCGATGCATTTGTGATTTCGTATCCCCATCTTCAACACCCTCAAGTTTCAGCAGATTGCGATGGCGCAATGTGTGTTCGATCAGTTCGGTTTTACCCACTCGCCGCCTTCCATAGACGACAAGAATACTAGCTTCGTTTGCTTCGGCCGCTCGCAGAATCGTTTTGACCTCTGCTTCTCGACCCACAAATGTGCGACTCTCAAGGATGTCTTTAGATTTTATGTTCTTCACGCCTCAAATCACGGCCAGATATGATTCTATTTTACCCTATCTGGCCATAATGTTTCAATAAATTTTGGCCAGATAGCTTATTTTTTGGAAGTATCTGGCCGTAATCGACAAAGAGATGGCGCATATGCTATGCTGATTGGCATATTATGGAGGTTCTATGCCATCATTTCTCAAATCGATCGGCCACTTTTTTGCGCATGACGTGCTTCCACAGGCGGTCAAGACCTTGTTCCATCATCCCTCCATTAATTCGCTGAAATTTGGTAGCCTGTGCGTTCTTTCTGGGGCGGCAGCGCTTGTCCAAAGCAGTATCTTGAAGATTGCGAAAAACAGATTCCTGGGTGCAAATCCCAACACGCCGCCTTTAACAAGAGGCCGTATCATCCAGGCAGCCTGTGGCAGCCTGCTTGTTGCTTATGGTTTGTATCAAATCTGCGAATCTTTTTTCGTTTGGCAACCTCCTGATGTCACTTTGAGCAAAGTGGTAAGAAGGGTAAAAGATTGCCCGCAAACGGGCAGCCTCTGGAATCAAGCTCATGCAAATGGCAGGATTTTTCTTGTATTCGGCCATCAAAGGACGGGAGGTATGTGGGATGAGCGCAATCGAACGATTATTCTCGATCCTCAATTGAGCGAAAATAATATGCTGGCCACCCTGGTTTTCGAACTATGCAATGCCAAACGTCAAAAAGCTTCTGATTTCTATACCGTTTGGCAAAAATGCGAGGATGGCGATGTAGGCAGGATGGAGTTTGTGAAGAAGAAAATGCAATGGGAGTCGCCCTCTTTAATGTGCCATCATCAGGCCGTCGTGCCGTGCCTCATCAGTCAGGGCTGGGATCAAGAGATCGATCGATACCTCGATCAATTAACAAAGTATCCCACTTTTGAAGTCTTCTGGAAAGTCTATCAACATGATCCGGATCATGCCGAGCATCGTGAGCATCTGATAGATCTGTGGAATAAATACTTCAGAAAACCCTTTTGCAGCAGGCATCCCGCCAGCCTGGAATGTGTGGCCAATTAGGCTGCTTGCCTCGTGGGAGCCGGGATAAGCGAGAAGATTTTGCGCACTTCGCGCACTTTCTCATCCTGATATTGGGCCTTCAGGGCGGCCGCAATCACCTTCGCTGGTTTGGCTTTTTCATGAGTGTTTTTGAACGAATCGACAAACTGGATCGCCTCATCGACGTAACGGTCCTGTAAATAGGCCTTCACAATATAGAGGATGGCATCTTCGCGGTAACCTCTATCCTGGATGGAAAGCGCGATTTCTTTGGCCTTTTGAAACTGCTTCTGGTGCGACAGGGTGTGGACAATATTGCTTTTGGCATAGGCTTGGATGTCAGGATTATCGATTGTATGGACGATTTCAAGCGCTTGATCCAGCTCAAGCTTGTTGGCGTACCAAATGGCCATGGAACGCAGGAGATTATCTCTTTCTACATTTTCAAAGCTTAAGGAAAAATCGAGCGCATCCTGGTGTTGGCCCAGCTTCAGCAGGGTTTCTGCAATTTTCTTGGCCCATCGATCTCGTCCAAAGGTCAACTGATTCCAAAGCATGAGCGCTTTTTTTGGATCACGATCTAACAGATGAGAAATGATCAATTCGAGCGACCTGTTCTTTTCACTGGCATTTCGCAATTTGGGGAGGATTGCGATCGCCTGATCGACCTGGTTCATTTGCAGTGGATGCGATTCAATAGAGAATAGGCTCTTTTCGAAGTGAGGCTGCACCGCTTTCATGAGCCACTTCGCGTTATCGGCAGGAACCGAGGCGGCAAAGCGGCGTCCTTTTGATATTTTATATTTTTTGAAATGTTGCTGGATGATATCCAGCCTCTCTTCGAGAGATCTCGCTTTATCGGGATTCATTGCTCTACCTCATTCTTTGCTTTTCCGATTTTCGTGCCAATCCACTCTTTTTCTTGTGGATCATATTTTACGATTGAAATATGTTGTTTTTAACTCAAAAAATATCTTTAGGATTATCCATGATTTACGATATCCCAAACCGGGAGAATTTAAGTTGGGGAATGAGGTGGGAGAATTTGTATTGGGGAAACACATGCGATCCTGATAAAAATTGGGATGTCTCCCTTGCAAGGCAAGGCGAGGAATTCCAAGCCACTATTTACAGAAGAAGAGATAATCACCTCCTCACAAGTATGTCCCTCGCCATTCTGGAGGGTTTTTCAACAGATGAATTTCAGAAATATTTAGAAAAATGTGAACCTACTGTAGAAGATGAACAAACAGTGACCGTCTTCTTTTCTCCATCACTTTATGAAGAAACCTTGGATGATTCGAAAGTGCGCTGTTTAAAGGGAAGGACACATTTGGTTTGGCAGCGGTACAATCCTGCGAAAAATAGCCGGATTTATATGCCCTTTGCCGAAATGAGGGCAAGCGCACGATGTGCTGATGAGACAGCTAAACGCATCTTGGAGTTGAGCACCGCTTTACAGGCACAAAACGCACGTCAGACGCTAAAAGATTATCAATGCGTTCTTTTCACTGAAGAATCCGTGATAGAATGTGCAAGCAGAATTCAACTAGGTGCAACAAAGCTTAAAGAGATCAATTGTATTTATGAACTTGCGCAAGCTCCCCTTCGCAAGATCACTTTGACACTCTCCACAACATCCAGTGTTCCTGCAGAATTTTGGAAAGATTCCCAAATGGAATTTGTCCCCTTTTTTATCCCAGAAGATAGGGGATGCTCTCTATTGTTTTTATCCTCAAAAAAACTGCAGGAGGCATCATGGAACCATTTGCGCTCTCCTTACACAACAACATGTCAAGCTACACGCGCTTTTTCTACTGGTGAGAGTGTTTTTCAGATGACTCTCGCTCGCGTCGATGGTGCCTATCCAAGTGGTTTAGAAGGCGAAGGTCAAGCAGTATTAGAAGTTCATCAAGAGTTCTTTAAGGTATTTTTCAAAAACATTACAACATGGTCGAGTCCTTCTTCCAATTTTTCCGTTATGATTCACCCCAAAAAAGAGATCACTTGTAAATATGAACTTGCGCAAGACCGCCTTCGCAAGATCACTTTAGAACTCTCCACAAAATCCAGCGTTCCTGCAGAATTTTGGAAAGATTCCCAAGGAGAATTTGTCCCCTTTTTTATCTCAGAGGATAGGGGATGCAGTCTAGTGTTATTATCTTCTGAAAAGCTGCAGGGGGCTTCATGGAACCATTTGCGCTCTCCTTACACGACAACAAGTCAAGCTAAACGCGCTTTTTCCATAGGCGAGAATGTGTTTCAGATGACTCTCGCTCGCGTCGATGGTGCCTATCCAAGTGGTTTAGAAGGCGAAGGTCAAGCGGTATTAGAAGTTTATCAAGAGTTCTTTAAGGTATTTTTCAAAAACATGAAAACATGGTCGAGTCCTTCTCCCAAAAATGTTTGCGTTATGCTTCAACCCAGATCCAGGCCTAGCTTCTTTGATCATCATGTGTGCGTAACCCCCTTCAGATGGGGTGTGACATTGCTGAATCATAACGGTTCCGAAAACAACCATGCTTTAGTGCAAGTAGAAATGATTCGCGATGAGTTTTTTGACGAGCTTGGGATCTTGAATGTCCCTCAAACCCCTCTCGGTTCTTACATCAGTTGTAACTTCCATTTCACCGGTGAATATGTTGAGATCCGCTACTTGCCGAAAATCCAATTTACGGGCAGAACACAAGTATTTTTAAGACCAAAAGAAGATGTGAAACGGATGTTGCTTCAGGTAAAGAAAGCTATAAACAATCCGCCTACTTTTGCATTTCGGGGCAAGGGGGCAGCCTGTGTCGATGATGATAAAAGCCATAGTTGCGCCACATGGGCCGTCGAAATGCTCCAACATGCGAAGATAGTGCTAGTTAAAAGTGCTATAAGCTTTCTTTTCACACGCACTAAAAACTACACACAATCCAACCCACCACCACAATTGGAACAACTTTAAGAGAGATTTTATGATTCAAGATACCGCTACAAAGCCAGTAAATCCAAGCATTTCACAAGATGTGCCTGGAGCACTGCCTTCACAGGTTTCGCAGGTTGAAGCGATCCGCACACATGTTTGGGCGAACTTGGAGAACTTTACTGGCCCCTCAACAGGCTTTAATGCTGTTTATCTCAAACTATTTCCTGACGGCATTTTTCTTGAGATGGACAACAGGCGATACCGTCTGCCATTTGAGTCAGACCTTACGGCCGAATTTAAAGAACTAAAAAAACTTGAGCCTGTTTACGATGAGGGATACCCTTTTTTTGACCTCCACGATGGTTGCAAGGGATGTAAAAAAAACAAACAATGCCAAGTCTAATCGCACGATGCGCTTTTTGGCGGGAAGAAGCTCTATTTTTTATCAACTACACGACAAAACTTACAACACTCGCACCTACGCCCCTTTGAGCTTATTCACATTTGACGAAAAATTGTCCGCCGTTGTCAAGCAACGCCTGTTCAGACAATAATCACGCCTTCTTGGCAGTTGAAGGATTGGACTCAGGATGGCTGGAAAGGATTTTTATAAACCAGGTTCCAGAACATTACAAAAGACACTATTTTAAACTCTTCTTCCATTTTACCGGCGATCGCATCGAAGTTAGATTTCCAGAGAAAATTAGGATCACAGAACGCGGCGAAATCGCCCTCGTCGATACCGAAAAGGTCCAAAAGATGTTGGAATATGTGTCTGACGAAAAGACAAAAGACCCGCCTCGTTTCAGTGCACTTGGACGCGATTCCTGGTTCGCGGGTGGAGGAGAAAACTGCTTTACTTGGGCTCGTACAGCTTTGAAGATTATAGAAATTGACCTTGGAAAGAGTTTTTGGGGTTTCATTGCCACTGGAACCCGCGCTTGGACAAAAAAACCTAAAAATATCACTGCTAAAAATGAGGGAATTTAATATTTAAAATTTAGTTGAAAAGATTTTATGAAGTGGCTAATCTGCCATTAAACAGAAGATTACCCATGTCATTTGAACGCTTGCAAAAGCGAAGTTTTTCTCGAGCCATCGATCGCATTAACGATTACAACGAATTTGAAAGCCTTTTGGCGTTGAGTAGCATGCATAGCCATATCTCGTTCTGGGGCGAGCGAGAAGTCACTCATGCAAATTATCAAGGAGCTATACTGTTAGATGACATTGCGCAAAAGGCACTCGATTTAGAAAGCCAAAAAAGGCGTGCTCGTCAACCAATGAGTGACGAAGTCATGCACCGCATCCAAGGTCTCTACGAGGCGAGTGCAAGAGAATCTCTTAGAGAGTGCTGTATCGTGAGATTTTTCTGTGCGACGCGCGATATGTGGCAGCAAAACTGTATTCGCTGGGGCTACGGCCCCCGCTTTCATTTTGACGTGCGCCTATAGAAAACTATAAACAAAAGGAGAACATTATGGCAGCCCCAGCAGCTGGTGGAAATCCACAAGCAGTAGTCTTTGTGGATCCCGAATATCTTAAGAGAAAACAAGACGCAGCCAATAAAGTCAATAATGCCGCAGATGCTGCATACGAAGCAGTGGTGGAAAAGGTGGCCCCTCTCGCACACCAAGCCTTAGATAAGTCATTAGGTGCTTCGGAGAAGAGTCTAGCTCAACAATCTACAGAAAGTGCACCCGCTTCATTGCAAGGGTGTGTCGCCCCAGTTGCCAATAGCGCTGCAGGATGTATCGTAAACAAAGCTAAGCCCGCTGCTCATGCAGCCTTAGATAAAGTGATTGAGCAAAAAGTTCCAGGAGCCATGCATGCATCCATTGATAAGACATGCGATGCTGTAGGTCCATCCTTGAACAATAAAGGCTGTATTTAAACTATCGTGCCCATAAGCCTTGCGGCTTATGGGAAGTCAATTTTTCTTTAATCCAAAACAAAGGAAAGGTTATGGCAGCACCTGTAGGTGGCGCAACAGCCCAAGTGTATATCGATCCTGAATATCTTAAACAAAAAGAGTAGAGAAAAAAGGCGGTCCAAGAGGCAGCACGCGATGTTGTCAAGCAGGTTGGCGGTGTCGCAAAGCCTGTTATAAATGCCATTGTTGACAACGGCAAAGGCCCTTCTGAAGTTGTTGCGACAACTGCGATCACTGCAGCTGTAGCTGTGAAAGCCCCTTGTTTAGCGCCTGTAGTAGCCGTTATCGCGGCTCCTTCTGTCAAGGCGGCTGGTGATGCCATCGCTCCTAGTATAAAAGATCAAACCGCAAAGTGCTTCGATGAGCGTCTGCCTAATTCTACAGATGCTTGCATGGGGGCGAGTGTCGACTCTACAGATCCTTCGCTTAAGAAGTTTGGCTGCGTTTAAGGTTAATGGATGTTACTTGCTCTTGCATCAGATTGTCTAATCGCACGTTGGAACAATCTTCAATCTCACAAAACGAACGCCCTTGTTTGGCATGTGCTTCTGTATAAAGTGGGTGCGCGTTTGGATTACAGAATTCTGGGTAGAGGTGAGAAAGTACACGCCAAAGGGGACGTAACTCCCAATCAAAGAGACGCCAATCATCTTAAGGAACAGTGTGAACCAATTGTCGACGAGAATCTTCATGTTAATTTTGCTGAAAGAGTGATTCGCTGGGAAGTTCAAGGGGATCAAATATCCATTTTAAACACAGCTACAAGCCTTTTTTTGCAAATCCACAATATGCAGCGCGATACTCGTACGCATATTCCTATCACAAAGGAAGAGCTTGCTTCGTTCGCTGGGAAACTCAATGAATGTCTCCGCTATCTCAAAGGAAAGTATACTCTCTTCTGTGCAGAACAGGTGAAGGCTTCTGAGCCTAGCGCAGAAACTGATCAAGAAGGTGTCTACTCAACGCCTTTAGTCGATTGGCACATTCCGCAAGAGCAGGTGTTGAAATTGCGAGGTGTTCTAAGCCGCACACAGGCGTTTTGGCAAACTTATCATCCTGTGCTTGAAACTCTAACAACAGTGCCTTTCGTGGCTGAATCTAGCGCTGCTTGTTTCGAAGAGACAAAGCGCAGAATTAAGGAATTAAATCCTAAACTTCCAGAACATGCGCGTCTTTTGCCCTTTTACAAATGCATTAGCGCACAATTTCCAGACAACGTGATCCTAGAGCCCTTGTCGGCTCCCAGTGTGTTTAATCCAGAGGTCAAGGTGACGGCGTTTCGCTGGGGTCTCACCATGATCCTTCAGATTAGAAAAGAATGCATAGTTCCTTTTCAAGTCCTAGTTGTTGAAGGAATTAATGATGGCTTTCTGAATTCGATCCGGCCAGGGCATCTTCAAGGCACGTCCTTCAAATTCCATATCACTTATCAATTTGGCGGTTTTGCTTTTGGAAGGCCATATGCGCGCATCGGCTTTGAATTTCCGACAACTTATGAATGGCAATCGCGCACTAAAGTTCACCTTGTCCCCACAGATAAAGCTCAAAACATGCTCCGCTCTGTTTTATGGCAGAAGATGTTTCCCCCTGACTATGATTTTAGAGGATCCAACGCCATATTTTCGTTTGGGCACAACCAGACCACTTGGATTCTAGCAATGCTCCAAATTGCTGGCGCAAGCCTTGATGAAGAGCTGGGTTTTTGGAGTTTTCTGCACACTTCACCCTTTGACTGCACACATAAGAAATCGTATTGGGATACCCACCCACAAAGTGAAAAATTATAGAGGATAAAATGGCCATTCCCCCCAGTCATATTCAAGAAATTCCACCATCGGGATACTTAGTTTCGCGTTGGAATAACTTAAGCGAGCAGATCCCTCCCCCTCTTATGCTCTCGGAAAATATAGCCGCGCTTTGGAATAACTTAGGGAATGGAATAGCCCTTCCCCTAAGTGATTATAAAGAGATCCAACCTTCGCCATTCTTATTTCAGTGTTGGAATAACCTAAGGGCTGCCAACACCCGCGGTCCTTCATTGCACGTTCATCTTTTCAAAATAGGCACAAGTTTGGAATACAGAGTGATCAGAAGAGACAAAGTGCTCAAAAATGGAAAATTCCCTTATAACGACGCAGATCGACGCGAACCCATCATAGATGATAATCTAAACGTGGAATTTGCTTTAAGAATATTTCGCTGGAAGAATCGAGGACGATACGTAAATGTTTTGCGCACAGATGCCGTATTTTTGAGCCGACTTTTCTTTCAAATACACGATCCCATCAACGATACGCGCCGACATCTGCCGCTAGCTTGTCATTCTGTTTCGCTAAATTGCTCTAAAGGTCTTCAAGGCTTGATTCATGCATTTGAAAGCAATCTTAGTCTGGCGCCCAAATTGCAATATTTTATTGGTTTTGAAAGATCATTCGAACAAAATGTGGTCAATACTAGACATAGCCTAGACAAAAAAGTAATTCAGGCCAGGTACTACATCGTCATTTTTCCTGGCAATGAGATCTTGATCGATTTAGAACTGTTGGAGAATGTATCGCTTAATATCCCCTCCCGTAGCTTACAAGATATAGGTGCACCCTTTTTTTCGCGTAAGGCAAATAAGATCGTGATCGATTGTTTTAGAAAATATGGCCACAATTGGCCACGTTCGTATTGCTCCGTTTCTGCGGTCAGCTTATCCTCTAAAAATATTCAATTGATCTTTGCTCCAAATTCTAAAGGGCATGCTCCCTCGCCCAAACAAAGTAGTCAAGGAATCGCAGACTTATCGATCAATGAGAATTATTTAGGTTTAGAGTTGCAAGTGAATCCAGAACTCGACCTTCCTGCTGACGATTTTGTCGAAGTGATCCTTGAGCCGCGTCGTTACAGTTATAGCATGTTTAATCCTAAAATCAAAGTGACACATGTAGAATGGGCTGTGACGTTACTGAGGGATAATAGGGGCAAATACGGCAATCATGCGCTTGCTGCTATTGAAGGCATTGCGGATGAGGATTTCGTTCTTGAGTACAGCTCTTATCCCTCTGGAAAAAATCTAAAAGTAGATGAATACTTCAAAGCTTTTGTTGAGTTCACTGGAGCAGAAGTTCGCTTAAAGTTTACTAAAGAGATTGATTTCACGGAACGCGGCTCGATTCAGCTTGTAGAAGCAGAACGAGCCAAAGCTTTGATCGAAAATGTACATAAAGCCCCCTGCCCCGTTGGATCAGTTTTAGGCAGATTCGTATTTCCGAATAGCCACAACTGTTATACATTTCTTCAAGAGGTCGGGATGCTGAGTGGTATTGATTTCGGTGTGCGCAATGTATCATCATTTGGAAGCATTTTAAGCATGCCCTCAGAAAAATTAACTCAGCCCCCTGGCTATTATCGTGTTTATCCAGATGTAGATAAATTTTAAACACTGCCATGGGGGCAAAGAACTTAGCCCAACGAAAAATTTCAAGGTTGTTTTTCATTTTACAAGCACAGAAATTAAAATCTCTTTTCAACCAATAGAATTCACTGAAAGATCGCCAATCATCATGATCGACTCAACGCACGCACGCGCCATGTTGGAGTATGTTCTTTGCGCAACTCCCCCCAGTTTTTCCTTATTTGGAGCGAACTCATTCTTAACCAGCGATCTTATAAAACGGACGCTTGGACAATCTGCAGAAGCAAATGGTCACAATTGTTATACTTGGGCGCGAGACATTGTCCAAAAAGCACCGGAGTCGATTTTGGCTGTGCTCTATTCCAGTCCATTATCAGTTTGCCGACAACACTCACGAAACCTCCTGAATATTATGACAGCAACCCCGAGACGTTTGCGCAATGATATTATTGCAATTTCCTCTTCAGACCCGTATCTTAGATAACCGCTATGTTCATTTTATTCGTTGCTTTGCTCATTTTTCTGCCTGGTCAGGTTTATTCGCAGGATCTGCAGGACGATCTGATGCGCGACCTGATGATCGTCGATTACTGGAATCGCAAGCTGGCGGAGCGGCTTCCCGTGACCTACAACCATCTGCTGCAGGGAGGTTATCTCAACATGCCATCCGCCAGAATGGGCGGGGATGGAGAGTTGGGTGTCGGCTATGCCTGGAACAATCCCTACATCAACTATAACCTGCGCGTCCAGCTGGCCAAACGTCTTGAGGTTACAGGCAACTACCGCATCCTGAAGGGGGTCGAGGATCCCATTCTTTCGCGGCATGGTTTTGGCGACTTTTCCGACAAGGGCGCCAGCATCAAATTCGCCCTCTTTCTGCCTGAGGACAGCGATTATGTCCTGCCAGGCATTGCTTTAGGCTGCGATGACATCATTGGGACGCGCAATTTCCGTGCGCAGTACATCGTGCTGACGCAGGTCTTTCTGGACTACGATTTCGAGGTTAGCGTGGGATATGGGGAACAGCGCATCCACGAATGGTTTGGTGGGATCAGCTGGTTTCCTTTCCGCAAGAGCTGCTCGCCTTATCTTCAGGGTCTTAGTTTTGTAAGTGAGTATGACGCGATTCCCGATCGGGCCGATCATGAGCTGAAGCGCAGATTGCACCATCACGAACACAAAAAGCGCAAAGGGGAAAAAAGAGGACACATCAACGTCGGCTTCAAATACCGCCTCTTTAACTATTTCGACTTTTCGCTCAGCTATATGCGTGGGCACTCTCTGGCCTGTTCCTTTTCCACCTTTTACAATTTTGGCTGCACCGAAGGCTTTGTGCCCAAGATTGAAGATCCTTTGCCCTATCAGGCGCCGGTCAACACGGAGCCGATTGGCTGGAGGCGTCCAGAGGATGTCCTAGCGCAGGATCTGCTCTACGCTTTCCGTGAACAGGGTTTCGATATTCTGGACGTCTGGCTCTCCTACATCGATGGCTGCAAAGTGCTGCGCCTCAAAGTGTTCAATGACCTCTACTTTTGGGAATGCGATGTCCGCGAACAGCTCAACCATCTCATCGCGGCCCTCATTCCTTCCGACATCGACCAGGTCATCGTCACCATGGACGATGAGGGGGTCCCGGTGGATGAGTACCGCTTCGACATGCAGCTGGTGAGCAGATATAAGGCAGGCGAGATCTGTCTTTATGAGTTCAATCTGCTGAACCCTCTCCACGAAGTCAGCTATGTCGACCCATGTGTCACAAGCCTGCTCTTCCACCAGGAAAGAGAGCGCTGGAATATCGAAATTTATCCCAAAACCAGCACCTTTTTCGGAGGCTCGACGGGCAAGTTCAAATACGCCCTGGGCCTCCATTTTGGCCTGAACGGCTTTATCTTTCGCGATGTCTACTATTCCGTGCTGCTCGGCTGGATTTTCCTATCCGACCTCAAGAATCTTTCTGGCATCGACCGCCTCAACCCCTCTCAGATCGTCAACGTGCGCTCCGATATCGTCGAATATGCCAAGCAGAAGGGGATCACGGTCGATGAGGCCTACCTGCAGAAGAACTGGAATGTGGGCTGTGGATGCTTTTTCAGGCTGGCTGGCGGTCTTTTTGAAGAGGAGTATGGTGGCTTGGCTACGGAGTTTCTCTGTTACCCGGTGAACAGCTGCTGGGCCATAGGCGTGGAAGGGGCGCAGCTCTTCAAGCGCAAACACAGCGGCCTTGGCTTCACAAACAAAGTTCGCAAGCTGGAGGGCTTCAGGCCTACCCACCGCCATTTTCATTTCGGCCAATACTTTCTAGACCTCTACTACAAATGGCATGCATCTGAGATCGACCTCAAGGTTCAGATCGGCAAATTTCTCGCCAACGATTATGGCATGCGCCTGGAGCTGACCCGCTATTTCCCCAGCGGGCTGCGCGTGGGCATCTGGCAGACGTGGACCAATGGCCACGACCGCATCAACGGAAAGCTCTATTTTGACAAGGGCATCTTCTTCTCCATGCCCCTGGACATCTTCTACACCCACAGCGACCGCTCTCGCTTCCATTACGGCCTGTCGGCCTGGCTGCGAGATGTCGGCGCCATCTCAGCAACTGGCAAGGGTCTGTACGATATTGTCAATGATATGCGGCAGTGAAGCAATAATTAGGAGGGGCCACTTTTAATTAATCCCATGAAGAATTCTGCATTCCACAAGTCCAGAGAGCGCAACTGTCTATCGCGCAGGAATGGTTGGATATCTTTTTTAGCAACTTCCCAATCAATTGTTGCGATTTTTTCTCTAAGATTCGCATTTACCCAATGGTTGTCAATATTCAATTTCTTTCCCTTCCAAGGGCCTTGCTGAATGAGGGCGTTCTGCAAAATGGTTAAATTAATTTCAGTGTTTCTCGACATATACCAGACAAAATCAAACCAATCTCTCCCTTTAACGTATTCGCGACATAAAAGTGCGTGAATCTTCCCCGAAAATAGGCTGGGAAGATCCTGAACAACAACGGAAAAAGCTTCAGGAAATGTAATAACTTTAGTCTCGAAACTAGAGCCAGTGGGAGGATTGGTATCTACTTCTAGCTTGATATTGACAACTTGCACATCGGAACGTGTTCTTTCATAAATCAGCTTTAAGACTTGCCCAAAGGAATGTTCTTTAAGAAATGCCTTTTTAACAGTATCCTCAGTCTTAGAGCGATCTTTCACTTCCAGCCGAAGGCCATAACCACTAAATTCTAAATCAATCTCGTGGAAAAAATGTTCCCATTTAAAATCTAGATTGGGCTGAAACAGAGCAAAATCCAAATCTTCTGAAAATCGATTTAATCCATGCACAATCCTCAGACAGGTTCCCCCTTGAAACGCAGCTTGTTTAAAAAACTCAGCTCGACTCAACGCCGATAGCACGATTTCTTGAGCGATTTCTTTAAAAGCATTCAGCTCTTCTTCTTTTCCAACGGGTTTATAATCCCTGATTCTCTCTTTTATTATTCTTATTTCCATCCGTGAGACTCCTCATCATTTTGCTTAGAAATTTGCGAACTCTACTGCTTTGGTAGTGTTCGGACAAGACACGGAGTGTTGTTAAATCCGCCTTAAGCATATCTTCTACCTCAATCCTCATATCCAAATAGAGATCTTCCAGTAGATTCCAGTTTCTGTTGTAAACATAATAATGATCAGCAAGTGCTTTCCAAGGCTCCGCGATAAAAAACGCTTCTTCATCCCCCACTCTTTGAACACCCAAATAACAAAGGTGTTCCGGGACGTGGAGATACTGAAAACGACCTAAGGGCGTATCGAAGTCATTCGCGCGCTTGGAAGTGGCGCAGGTAGTCGTATAAACGGCTTCAGGAATCCATTGATGGTAATAAAGCGCCGACTCAAAACTGATATAGCTGGGGCCGTAAATCGAGTGTGCGATCTGCATGTTACTGGGTGATTTTTTTCTGAATGGTTTACCGATTAAGTAAATCCCGCGTCTCAATCTGACGAGCGTGCCCTTTTTTAAGGCTCGATTAACTGCTGCATAGCGTCTGCCTCCCGCATCAGAGAACACACTGGCAATATCAACATCTCTGATGGTGCACAAAGGCCACTCTAGGAGTAAATTCTCAAAATCAGGATGCATTTTTACCTAAAATCTAGATCCGTTTTTTTGCAAAATACTTACGTTTTCCGTAAGTATCTAACATAAATTTCGCAAATCGGAGGATACTTTGCAAGATACTTACGTATTGCGTAAGTATCTTGCATAGAATAATCTATCACAAGCAAATGAATTTTTTCAAGTAGAAGTATTGGGGTGGGTACTGTAAAATTTATATCTTAAGATGATAACAAGTGAGCAAAACTTAGTCGCGACCCTCAGACAGAAGTTTGGGTTCGAGCGATTTCGCCCGGGACAATTGGAGGCTATTCAGCGTCTTCTTTCCCAGGGCAGCCTCTTATGCATCCATCCCACTGGATTTGGAAAGTCTTTGCTCTATCAATTGCCAGCCACTTTACTGGAAGGGATGACTTTAGTGATCTCCCCACTTCTGGCTTTGATGCGCGATCAAGAAAAACATTTGAATAATCGCTTTGGTATTGCCGCGGCGGCGATCAATAGCGATCAAAGCGAAGAAGAAAATGAGGCTGTACGCAATGCTGTAAGTCATGGGCAGGTTCGCATCTTATTTGTCGCCCCTGAACAGCTGGATCATGTCGACCGTTTTGAATACTTGCTGCAGCTCCCCGTGAGCATGGTTGTAGTCGACGAGGCCCATTGTATTTCCACGTGGGGTCATGATTTTCGTCCCAGCTACAGGCAAATCATCCGTTTTATTCAATCTTTGCAAGCCAGGAACGCCCATTTAAAAATCCTGGGTTTGACAGCGACAGCAGACAGCCGCACCGAAAAGGATATTAAAGATCAACTCTCGCTAGGTGATCGAACCCTCGATGTCTTGCGTGAAACCATGGACAGGCCCAATATCAGCTTGTCAGTGTTTGAAGTGCAGACGCCTGAGCTGAAACTAATTGCGGTGGAACAATTGATTCACCAGCTGGAAGGGGCTGGCTTGATTTACTGTGCAACGCGGGAAAATACAGAGCTTGTCGCCGATTATCTTAAGACAATGGGGATCAACGCGGTGGCTTATCATGCAGGGATGGAACCCGAGGAAAAACGCAAGCTACAGAATGAGTTTCTGGAAGATCATTACAAGGTCCTGGTAGCGACAAATGCCCTTGGCATGGGGATAGATAAACCTAATTTGCGGTTTATCATCCATTTTGACATTCCAGGATCCATTACCGCCTATTATCAAGAAGTGGGACGCTGTGGAAGAGATGGTCTTAAGTCGTATGGAATCTTGATTTATGATCCTATGGATAAAAAAATCCAAAAACACTTTATCGATTCTGCCCAACCCCTGCCTGAAGACTTTAACACTGTATTTGAAGCGGTAAAAAATTCACAGGAACCTCCTAATCTGATTACGATCAAACGCTTGACCGGACTGCATCCAACGCGTGTGACGGTAGTCGTCGCTGAGCTGATTGAACAGGGCTTTCTGAAAAAATATAGTTTAAAGCGCACGCAGGTCTATGCTTGTAATGGCATGGTCTGTCAGCCTGACTTGTCGCGCTATACGGTTCAATATGCTGTGAAGACGCGCGAGCTCGATAAGATGCTTCATTATGCCGAGCAACAATCCTCTTGCAGAATGGAGATTCTGCGGCAGGCGTTAGGAGACTCTGACACCAGACAATGCGGCCACTGTTCTCAGTGTCAAAAGAGTCCCTTTACACTGACTGTAGATGCCCAAAAAAACGCCGCCGTAGCCTCCTGGTTGGGGCAACAGGGTGTCGCAATCACCGAAAGCAAAACACTCAGAATTTCCGAAGGTAAGGCGCTGTTGGATGGAAAATTGCGCTCTCCCGCGTTCATTTACTTTATGAAACAGCGTGCCAGTAGCAGTACTGTCGAAGAAGCCTTGCCAGGAGAGCTCCTCGGCCTTTTAAAGGACCATCTAGAAAAGTTATCTGCGCAACAGCCCATTGCAGCAATCATCCCTATCCCTTCGCGAACATGGGGAGCGCGCAATGCCATTGCGGATATGATTGGGCAATATCTGCAAGTGCCGGTTTTTCTAGATTTGCTTCAATGGGACAAAAGTCCTGAACACCGCCAGGGTGAACTTTTAAATAACGATCAACGCCATCATAATGTCCATCAGCATATGACAATATCCGCGAAGCCGAAGCTGAATCAAGGTTGTATCCTCCTTCTCGATGACTATGTTGGGTCAGGCAATACGCTGAAGGAAGCGGCGCGCGTGCTGCGCAAAGATCTTCATCTCGCCGGCGCAATCATTCCTCTCACACTTGCTGCAGTAAAGTGGCGACTAGGTAGCGCAGGGATGATATAAAGGCAAAGCGGCAACGCCGCTTTGCTTCTTAGAATTAGGTGGGACCCATATAAATTGTACCAGCGTCCTTTGCTTGCTTCAGAGACTCTTGATAGACCTGTGCAGCAGCTGCAAATCGATCTAACACAGTTTGCATTGCAGGGATTGGTTGAGTCACAGTAGTCCCTCTGCCTATGACGTCACGCGCGATTTTGTTCAAGAGGTCTTTAGCTTCATTTCTAAGTGCAATGCGTTGATTGATGACCTGTTCGTGCTTTTCAATCAATGGTTTGAGCCGCTGATCTCTTTGTTGCTCCCTATCAAGTTGCTCAGCATTAGATTTTGGACTATTACTGAGTGGTGCGACACCAGGCATATGGACGTTATGGAGATAAATTTTCATCTCATTTTCACAAGCGGTTTGAAATGCTGTCATCTGAAGATAAAGATGGAGTCGGTCATCAACAGCAGCCAACTTTAGCTTAGCATACTTAAGCTCTTTCGAGACACGAGTCAACTTTGCATCGGCATCGAGCATTTTGCCTTGCAGGATTTTGTCAAACAGCTTCTCCATCCCTTTGCTGCAAAGATAGCTAACAACACGGTTTCTATCACGTTCTGAGATGCTAGTTTGGAATATGGAATTCACGAAATTTTGTAAGGCATCAGCGTCAGCTGGTGCGGATCGAAAACCCTTAATATTAGATTCCCATAACTGGGGGTTTTGTTTTTGTGAGGCGTAAATGATTGCTCTTTCAGATAAAGGTTGTATATACAAAATCCTTAATAGGTTGAAATAGCAATTAAAAAGCGGTGTTCCGCTTTTTATCAACTATAAGGATGTGAAATTAAAAGACAAGCCTTTATGGCCCGGGGGAGAGCCAGCCGACGATGAATTCGGTTCCATCCTTTTTCAGCTTGGTGGGAGCGGCTTTGGGAACAAAGCTTTCCGAAAGCATGATGACCTTGGCATATTTTGTGTCGTCATCGTTGATGGCTCCCACCTCCTTATCAATCTTGGCCGTGCATTCGAGGAATGGTACAAAATCGAAGTCTGCCAGAGGCTGGATGTCGTTGTTGATCGTGGGGGCTTCAACAATCCACTCGGCGGAATTTCTTTTGGCGTTGTGAACCTTGAAACGAACCGATGTGAAAATCTTGAGGGAGAAGTTCATGATGTAAAAGGCAAAGGTGTTGTGGCCGATGTAAGCCACTTCGCCTCCCATCACGTTGCCCGGGCTGACAGGGAAACCCACAAGTTCGAGCGGCGGGTGGGGAAAAAGTTCGATAAAGACAAAGTCTGACTGAATGCCGCCAATAAATTGGTGGAATGTGCCGATCTGTTCGACGGTAGCACTGTGTTCGGCAAAACCATCTATTCCTACAAAGATCGACACGTAGCTATCGCCTTGCGAAGGCGCCAGCAAAGGCGCGATCCAGGCGCCCGAGACGACTTCCACAGACAGGTTTTGGGGATGGTTGATGCTCGTCGCAGCGACATAACCCGCCCAGTTTAAGCTGAATACCTGATTCTGTGTTTGCGTGGGTTTCTTCGTCTTTTGGGCACGGACAATCATCCTCGTGCGAGCGAGCTCAGGATCCAGAGGGACGGCCTTGCATTTAATCTGGGTCATCCCTCTGCGATTTGTCAGATGTTTATTTTTTAGATCCTGTGCGCCAGGCAAACCTGTGGCGATGGTCAGCATCAGGATCATGGAACAGATAAACGACTGCTTCATAAGGCGCTCTCGCATAACGGTTATAGGAATTTTTATATCCAAATCCCGTGTCTACGCCTAGTTGGACAAGTAGTCAATAAATATCTTAAATCAGGGTCCTATGGTCCTTCCGATTTCCAGACGACAACGAACGATTCCCCATCTTTTTTCAGGGTAGTGGGGACTGTCTTTCGGTCATTGCTTTGCGACACCATGATGATGGCAGCATTCTCCCAGTCATCGTCGCTGATGGAACCCACATCCCCATTGATTTTTGCTGTGCACTGGACAAAAGGCACCGATCCAAAGTTCGACAGAGACTGGAGGGTATCGCTAACCGTGGGTGCTTCAACGATCCATTCCGCGGAATTGCGTTTGGCGCCTTTCACTTTAACAGGGACAACTGTGAAAACACCGACGGTAAAATTCATGATGTAAAGGAAGAATTTGTCATGTTTGACATAAGCCACTTCTCCTCCCACAAGGTCGCCTGGACGGATAGGGAAGTCGACAAGCTGGAAGGCTGCGCCGGGAAAAACTTCAAAAAAGGCGAAATAGGAAGCCGAGCCACCCGCAAAAATCTGCTGTGTGCCGATCTGTTCCACGGTAGGACTATTATCGGCGAAGCCGTCTATGCCAACCCAGATGGCGGAAGAGCTGTCGCCTGTTGTGGCAGTGAGTCTTGGAACTATCCAGGCTCCTGATACCATGGAGACGGAATGCGTCTTCGGATCAGTAAAGTCTGTGACAGCCACGTAGCCGCTCCAGTTAGTGCTGAGCACAGCTTTGATATCGGTGAACGTCGTTTTGGATTGAATGGGCTTCAGCTGAGGCTGGGTGGTTGGGATCTGCACAGGGTCGCATTTGATCTCTTTGAGCTGGCTGCGATCGAGAGACAGCGGCAGGAAATTAAAGGCCTGGGCAGGCAGGGTTGCGATCGCACACAGCAGGTAGAGACTAAGGAATAATTTTTTCATGATTTCCCTCATTAGAGTTTAAAGGTATTTCTTACAACCTTTTGAGGGAAGAAATCAAGCTAAATTCTTTATTTGCTCCGCAGCCATTTTTGCGGCATAGGTCAGGATGAAATCGGCGCCGGCGCGCTTGATGCACATCAGCGATTCCATCATGGCTTGTGGACCTTTGATCCAACCATTCTGAGCGGCAGCCATAACCATAGCATATTCGCCACTCACATGATAGGCTCCGACAGGCAGATGTGTTTGCTGGCGGGCTTTAGCGATGACGTCGAGATAGGGCAGCGCTGGTTTGATGAGAAGCATGTCCGCCCCTTCTTCTTCATCCAGAAGGCATTCCAGCAGGGCTTCGCGGCTGTTTGCGATGTTGACCTGGTAGGTTTTTTTGTCGCCAAAGCGGGGTGCCGACTGGAGCGCGTCGCGGAATGGCCCATAAAAAGCGGAAACAAATTTGACCGCATAACTCATGATGCTCACTTGATTAAAACCGGCGTCATCGAGGATTTCGCGGATGTAGGCAACCCGACCATCCATCATATCGCTTGGAGCAATCACGTCCGCCCCGGCTGCGGCGGCAAGCAAAGACATTTTGCCCAGAGCTTCGACAGAGGCATCGTTGAGGATCTCGCCGCTGTCGCTGACGACACCATCGTGGCCATGGTCTGTGTAGGGATCTAAAGCAATATCGACCATGAGGCACATCTCGGGAATTTCGTTTTTAACAGCCTGGATGGCCTGTGACAGCAGATTTCCCGGTCGCAGGGCTTCTGATCCCCAGCGGTCTTTCCTTTCTTGGGGCACATACGCAAAGAGATCGATGGCGCGGATGCCAAGCTGGTAGAGGGCGGTCACTTCCCGCAGCAAAAGATCAATCGAGAGACGCTCGACTCCTGGGAGACTGGCGATGGGCTGGCGCTGATGCTGTCCTTCCACGATAAAGAGCGGAGCGATCAGCTGGCTGGGATGAAGACGGTTCTCCTGCAGCATGTCACGGATAGCAGCGCTTTTGCGGTTGCGCCTTGGACGCTGTGTGAGGCATAACTGTGCCGATGCGACATCTGCTGTAGTCATAGCAATCTCCTTATTTTGGGAAAATCCTATTCTAATTTTAAGCAAAAGTCATTAAAATTATGAACGGGGGATAACATGACATACCGCATCAATATCGGGGACGCGCTGCCCCAATTTAAGGCGCAGGATCAAGAGGGAAACACATTGGTGACTGAAGATTTCATCGGGACACCTGTCGTCTTCTACTTCTATCCTAAAGATGATACCCCAGGATGCACGAAAGAGGCCTGTTCTTTTCGCGACAATATGAACCGGCTGATGGAATATGATGTTGCCGTTGTAGGTATCAGCCCCGACAATGCCTCTTCACATCAGAAATTCATCGAAAAGCATCAGCTGGATTTCACCCTTCTCACAGACGAAGACAAGGCTCTCTGCAGCAAATTTGATGTCCTGCAAGAGAAGAACAATTACGGCAAGACAAGCATTGGAGTGGAGCGCACCACATTCCTTGTCGATCGCGATGGGATCATTCAATGGATCGAAAGACCCGTCAAAGTGGAAGGGCATGTCGACCGAGTCATTGAAGCCGTGCAGCAAATGATCTCATGAATATCTCTGTCACAATTTTGACGAAAAACAGCCAGAAATACCTTCAGGAGGTGTTAGCCTCATTGAAGGATTTTGACGAGGTGCTGCTTTTCGATAACGGTTCTACTGACAGGACCTTCGAGATAGCGGCCTCTTTTCCCAATGTCAAGCCGGTGAAAGGTACTTTCGATGGCTTTGGACCCACTCACAACAAGGCGTCGGCATTGGCCAAATGGGACTGGATTCTCTCAATAGATAGCGATGAGGTGGTGACTTCCGGGATGGCCGCCGATATCGCCTCGACACTCCTCGATCCCGGAGCCGTCTACGCCTTCCCCCGCCATAATTATTTCAATGGAACCTTTATCAAATGGTGCGGATGGTATCCTGACAAGCAGATCAGGCTTTATAACAGGACTAGGACACGTTTTACCGATGCTCAGGTGCATGAGGCGATCATGACGGAGGGGATGCACCGAGTCGATTTGAAAGGAGCGCTCCGCCATTATTCTTACGATACCCACGCCGATTTTCTCGCCAAGATGCAATCCTATTCTGACCTTTTTGCCCGGCAATATTGTGGAAGGAGAAGCTCTTCCCCCTGGAAAGCGCTCTGGCATGGGATTGGAGCCTTTATGCGCGCCTATATCATCAAGCTTGGGTTTCTGGGCGGGTATGAAGGTTTTGTGATATCCGTCTACAATGGAAATACAGCCTATTACAAATATCTCAAACTCTACGAAGCCAACCAACGGAAAAATGAACGATGAAACCGTTTTAGAGGACTTTGAAACGGGCAAAATCCATTTTCGCGACAAATGGCAGTTTGAGCTCAAAAGCGATCTCTATCCCTTTTCAGAACATAAGAAGAACAATCTCGTCCAGGAATTCTATTTTTTTATTCCCAATTCCCTGCAGATTAACGATCAGACCTACAGCAAAGCACAATTTTATCTGGACCAGACCAACCTCATCAGGCTCAAGACTCCTCGCTTTTCACTGGGCGAATTGCTCGACCCGCTCAATAAGGAATCGCCCCTTGTCCGCATCAGAATGCTCTTAAACAATTCTGCTGAGGCTTCGCGCCTGCAGCAGGAATTAAAAATACTGGGCAGGGTCTTTCACAGTTCACTGAGGAACTGGACCGCTCTGCTCAAAAGCAACCATGGCGATTCGGCAATGATCGCACAGGGATGCGAGGAACTGGAACGGCTCCTCTCTCAGTTCCGCACGCTTCAAAACCGTGCAGCTGCATTGCCTTTAAGCAAAGAACTTTTGGCCCATTTCCATTATGTCGACGAATACTTGAGCCTGACGGTGAATGATTATCTGACTCAGCTGCTCGACTACTTGCGCAAAAATAGACTCCCCGAAGCGAACCTTCCAGAGGTTATTCTGAACGAGAAGCGCTATCGAGAGGAGCTTTATTTGAATAGTCATCCAGCAGGGCTTAAGGATGAAGAGTTGGAAGAGTACATTCTTTATCGCAAAGGACTCCTCAATAAGTTCGTCATCGATCCCCTCTTGCTCAAAACCAGCCGTGCCTCGGCTGACCAGCGGTATCGCACCATCATTGGAGCCATTCCTGCAGCGATCGCCATGTTCATTTTTCTTATTCTTTACGTCTTGCAGGGATCATGGTTTCTGATCAATTCCGAACCCTTCATCCTCTTTACCGTGCTCATCTATGTCCTCAAGGACCGCCTAAAAGAGGAGCTGCGCTTTGTATCCTTTCGTCAGGTGGCCAAGTGGTTTTCCGATTATACGACAGAGATCCAGGATCCCCAGAATGATGAGGTCATGGGATATTTAAAGGAGTATGCAAGCTTCATTGACAGCGAAAAAATCCCCTCGGAAATCTCCGAAATCCGCAATCAATATTTTCATAAGGTGCTGGAGGTTGTGAAACGGCCAGAGCGAGTGCTCTATTACAAAAAGACTGTCAGCTTTGAGGCAAATCCAGGCATTCTGGAAGAGCGTTTTTACGGTTACAATATTTTTTTCCGGTTTGACATCCATCACTTCCTGGCCAAAGCTGAAGATCCCTTCCAAACCTACCTGACACTGGATGAAAAGACACAAAACCTCTGCAAGATAGAACTTCCGCGCGTCTACCACCTCAATATCATTATGAAGAGCCGCACATTCCTGCCCGACGGGACACCCAAAGAGGAGCTGAACAAGTACCGTCTCGTCCTAGACAAGATGGGGATCAAGCGAGTCGAAGAAGTAACGGAATACCATCCATAATATTTGCATAAAAGATAGGATTGCAATCCTATGCGCCAATTATGAGTTGGCGCACGCGTCGGTGGCCAGATGAAAAGGCCACCTGGTTGATCTGTTCCACAGTCAGCCACTGGTAGCCAGAAATCTCGGGCATCTCGCCGCAGTGCATATGAAAGGGAAAGAGTTGCACGCGGTAACGGGTAAAGCTATGGGAGACTTTTGGCATAGCCACGGGCTTCCCTCTGACGCCAAAGCGATTCCGGATCTCCTTGCAGACATCTTCTGCGGGAAGGCCATCAGGAACTGTCTCAAAATAGGGAAATTCATGGAGGCCCGACATGATCTCTCCTTTGCCGACGCGCTTCACCAATAGATGTTCGCCGCATTGCAGGACAGCTACAATTCTGTAAAGAGCCTCAATGCGCGTCCTGGTGGATTTAACGGGCAGCTGATCGGCAATGCCAGCAGCATAACCAGAGCAGCTTTTTCTTATGGGACATTCCCGGCACATGGGTTTGCGCTGGCAAACGGTGGCGCCCAGCTCAATCAGAGCTTCATTGATAATCCAGGATTCCTCTTCAGGAAGCAGATCGGCGAGCTTTTGGCGGATCATTCGGATGGTGCTGGGCTTGGCGATATCCTCTTTGAGGCATAGGTAGCGGGCCAGGACGCGCACGACATTGCCATCAACGGCTGGCACGCGCTGGTGGAAAGCGAAGCTTAGGATGGCCCCGATGGTGTAGTCTCCAAGGCCTTTGATCCTCGCGAGACTGGCGGCATCGGCCGGCAGGCGGCCTTCAAATTGTTCGACGACCATGCGGGCCCCTTCATGCAGGTTGCGCGCGCGTGAATAGTAGCCGAGGCCCTCCCACATTTTGATCACATCGTCTAGAGGAGCTTGGGCAAGAGCTTGGATGGTC
>JAJFUZ010000344.1 GCA_021372155.1 Parachlamydia sp. | reverse complement strand
ACCCGTTTGCGAAGGTTCGACCGCAGGAGCTTTCACGCTAGCCGAAACACTAAAAACTTATGTGGTTGAGCACTAGCCCATTTTGCTCCTCATTCGTATTAACAAATACGAATTCGTCGCAAAATGGGCCATCTGTCACCCCTCGCTCAGCCGGTTTGCATTTTTCCCTTGGATTGCTGGACAGAGTCAATGTCGGCTTGCAAAAAACAACGGTTATGCTTAAATTATCTTTTTATCAAATCCTGGGCAGGCAGATATGCGTCGCAATCTTTGGAACGGCCTCTTTCTCCTGATATTAATTCTTTCAAGCCCACCCGCTGTTGCTGGTTTCAACCTGAACACCATTCGCAAATGGATCATGCCCCAAAAAAGGCTGAGGGAATATGAACGCTTCTTTTCCCCGATTCTATTTCTGCCCTACCGCGCTCAGTTGCAGGCCTGCATTTCTGAAACTCTCTCACAAGAGCCAGAACTTGCAGCAAAACTCAACGACGACTCACCATTCTTCCTGAATGTAAAAAAGCTTCTCGTCCTGTCACAAGAATCCCCTCCTGCACATCCCAAAAGCCACCGCGACTGGCATCAACGCTGGCTGGGACAGCTGAGACAGGTACTCTCCTCAAAAGAGCTTTTGACTAAAAAATATGATAAGGCCATCGAAGGGGCTAAACACCTGCTCGACACCATCTGCCTCTTCATGTTCAGCGAAGCGGAGTTTTTCGACAACATCAGCGAACTTCTGGCCCTGGAATTGAAGCTGGTGTTTCCCACAGAGAAGCTGACAACAGAAGAACTTCCCGACATGCTGGAAAAAACCTGGAAAAAACTCAGCCGCCACGATTCTGTCTCAGGCTTCAAGAAGCAGTCCAAAGAACCCGGAGAACCTACCTACGATCCCCATTTCGGCGGAATCCTACCCACACGTCTTTTTTGCGTTGGATCGACCCATCTGATTTATATGCCTCGCGTGACTCAGGAATATAAAAATGAGGACGCCACCATCTCTCCCGAATATCTGCGCTACCTCCAGGCACTTGCCAGCAAAGAAAAGCAGCATCTCTACATCAATTTAATGGACCGCACAGACAGCCACGAGAAGCCGTTATCTAGCAAGATTGAAGGGCTTGAAAGAAAGCAAAAGTCCTTGCACGTTATCACTCTGGACTACAATTCCAGCTTTTATAAGCAGCGCTACAAAAATTTGGACAAGGCAGAGGATTTTAAAACAGCTTTTATCAAACAGTTTTTTGCACCTAATGCCAAGTGCTATTTCTACTGGTCACACGCTCTGGATAAAAGGCAATGGCGACTTGAGTGCGAGAAGACAATTGATATTGTCCATTCAGACTATTTCCAAAATAAAGAAATTCTCTCTACAGATGAACGAAAAGCCTTTATCGATATCACCTATATTGCCCTAATCCGTTCGCTCCTGCAGCGCTACCACCACGCCAATATCACCTGCAAGCATGCCATGGACCGCGCTCCGCAGCTTATCTCCCTGCTTTTTGCGGACGAGATCGTCCGAACAGAGTCCACCTGGTCTCCCGAAAATGTGGCTAAATTTCTGGCGATCGTCTTAGCACCGCCGCTTCTTTCGCATAACCGTCCTTCAACCGGAAGGCATATCAAACGGATTTCAAATACGTTAAGGCACCTGCGTTAATCAGTGCCTGCTCCTCATGGGTACTGAGATGGAGGAAAAGGAACGCATCATGCAAAGAGAAGCTTTTCACGAGAATCAATATTAGTTGAACTTGAAAATGTTTCACCACCCCTTACGAGAGAAGGGGTGGTGAACTTTGAAAAAGATCCGTTTCAGCAGATTTTAGTACTTAATTCCAATCCCAACGCCAACAGTGTCGAGTCTGCGTTTCATCTTGATATTCCCTCCGCCCAGGAAGGCAGGGATGGCTCCGATACCCGTAATGTGTTTTTCAAATCCATGCACATAGTACATGTCGATCCCAACACAGCTGTTCCACTGATAGGTCAAGCCTGTTGTGATAAAATTGACAATGGGTCTGTTCCAGATGACATCCAAAAATGCCTGAGAGCTTCTCTGGATCTCTTTTGCGTAAATGTATCCGAGGCGCACTATGAGACACTCTGTGAGGGCATAGTCGATTCCGCCGCGCAGAATGAGCTCGCTTTTAAGTCCAAACGCACTGCCATTTTTTGAACCAAGTTTCGTTGCCACAGGATTTTTCACAATCGGGTTTGCAGCACCTCTCAGGCGACTAATCCAGATATATTCTGCATCAAAAGCCACAGTTGCGCAGGGCACAAACCGCCAGGAAAAACCGCTATTCATACGCTGGGCGTTATGGACAATTCCGCGCTCTGGAATGAATCCTTCGTATTTATGGAAACGCGACATTTTAGTCTCGGGACTGTAATACACTCCTAAACGAAACGTAGAAGTCACTTCCCACAGCCATCCGATACGCACACCCAGCCCCCAGTTCCAGTCATATCCTCGATTGGTCACATTGTTCGTAGAGACTGTCAGCTCTGGGGTATCAAAATTCTGCGCACCGCTGGCTTTGTGCCGGCCAACCAGGACATCAAGCGAAAGGCCAAAATGGTGGCATCTCCAGCTGTATGCCAGCACCGTAGATGCTGCGTAGAGC
>JAJFUZ010000337.1 GCA_021372155.1 Parachlamydia sp. | reverse complement strand
CCTCTGAAACGCGACAGCTTGGCCAGAACCTGGGCCAGAAACTGGCTCCCAATGCGGTGGTCTGCTTTTTCGGCGATCTCGGCGCAGGTAAAACGACATTTATTCAAGGCCTGGTAGCGGGAGTCACAGGTTGTGCTCCAGAAGATGTCTGCAGTCCGACATTTGTCTATCTCAATATCTACGAGGGCGCCAAGACGGTCTACCATTTCGATCTCTATCGTTTGAAGGATCCTGAGGAGTTTGTCAAGATGGGGTTCGATGAGTATTTCCAGGCCGGAGGCATCTGTTGCCTGGAGTGGTCTGAACGGATTGCAGATCTGATCCCGCCAGATGCGATCCAGGTGAGGATCAACCATGTAAGTGAGCAGAAACGAGAGATATGTTTAAAGGCGCCAAATTTATAAAAACAGCCGTGCAACCGCGCGACTATCCGACGCTTCGAAAAGACAGCGGCGACCTTCTCCCCGAAATCGCCGTTGCCGGTCGCTCCAATGTCGGTAAATCGAGCCTGATCAACCATCTGCTCCAAGTGAAAGGTCTTGCCAAAACTTCCTCGACTCCCGGTAAGACTCAGGCGATCAACTTTTTTACAACGGAAGATGCGCTGGTCATCGTGGACCTGCCCGGATATGGCTTTGCCCAGGTACCCCTCGAGGTACGCAAACGCTGGGGTCCCATGGTGCAGTCCTATCTGGAGAATCGCGAGACGCTTAAGGCGCTCCTCTTGCTTTTCGATATTCGACGCCTTCCCAACGAAGAGGACCTCAAGCTTCTCGAATGGGCTAACTACAACAGCAAACCCATTATCCTGGTTCTAACCAAGGTAGATAAGGTCAAGCGCAACGAGCAGCAGCTGCAAACTAAAAAAATACTCGAAGCATTTCAAGCCGACCTGCCGTATGTGCACTATTCTTCTACAAAAAATATCGGCAGGTTGGCGCTCATTCATAAGGTCAAAGAGGTACTCTAGTGGGTCGTCTGGAACATGAAACATTTATCTGCATGGACTGCGAGACGACAGGGCTTGATGTCAAAGAAGACCGCGTCATCGAGGTCGCCGCCATGCGGTTTACGCTGGACCAGATTATCGGCCAGTATGAATCCCTTGTGGATCCCGAACGTGCCATACCCGACACCTCCATCGCCATCCACCACATCACTCCTGAAATGGTTTCAGGCAAACCAAAAATAGGGGAAATCGTATCCGACCTCATCAAATTCATCGGTAAAGACATCATCATCGGCCATGGCATCGGCTTTGACATTGAGCTGATTGCCCTCGCAGCAGATCGCTCAGGAATCCCCCACACTTTGCGCGCCAACCGCACCCTGGATACACTCCGCATGGCACGCCTCTATGGTGAAAGCCCCACAAATTCCCTCGAGCAGCTCCGCCAGCATTTCAATATCCAGTTTGAAGGGCCCCACAGGGCCATGAGTGACGTGATCGTCAATTGCGAAGTGTTCAAATACCTCGCCAAGATGTATAAAAACACCGAGCATATCTTCGAGGTGCTTTCTCGCCCAATCCGGCTCAAAACCATGCCCCTAGGAAAGCACAAAGGCCGCCCCATCAAAGAAGTGCCCCTGGAATACCTCCTATGGGCAGCCAGGAAGGAATTCGACCAGGATTTGCTCTTCTCCATCCGCTCCGAGATCAGCCGGCGCAAAAAGGGCAACCTGTTCGGCCAGGTCGCAAGTCCGTTTCAGGATTTATAATTTAAAGTCAAAAGGAGTATAAAATGGCAGCACCGGTCGACAGTGGCGCACCTCCAGTAAATTCACCTCGCCAAGAAGAGACTTTCACAATTCCAAAAGAGTTAGAAGTATTTTTACGCACCAAAAACAATGCCGCCCTCCCTTCTTTAGTTTATCTAGAAAAATGCTGCAACGGCTTTGGCCACTTTATCGATTTTGGCCACCTTCTCGATGAAGCGCTTAAAGAAAAGATGATGGCAGTTGCCTTTCGAAACTTGGGAATTCCCCCGGAACAACGCGTCATGGAAATTCAAGATGAGGGGCTCAAGTCTCGAACAAATCAGATGACTGAAGCTTTGTTTTATTCTTTAGAGCTCATGAATTTGATTCCCGATCTGGACCATCATGAGAACTTCACCGCATATGCCGTTTCTTTTTTTATGATGAACTCCTCATCGGCACAAGAATTCCTTTCAGGTCTAAAAAAATATCCCCCCGAGAAATTAGCAAGCCTTCTCCGGAACCTCTTTGTCATTAACCAACACATGCAGATGTCAACAAGGCATAATCAGCTCTATACGCAACGCACGCATGCGGCTGAATGCCTGGACTTTATCGAGGCGCTTAATAAAATTCCTGATGCAGAACAGGCAAAGATTACCTCGCTCACATCCCGATTTTTTAACTCCTCTCTCATTGGGTCGGAAGTGGCTCTATTGGTTAAAGCCGTTTTTGCCTTGCAGACAGAGAGAAGAAAGGAAATTGTGACTTTGGTGGCTAATTCGGGAAGTGAGTTCTGGACAGAAAACAGGTGCCGCTTACTCAAGATGCTGATTACCCTGCCATCCGATGAAGCAGCGGAGCTGATGAAGATGGCCAATGACTACTACAACGGATACAACATCGACGGGAATGGCTGTAAGAGAACTGCCTTCGTTGCGGCTTTGATTCAAATTCCCCGCGAGTTGCGTAAAGAATACCAACACTATGTGGGGCAATGTTCAAGCAACATCAATGATTTTCAGAAGCTAGCTGAATTCTACGATTGGATGTCTACTCTGCTACAGGTAGAGGCAGTTGCATTACTGAAAAAAATATATAGCGTTTCAACCAGGATGGCATATCCTCAGCTCGATTTTCAATACAAACAAACCGATTCCGATGCCTATGTCATTTTCTTTAAATGTTTGAAGGATCTTTCGCAAGATGAGATCGATCAAATCCTCAGCAAAATCGATACTAAGAATAAAACCGCTAAGTATTTGAGCCACTATTTTCGTGTCATGAGTTTACTTCCAATTGGTGATAGACAAACTACCGAATACCAAGCAGACCGATTCTGTGGAATTTTCTCTATTGAAAAGTCTCTGGAATGCTTAAGGACGACTGTTCCCGATCAACGGGCAAGCCTGCTCCGCGCCGCTTTCAGGCTAATTTCGGATCGTCTTGCTGAGCATGGTCAGGAACATCTTGTTTTTGAAGCTTTCAAGCCGTTACCAACTCGGGAACAGATAGCTGAAAATGCCATGTGGTTAATTTCTGAAGCCAGATCCATGCCACCCATCACCGATTTGGTTCAAGCTGTGTCTCAACTCGAAGACCCGAAATACATCAGGTCGATCATGCCCAAACTCAAAATCACCCTAAATGTGTTCCCATTGATCATCAACTTAGGGAAAATCCCCAAAGCACAGCTGGAAATCATGTTGCCAGCTCTCAAATCATTGAAAACAGAAGAACAAATGCAGTTCTTCATAGGCTGTCTGGCGGAATTTCCTGAAGAGAGTCGCTTACAATATCAAGACAAACTGTTGCATGCTTGCTCAAAATCGAATAATGAAATGCTATTGATCCGTCATTTCGTACAAAAAGCACCTCCATCTCAAAAAATTTCCATCTTTGAAACTACCGTCGTGATGACTTTAGAGGACTTGGAAAATTATTTAAGAAAATCAACAGTCGCCATGGACTTATAACTCGCTCTGCTGGCTTTTTATCTCTTTTATTGCAATAATCATTCATGATCAGGAGTTTTTCATGCGCAAAGAGCGGCCGGTAGTCTTTGAGAAGGCCTCATTTGAGGTTAAAGTGGGCCTGGCAGAGATGCTGAAGGGCGGAGTTATCATGGATGTGACCACTCCGGACCAGGCCAAAATTGCCGAAGATGCCGGTGCTGTGGCAGTCATGGCTCTCGACAGGATCCCTGCAGACATAAGGGCTGAAGGGGGAGTGGCGCGCATGGCATCGCCTGAAC
>JAJFUZ010000330.1 GCA_021372155.1 Parachlamydia sp. | reverse complement strand
TCACCAGCGGGTATGGACCTGATCTGATGCGGTTGATGGTGCAGAAAGGAGGTTCGAGCAATAACATCCAAGCGCTTTTGCATGTCTATGATAAAGGGGAGATAGATAGATTATTTGCGGACCTCGTTCCCCTGGTCAATTTCAGTGCCATGACAGATCTGATACAGACTGCAAAAGAGGATTCGACTGCCAACCAGTTTCTGGAAGGATTGGTGAAGGCAAAATGGAGCCACCCGGATTTGGATCTCCAACCAGGCATTAATGAATTTATTGTCAAAACGGTTGAAGAGGATGTGGTGATCCCCAAGATGCGATTTTATGAATTATGGGTCCGGGAGCGGGGAGACCCTGAGCGTATCATGGAGTCTTTCTTGCATCCTCGCCAACAGCCGGAGGCTGGAGCCTATAAAATGCGCTTGGTGCGAGACGAGTTGCAGTTACATCCTGAAAACATCTTAAAGACACTTTCCGACTATTTTCAGCAATCGATCCATTCCCATCTGCAGGTCGAGTTTGAAGGAGAGACAGGTCAAGACGCAGGAGGATTGGGGCGACAATTTGTCGGGCAGCTGTTTTCCGAAATCACCCGCACCATGCAGTTTGAGCAGCGCGACAATGGACTCTTCAGGCCGCGCCTTAAGGAAGATAGCCAGGGGGACATCCTTCCCCTAACCGAAAATGATAAGGCCACCTATCGACGTTTAGGGCAGCTGATGATGTTTTGTCTCAATGCGGCAATTCCCTATCCTGTCGGGATGCTGCTTGATCAAGGGGTTTTTACGGCGATTGCACGCATGAATCCCAAAGATTTGCGAAACGAGTTTGAGCAAATGGATTTTAAAGATCCTGCGATTCTCAGCAAGATGCTCAACGTTTATAAAGAGATCAACCGCTATAGCGAAGACGATGTCAAAATGATCGCAAGGTTGGAGAGCTATTTAAAGCCAAAGAGCGACTCTGAGCTGGAAGAGGCCTATGCATTGGTCATGCAAGATCCCAGCATTGAAAAGCTGGAAATCAATGCCGATACGCAAAAGATGAAGCAGCATCAAGCCGCGATCGTAGCGGCTGTCAGAAACTACATTGTCGCGAACAATCTGCGCAGGACATTTGCGCCGCTTCATGAAATCGCAAAAGGAATGTCCGAGTCGCGATTTAACTCCCGTTTGAATTTCAATGAAGTCCGGCGCATGGACCCAGTTGCGTTGTCCCGAACCTTGCAGGGAACCGTTTCAAAAGAGGATATTTTAAATAAATTGCAGTTTGAAGAAGAGATCCCGGAAAACATCCGAAGCTGGTTTAAAACGTGGATTGAACAGGCTGATGACAAAAAACTCGCGCACTTCATCTTTGCCCTGAGTGGATCCAGCGCTCTGGGACGTGACGCCCCCATTAAAATCGCAAAAGGGGGAAATATCGCCTTTCATACCTGCTTCAATACTCTCGATCTGAATTGGTACAAAAATAAAGAAACGAAAGAACCTTATTCAGAACAGGAACTGACTAAAAATCTGGAATGGGCCATTGACTATGTGCAAGCCCACTCTGGTTTTGATATGGCTTAAAGTTTGTAAAAGTTTACCTCGTCGAGGATTCCAAATTCTATAGACATCTCATTCATGCACCTGCACGGCAAGCATAGAGCACCTATTAGCATAAGTTGTGAATGGTCACGATAAAGGTTCAAGCCTCGTCTAATGTTTCCAGCTTGATATTGTTTTTCAACAGCATTCTCATACCATCGGAAGTCTTCATTTTAAGCAGCATTTGTTTCGTTTCAAGAGGTGTGCGGCAAAACTCAATAAAATTGAGACCTGCATGGCTTAATTTGGTTATCACATCAAGATAATTATAAATCAGGGTAATCTCATTGGGAGAAAGTTCCGCAAGAGCCGGAAAACTGAAACCCCTGATCGTGATAAAGCGATCCATGCACTCGCAGATGGCGAGAAAGAGTTCGCGCTTTGGCCATGAAATCTGGCA
>JAJFUZ010000307.1 GCA_021372155.1 Parachlamydia sp. | reverse complement strand
AGACGAGGTCCTCAAAAGCGGGTTCACTCTTTTCGGCAAACCTCCTTGCGATTATACCTTAATCGGCCTGGGCTCCTTAGCACGCAAGGAGATGAGCCCCTACTCGGACCTAGAGTTTGCCTTGCTCATCAAAAAAAGCTCTCCCAACAATCTGGACTACTTTCGCAAGATGATCCAATGGCTGGAGCTTCAGGTGATCCACCTTGGTGAGACTGCAATCAAAATACTCGATCATGGCTATGAAAGTCCCGTCATGCGTGGATTTTCATTCGACGATGGGGGCAATACCCCTTTAGGCAAGCCAGGATATGTTGAGTTGATCGACACGCCAAAGAAACTCGCGCAGTATCAATTGGAGCGCTATTATGCGGAGGACCTTATATTATCTAATGTGCTCCGCAGTGCTGACATTATCGTGGGAAGCGAATCGCTATATAAAAAGTATGTCGAAGCCGTTCAGGCCATATTAAGAGCGAGACCAGCAAAATCTTCTCTTTCCACTTCTCAAGCAAGAGCATTACATCTATTGCAGGGACATCTCGTCGAGTTTGAGCCGCGCATGGACAAAAATAAAGAAGAGACCCCGATTTATAACATCAAGGTAGAACTCTACCGCCTGCCAAGTTTCTTAATAGCAAGTCTGGCCGACTATTTTGGGATTGGCGAACAAAACACATGGAAAAGATTAGAGGCTCTTGTTAAGGCAAAGATCATAAGCCACGAAGGCGCAAAGCATCTCCAAGATGCCATGGCCGCCACCATGCGACTTCGCATTCGCTGCCACCTCCACTATGGTAAAGAGTGTGAAGATGTCTACCATCCCAGCATGCAGTTGAAAGGGCTTGGGAACATGACACAAAATGTTTTTGTGTTAACAGACACCGACATTAATCAAATCATCGAAATCTACCGGGTGATTTTCCCTCTCCATCGCTTGTTCAAACAGGTCTGCCAAACCCGCAACTTTGCTGAGCTGACCAAAGAGTCATTTTATGATTCTAGCCTCCTAACTCAGGCTGAAACTTATGCAAAACTTCATCAATATGCTAAAGCAAAAACGTGCTATCAGCAAGCCGTTGCTGTACATCCAGACGATGCCGTCGCCTTATTGAAGTTGGCTGAACTTTTATGGAAATTAGCTGAACTTGCACAAGCAAGAGAATATGCAGATAAAGCTCTAACATTAGGCAAAAGGAAAAATGACGACGCGATCATCTCTAGGGCTCTTAATATAAGAGGATTAATCTGTAATCAATTGGGTGAACCGAAAAATGCCATTGACTCCTATGAAGAGGCTCTGAAAATCGACAAAAAAACCTACGGTGATGAGCACTCAAACGTTGCAGCTCATCTTAGTAATCTAGGCTCTGCCTGGAAAGCCTTAGGGGATGCAAATAAAGCCATCGTCTACTATGAGGAGGCATTGAAAATTGACAAAAAGATCCTCGGCGTTGAGCATCCTAATGTTGCTTCTTATCTCAGCAATTTAGGTAATACTTGGCAAGACTTAGGCAATGCAAAAAAAGCCATCGGCTACTATGAAGAGGCTCTGAGAATTGTCAAAAAGGTTTATGGCGATGAACATCCCGATGTAGGTATTTATCTCAACAATCAAGGCACTGCCTGGAAAGCCTTAGGCGATGCAAGAAAAGCCATTGGTTGCTATGAGCAGGCGCTGAGAATAGACAAAAAGGTCTACGGCGATGGGCATACTAGCGTGGCAAGCCGTCTCTACAATCTAGGTTCTGCCTGGCAAGCCCTAGGCGATGCAAAAAAAGCCATCGAATACTTTGAACAGGCTCTGAAAATCGTCAGAAAAGTTTACAGCGATGAACATCCCACTGTGGCAAGTCATCTCAACAGTCTTGGAACAGCCTGGCAAGACTTAGGAGATGCACAACAAGCTATCAATTACTATAACGAAGCCATGAGTATTGTCACCAAGGTCTATACTAATGAGCATCCTACTATTGCAAGTTATCTCAACAACCTTGGGTCTGCCTGGCAAGCCTTAGGTGATGCAAAAAAGGCCATTGGCATATTTGAAGAGGCTCTCAGAATTGATAAAAAGTTCTATGGTGATCAGCATCCTGATGTCGCTATCGATCTCAACAACCTTGGGTCTGCCTGGCAAGCCTCAGGCGACGCGAAAAAGGCCAGAGAATATTATGAAGAGGCTCTAAAAATTACTTTAAAGGTCTTCGGCGATCAGCATCCTCAGGTGGCTATTCGTCTCAGCAATCTAGGCAATGCCTGGCAAGATTTAGGCGATCCCCAAAAAGCCATCAGCTACTATGAACAGGCTCTGGGAATCGACAAAAAGGTCTATGGCAATGATCATTCTCAGGTGGCGACTCGTCTTAGCAGTCTGGGCAATGCCTGGAAAGCCTCAGGCAACCCTACAAAAGCCATTAGCTATTTGGATGAGGCTCTGAAAATATACAAAAAGGTCTATGGCGATGTGCATTTTCAGGTGGCCATTTGTCTCAACAATTTAGGCAGTGCCTGGACCACAGGGAATGCAAATAAAGCTATCGGTTATTACCAAGAGGCTCTAAGAATATCTCAAAAGGTCTACGGAGATGTGCATCCCGACGCAGCCATGATTCTAAATGGTCTAGGTTATGCCTGGAAAGCCTTGGGTGATGCAAAGAAAGCCATTGTCTACTATGAACAAGCTCTGACCATTTCCAACAAGGTCTACGGTGACGAACATCCTCGTGCTGCTGCATATCTCAATAATCTAGCCTTTGTATGGAAAGACTTAGGAGACGCTAATAAAGCTATCGAATACTATGAGGAGGCTCTGAAAATTGCCAGAAAGGTCTACGGGGGTGAGCATCCTAACTTGGCGATCTTTCTCATCAATCTAGCCACAACTTTGCAAGATTCTGGCGATGTTGATAAGGCTGTTAGCCGCTTCGAAGAGGCCCTGACCATTGAAAAAAAGATCTATGGCGATGTGCATCTTAATGTGGCGAGCGATCTCAACAGTTTAGGGTCTACCTGGAAGGCTCTAGGCGATGCAAAAAAAGCCACTCGGTATTTTGAAGAGGCTCTCACCGTCTACCAGAAATTTTATGATTCGGAGCATCCTCAAATAAAAAAAATTAAATCTGAGATGCAATCTTGTCTAGAGGAGATCTAAAATGCAACCAGTATCAACTTTACTCTTCAGACCATTTGTGTCGACCCCACCCCTTGTCAGTGCTACCCCATCATCTACAATATATCCTCAAGGCGTTGACATGGCGCCCCAAGTTACTGCTCAAAATCCTCCTCCATCTCTTATGACATGGAAACAACGGGGGTGTATTACCTCAGAGGCAAAGGACTCGACCTGGCAGTGGATGCCTTCACCAAAGCACTGCAAGAGGCTGAGGGACAGAACAACTCGGATCTTATTTGAGAATACCTAAGAGACCTTGGTCGAACACTTCTTGAAAAGAGTAATGGGCTTCAGCAAAGATGCTTAATGGAGCTTATGCTCTCCTGGAGAATTCGTCTAATTAAAAGTCGCTGCAGGCGACGCTCGTTTTCATGGCAGAGCTCTATACGGCTGGCCAAAAGAGCTCTTTAGAGCCGACCACTAGAAGGATGACCGCATGGAAGTTTATCGGGTCTAAGTCTATTTGTTGCAATCTGGAAGATGTAATGCTATACCACAGTTTATGGCGATAGAGATCAGGCGCTCTCATGAGCGCAAATTTTTTGACCATGGCTGGTTGAAAACCTACCATACCTTTTCCTTTGGCGACTATTACGACCCTGCCCACATGCAGTTTCGAAGTCTGCGGGTCATCAATGAAGACCGCATCGATGGAAATTCGGCTTTTCCCTCCCATCCACACAGGGACATGGAGATCGTGACGATCATCCTGGAAGGTGCCCTGACGCATCGCGACAGCATGGGTTTCTCCTCGACCATCTATCCTGGCGATGTGCAGATCATGAGCGCCGGCACCGGTATTTTCCATAGCGAATCGAATGAGGCCGAGGGTCCCGTCCATCTGCTACAGGTCTGGATTTTACCGGAGAAAAAAGGGCTGACACCGCAGTATCAGCAGCAAAAATTTCCCGCTGAACAAAAGCACAACACATGGCGCCTGGTGATTTCTCAGGATGGCCGCGATGGATCCCTCATCATCCATCAGGATGCTGAAGTTTATCTGACAAATCTTGATTTGGGTACGACGGTTGAAAAAGAATTTCAACCTGGGCGATATGGCTGGCTGCAGGTAATCGACGGATCAATCAAAATAGATGATGTGGTTTTAAATAGAGGAGACGGGGCTGCTGTCAGCGATCGCCCCTCCATTCATGTCCAGGCCAATTCGGCTGCAAAACTTCTGCTATTCGACTTGGCTTAATTGCGTTTTTGGTCCTGCTGCTCCTGCATCTGGCCTTCAAACTGCCTCAGTAGATCACGCATGTTCTGGATGACTCCCATGACCTGTTTGCACTTCTGCATGATAGGATCATTAGTCAAAGAGGCCATTTTGAGGACGAGGGCTTTTCCGTCTGCGTTTAAGCTGCGATAGGTCGCTTGATCTTTTTCATCGAGCGCCTTCAAGAGTTCAGTTTCAGTCATCAGCTGCGGTGCTGGCGCTTTCTCTTGCGCAACCAAAGGCTGGGCGAGCAGACATAAGCTTGTCAGGCCCATGAGACATTTCTGCGATAGATGCATAAATCCTCCCTTAACTGTACGTTTTCACCACACTCTCCCTTTTTGGGAGGCTGCTACGGACACACTGCCCAGCTTCCCTTGTCGGCAATAGCGCTTGGGCTATTGCCTCCTCCGGAACCTGGCCATTGCATTCGTCTCGCTCACCCAAGAAAGGGTGGAGCATGGTGCAAACGTACTATTTCCCTTAACTATGGCAGGATTTTCAAAACATGCAACAGTTTTTTGAGGCAAAACATTTTATCGCACACAGGAGTCGACGATATCGCGCAACAACTGAGCTTCGCCGATGTTGTTAAAGTCCAGCATGCATTTTAAGGTGCTGGGAGTTCCAAAGCCGGGTCTATCGTTGATATCGATCACATAGACGTTTCCTTTGCCGTCGTCGCGCATATCGACGCGCGTGTAATGCTGCTTTCCAGGGATAGCCTGAATGGCATCCAGGGCAATTTTATGCACATGCTCTGGTGCGGGCAAATAGGTGATCTCTTCGTCCACGGGTCGAACGCCAGTCATGTAGTCTTCATACATGATGTTGTAGCGATTATGAAAATCGCGTCGGATAGCCGTGTAGACGCGGTCACCCAGCACTAAGACGGTGTATTCAGGTCCTGGAAGATAGGGTTGCAGGATGATATCGCTGTTTGGATACGCAGCTTTCAGCTTCGTTAAATGCGTCAGCAGCTCGTCGATCGTGTGGCAAACTGAGTCATCGTTAATACTCAAAGCCCCTGCACCGACGTTGAGTTTGCAAAACAGGGGCCAGGCTTGATCGAGATTCGCTTTGGTCAATTGACCCATCACAGCAGCTTTGTCCAGTTTCTGATTTTGGGAAATTAGCGTCTGTGGAAGGCTTTTGAGTTTGGCCTTGGTTAAAAAGTCCTGCATTTTGACTTTGTCGTCAGAATTCAGAATAAATGTGTAATCCGCTCCCGATTTGGGGATAATGCCGTTGATGGCATGCCGCTCCCACATGCGGCACACTGTTAAGCCGGGATAGCCGTCCCATTCCCCTCCATCACAGAAGTTGAGGACACTGATATTGCCTTTCTGGATCTGCAGTCTTTGCATATCGTCCAGGAACTGTGGGATGGTATCCAGAGAGACAAAATAGCCAGAGATTTCATAGCGGTCCTGTGGAAGCAGGCCTGCAATGTAATCGACATAATCCTCTGTATACCAGTGGGGATCCAGCGGAAGATTGGGCCTGAAGGGCATGGCGACGACTACATGCATTTTTTGCTTTTGGCTCAGTTCTTTACCACTTACAGGAACAGCACATATTATAAAAGTAAGTGCCAGCACAAAGGTGAGAAGATTTTTTATTTTACAGATTATCATAAATGGTGTTCCTAGCTAGTTTTTTAGAAAAATATTATCTTCAAAAGCAATAAATTTTAGCAACAAAAAATATGGGTATAACCAGTTTGGTTGAGGTATTAAACACCTCGTTTGATAATGGATTTAATTATTAATTTAATCCTAGGTTCGCTATGACAATATCAGAATCATTTGGCAGAAACTATAGTTTATCAAAATAGAGAGCTGTTGAAGGCCAGCTGGCTTGCAGAAGTTCCTCATGTGAGTGATTACTATTTGCAAAATTACAACGGCAGGTCCTTGCAAGACAGGCTGAGCTTTCGCCAACATTTTCTTGGTAATATCGTGGAGAGGCTGCAAGTTTTGTCTCCACAGGAGAAGACCGCGGTGAAGAATTGGCTGCTCACCAAAACTGCAGGTGATGAAGACACCTATATCCCCTCAAGGCTTAGCAAGGCCATAAATAAAATCTGCAGCAACACAATGCGCAGCCCTGCAAGTAAGCTGGAAAAGTTGGCGCAAAAGCTACCCACCAGAGTAGCCACAACTACATAAGCTGACAGCCGTTTTTGTTCGATTTAGGGTTATTTGTAGCGACAACTTCGCTTGGGGGTGGGGAGGAGGGAGGCTTTGGTGCAGCCACGCGGACGGGGATAACGTTACGTTCTCTCCTAGGTACAAACAACCTTACGGTTTTTTTATAGCGGACATTGTCCAAAAAATATTCCCACGCATCATCGGGTATCAAAGAAATCAAGAGGGCCGGGTGACGTTCTTTGACTTCCAGGATTAATTGTTCATGGTTTAAAAAGAATAGGGATTCCGGAGCATAGAGCGTTGTCTGGGCAATATGTCTCGTCTTGCTAAAGCGATCGTTCAAATGAGCGGCATTCGATCGCAAGAGTTCGGTCGGCTCAGGCTTGGGAACAGTCTCTAGGGTATAGGATTTCTCAGGGATAGCGAGGTAAGCCTCGGCTTCTTCACTCAACACTTTATAAACACTTGATTGCAGCAGGGCGTTGTTAACCAAATCTCTCTCATATTGACTGCAGAAAAAGGATAAAAAGGTGTCTTGATAGATGATTTGAGCTGATTTCTGAAGGATATAGGAAAATAAGATAGACCTAAAAGGATTTAATTGTTTTATCCTCGCCGCTATATCGGGAATAGCATGCTTTGTAAAAGTGTAAATAGGGCGAAAAGGATAATCCTCTGCGACTTTGATCGACCTTTCTTTGGCTAAAAACCCTCTAAAAACTTGCGGCCTATCACCAGGCGGAAATTCCTTGATTTGCTTTATTTCTTTAGCCTCTTCGCAAAATATCTTGGACAGCAAGCATAATACCTTGACGATTTGCCTATCGCCTAAAGAATGAAACTGAGGACTACGCTCGCCTTGGGTAGGCGGTGAAAGTTCATTCTTTGCGTAGCGCACGATGATTGAGCGGAGCAGATGCGATGTTTGCAGCGATTCAGCATCCTGAATTGAAGGCACAAGGGTCTGCAAGGATGCCACAATGCTCTCGATCTTACAAAGCCGTTGGCAGAATCGTTCCAGCATATAAAAGTAAGCCGCCTGCCGCCAGCTTTCCAAATTGGCGATTCTCTCCTCGAGATCCCCATAACTATAGGATTCTACCAAAAATTTCGGCCGTATCGAGATAATAAGGTCTTGTCCATTAATTTCTTTCCAAGGCACTTGCACGGCCCCTTGGACTTCCCGGCCGTTTCTTGATTCCTCGGAGCAATTGATACTTTCCTGGGCAATGAGATGCCCAAAAAACTGAACGGCTTCTGTGACATGTTGATCCCACTGAGGGGGATCTATCTGATATCCTGCTTTATGCGGTGCATCCATCTTTCGTTCCTACATCTCTATATGTACAAATAAAAGACTGGATGCAGATATGTCAAGCTACTCCAAATGGTAGTTTTTTAGAAAAACCCGGCCATGCAAGTGGCCGGGGCTACTACTCAGTAATATAACTCTGGCCTCAACAAACGCTGCCGCCCTGCCATCAAAGGACTGCGCGCTCGTTGGTTATCTTCCAGGGGGAGGGGCGGTAGAACGATTCCCACATGATGAAATGCTTCATGCAAAGCTCCAGCAACAATGCGATTTGTCCTCAGAGCAATTTCTACAGATTTCGTTGCATAACCTTCGAAGCTTTCATTGTCATCCAGCTCAGGGATGACATTCCACACGACGTCCAGAGGCCCATTGAAAGCGAAATCTTCGTTGCCTGTCTTTGCATACAGATTCTGAACAGCCCGATAAAAGGCATAGCTGATGATAAGGCTATTTCCATGCACGTAACCCATATCATTTGCTTGCGAGGGTGATTCTTCGGGGCGTAGTTTGATGAGAGGCATGCTGGGACGCACACTAAGATCGTAGAGCGTTTCTGAACCCGTACTAATCCTCCATGTAGATATATTATGAATGCTTCTGCGATGATTCCACCGATAACAGGCAATTGCGTTGATGTTAGAAATCGCTTCATCCAAAGCGCCCGACTCACCAAATGGTGAGTGCGGCCAGAGATGATCAAGAATTCCATGCATCCATTCATGTGGTACAATTTTCTCCCTCACAAAGGCATGGTTAAAACGCCAGGAACATTGCTTTCCAGAGAGAGCCAAGGAACAAGTCCAAGCTGCGTTTTGTTCATCCCAATATAAATGCATAGGGGCTATCAGTCCGTTCCCATCTATGCCGCAATACTGGAATCGGTCACGAAAGAAATCATATGTTTTGACCGCAGTATGATATAGCCGCTCAGCTTGAGGATCGTTGCACTCCTCTGCACTGCAAATCACTCTTCCATCCACCATGGAATAGATCGTGATTTGAGGATCAACACATATGCTAACAGGAATCGATGGTGATGACAGAACCTCTAGAGATTCTGTATCCAGATTGGGAACTGTGTATGAATGTGTTTGGCCAAAGGCCATAATACCAGGCATGATCCACCTCCTTTGTTGGGGTACCCCTCAAAAGTAGGCAATATATTTTTTAATGACAATTAAAAACTCGTGCATACAAGCATGACTAATCTAAATATTTGATATTCAACTAGATTAAATGCCTGCTTTACTACTCGCTTGCTTGGTTATTATTCCTGCGGCTTCATCCACGGGAAATAGAGGACGTCGCGGATCGAATGCACCTGCGTCAGAATCATGATCAGGCGGTCGATGCCGAGGCCTACGCCACCTGTGGGTGGCATGCCCTGACAGATCGCCTCGATGAACTCTTCGTCGAGCGGGCTCGCCTCTTCATCGCCAGCGTCGCGCCTGCTGGCTTGGCTCTCGAGCAGTTTACGTTGTAGCTGCGGGTCGTTGAGTTCAGAATAGGCGTTGCATACTTCTTGACGAAGGATGAAACTCTCAAAGCGTTCGACGAGGCCATGTTCGCGGTCTTTTGGATTACGGTGCGGTTTGCAGAGGGGCGTTGTCTCGATGGGGTGGTCGGTTATGTGGTGCGGCTGGATAAGGTGGGGCTCGACATAAATCTCAAACAGAGCGGCGATCATCAGGCCGCGGGAGAGAAGCTGTAGTTTCTTGAGGTCGATGTGGCCGCTTTTCTGCAGCTTGTCGCGCATCTCCTGGTCACTTAAAGCATCGACATCGATATCTGCGAGCTCTTTCAAGCTGCCCTTCATCGTCAGTCGTTTCCAGGGGGCTTTCATGTCGATCTCAATCTCTGCGCCTGTATCGGGATGGAGGGCAGGCACCTTGGTGCTGTTGTAGAGCTTGAGTGCGAGCCTTTCGTAGAGATGCTCCACAAAGTGCATCATGTCGTTGTAATCCCAATACGCTGCATAAGCTTCAAGCAGAGTAAATTCGGGGTTGTGGTTGCGGTCGATCCCTTCATTGCGGAAGACCTTGCCCATTTCAAAGACGCGGTTCATGCCGCCGATGATGAGTTTTTTCAAAGAGATTTCGAGGGAGATGCGCATGAACATCTCCTGGTCCAGCGCATTGAGCTTGGTCAAGAAGGGGCGCGCCTCTGCTCCACCGTAACTGCTCTGCAGCACAGGCGTTTCCACTTCGATAAATTCCGACTCGGCAAAATAGCGGCGGATTTCGCTCATGATCAGGCTGCGCTTGCGGAATGTCTGGCCGACTTCGGGGTTGCATATCAGATCGAGCCAGCGCTTGCGGTAGCGCAACTCTTTGTCGGCAAGGCCCGCATGCTTGTCTGGAAGGGGAAGAAGCGTTTTGCAAAGAAGTGTCAGAGACTTCACAAAAAGGGTTAGCTCTCCCTTTTGGGTATGGAAGAGGAAGCCTTCCACCCCCACGATATCGCCGAGGTCGATCTTCTTTTCGATGAGCTTGAGCGGGGTCAGTGAATCGCCATCTTGTGTCTGGGGAGGTGTGTAGCCTGCGACCTGGGTCAGGTCGCGGTTGAACATCACCTGGAGGCGGCCGGTATCGTCCTGGATATGCGCAAAGGCATTTTTGCCCATGGCGCGAAAGAGAACGAGGCGTCCGGCTATAGAAGCGGCGGGAGTCGTTCCAGCGGCGGCATCGTCGCTGTGGCCTGGGCTTGCATTCCCGTATTGCGCATGGAGCTTTTCTGAAGTTTGCGTCGGGGCATATTTATGCGGATAGGGTTCGATGCCCAATTGGCGCAATTCGGCCAGCTTCTGGCTGCGCAGTTGGAAATCTTCATGCTGTTGATAATCGGGTTGTGTGGACATGAGAGTGGGTTCTTCTGTTTTCATGAATGTTCTTCGTGAGCATTTACCTTTCGAGGTTGGCCGGTGCGGACATAGTCCAGCCGGGCGTAGCAATAGATTGTGGTTACCAGGATAGCTATTCCGTAGATCACCCAGTTAAAAACAAAGGATTTTGTCTTGGGATCAGCCTCTCTAAAGGCGCGGATCCATGCGATCATAAATTATCTCCAGTACTGAGCTGGGTGCAAAACTCCATTTGGGTGCAAATTCGCGCTTTGACAATCGGATTCGCATCCTTTGCAAGTTGCCTACTTTTAGTCAAGTATGTCAACTTGCGAAGTATGCGAACCGTTTGCCAAATCATCGAATTTGTTCCCCAAAGCAAGTTTTGCACCCAGCTCCTAGTGTGTCAGGCTTTCGATAATTTTACAACTTTGCCAATCAGATCGTAATCCACAAAATCGGTGATCTCGACCAAAACCTGTTCCCCGAAGGCTTTGACCTTTTCAGTTCCTTCATTGAGAATCACGATCCCATCGATATCGGGACACTGACCATAGAAGCGCCCGCGCATCAAAAGTTGGGAGTCGGGGTGGTAGCCTTCGACCACGACAGGCAGGCGCTTGCCGATCCACTTTTTCTGATTCTTTTTGACCGTGCGCTGCTGGATCTGCATGAGCTTGTGGTAACGCTTCTCTTTGATCTCTTCTGGAATCTGGTCAGGAAGATCGTGTGCATGGGAGCCGGGCTCGCGCGAAAATTTAAAGATGCCGATGTTGTCCAAGGGATAGTCCTGGATGAAGCGGGCGAGCTCCTCGAATTGCTCCTCAGTCTCTCCTGGAAAGCCCACAATGAGGCTGGTGCGGATGATGACACCTGGCATTTCTTTTCTCAGTTTGGTGATGGTGTCGATGATCTGCTCGCGCGATGTGGCCCGCCGCATCGCCTTCAGCACCTGATTGTTGATGTGCTGGATGGGCATGTCGAGATAAGGACAGATCCTGGAGTCTTTTTTGACTAGCGCGATCAACTCATCGGTGATTTCATCCGGATAGAGATAAAGGAGTCGCAGCCAGAACTGTTTGTCCGTGTCGAGCATCGCCTGGAGCAATTCCATCAGCCCGTTCAGTTTTTTTGCGCCACGGTCTTTGCCATAATCGCCCAGATCCTGCGCGATCAGGATGATCTCCTTGACGCCCTGGTCGAGCAGCAGATGAAATTCTTTGAGGACCTGCTCCTGGCTTTTGCTCTTAAGAGGACCCTTGATGTCTGGAATAATGCAGTAGGCGCAGCGTTTGCGGCAACCTTCCGCGATTTTGAGATAAGCAAAGTGCTTCGGCGTCGAGAGTTGTCTAGGCACCTCTCCAGCTTCCAGGTAACTCCTGGCAGAGGTGATCATTTCGCCCTGCTGGGTTGACTCCACAGCTTTCAAAATGCCCTGCACATCGCCCGAGCCCAGGAGATAATCGATGTTGGGAAATTTATCCTTTAAGATCTGGCTGTGGGTTTGCACCATGCAGCCCGTGACAATCAGTTTCGCTGTTTCCTTGCGTGTCTGAAGGACCTCTTCCACCGCGCCCATCGACTCATTGCGCGAAGCCTCTAAAAAGCCGCAGGTGTTGATGACGAGATAGTCGGCCTCTTCCAACGCAGGTGCCACTTCGTATCCCGCCTTCAGCAGGATGCCGAGCATCACCTCGCTGTCGACCAGGTTGCGGGGGCAGCCTAGGCTGATGAAGTAGATCTTGTTGCCATCCAGGTCAAAGCGGATGCGTCCCTCTTCATCTTTCACCTTGCGTTTTGGCGCCTGTTGGGGCAGCGCTTTCTTTTCCTCGCGGACAATCGGCAGCATGGGCAATAACTCCTTATTAAGGAAAAAATATACCAAATTTTAGGTTTTAAGCGAAAGTGATTTCGCCTTGAATAATAAAAATTAATGAATTAACATTCATTTCGATTTGTAAATCAATTACCGGGATGTTTATCGATGATGGCCCCACTTGGACGCTATGATGCTCGCGAGTCTAACATTTATGTGCCGCCAGTTCAGTCGCAGAAAGAAGTGATTGAAGATTCAGGCAAAATGGCGACAGAAACCCCACCTGCAGATTCTGCATTAACCCTTCGTCCTTCCCTGCAGAGCCAGATGATTGCCCATCAGGTCTCCAAGGCCTTTGAAAAGCAGGAATATAACACAAGCATTACTGAGAAGGAGTTTCAAGAATTCCATGCCTTCTGGCAGGATTGGCTCAAGCAACCTGTGCCAACGAACTGGTCGAGTCTGGATGATTTTTATCTTGCAAGAGAAGTTTTTGGCAGCAGGATGGAGGATCTGTATAAACTCTATCTGCGCCTCAAACCCATTTATAATCACATGGAGCCTCACAAGATATCAGCAAATGATATCAACCTCCGTCAGCAGTTTGCCTTCAATCTGGGTATGCTGGCACATCTATTTGGTTTGCTTTGTGACAGGGATGCGGGATTACAGGAACGACCCCAGATCCTTAAAGATTTATGCGGCGTCGATCCCGGGTTTGCCTTTGGTTCAAGCAGCCTCGCCTATAAACAGCATTATCAGCAAAAGATTCATGCGCACTTTCTTATTTTTCAAAGGTTTGCCAATTTCCTGCACGCCTTCTTAGAAAAAGAGGGAGCTGCTGAATGCAAGCATCCCTATGATGCCATCGAAGTCCAACCCCGAGCTTATCTTGCTTTTTTGCAGGATGGCAATGGATATGTCCCTGTTTCCTATGCCTGCAATCCTCAAACATTTGAGGTGACGAACGTTACTTATGGAGAGAGTGCCCTGCCAAAGCTTGGTCCGCAATACAAAGTCTTTTTGGTTGATCATGGGACTGTAATCACGCAAAGCGGTTTCCTTGTTGAAATGATGAAGGTGTTGGGGCAGACACTCGTCAGCGTCAAGGGGTTTTATGGAGAAGATACAGCCACTCCCTTGTTGCTTACTTTGGAAGAACAGTATGCCTCTACCAAAGCGCCGGTTGTCAAAATCCAAATTCTGATGGCAAGTATTGCAGATGTGATGACAGCGTTCGAGAAATCAGAAGAGATCCGTGATTTCTGCTTTATTCCACTGCCTCAACAAGGCATGGAGAGTAAAGAATTTGCTTACTGTTTTCTCCAGGAGATAATTATCCGAAGCAAAATCCCTGTGCGGCCTGAGGAGCAGAAACAAGCCGCGGAGTGGCTCAGGCAGATCGAACAAATCGAAGGAAAGCCCGCCGAAGAGCTGGTTAAGGAACTGGAAGCTGAGATTAAGACTGAATATGCGCGCGAAGTGCAGGAGCAGCAGCGTCTTCGTACGCAGCAGGTCATCACGGGAACAACGCCAGGAGCTGGGCTAACGAGAAAAGAACGGAAAACTAAAGCCAGGAAACAGGAAAAGGCACAACAGGTCGCTAAGAAAGAGCCTCCACCAAAAACTGTTGATCAGAAGGTGGAAGAGGCTTTTCAAAACCTCAAAGTCAACGGACGCATCAAATTTCGTAAGATGATGAAGATGGCTCAAAATGTTTTAAAACTGCATCCCGATACATTGACAAAGGTCCTGAAGGATGAAAAACAGCAGGGAAGCCACCATGTCCTGCACATGGAACAAGGGACGGCAACGATCGTCCATCCGCACGGCCGGCAGGATAAGACGATCAGTCCCAAATCGGCCAATCGTTTCTTGGGGGCGATCTTCGACCAGATGAAAAAAACAATGACATCTTAGTGCAATACTGGATGTCTTTATTTGAAATTAACGAGGAGCTATTATTGTTTCTTGTAAAACCGAGGTTCGTATGACAATCAACTCCGCAGCCCAGACAGATGCCTTCGAAATGCTGATTGAGATGCAGTCAGGATGCCATCAAAAACAGAGCAGTCTTCAACTGCAGCTTGAAGTGGTCAATCTTAAAATTCAGGCTCTCACACATCGGATAAATGCCCTTACAGATCTTCCTGAAGTAGTACAAATGGATAGATACGACCAGGCTCTTCGAACGGCGAATCTGGCGCGCGAAAGACTCTTAAAAGAGCAGGTCTCCACGAAGCGGATGCAAGACACGCTGAGCGAAGCGATCTCATTGAGAAATCAAGAGCTCCAATTGGATGAAACCATTCGGAATTTGATGCATCAAATTGCAGAACGAAATGCAAAAGAGCAGATGCTTAAGTTGGATATTGACGAATTGAAGGCTTTAAATTGCGACATCGGGCCTTCTACGATGCTTTCAGGAAAGTGGCTATTGGAAAATGAAACTTCAACACAGGCTCTGGAGGTCGCAAAACAAAAGCGGAAGGACCTTGGGGAGAAAATCCTAAATCTCTTTGGAAATGCTTTTGAATTATACGAGCAGTCGGGAAAAGACCCCCTCATCGGTGGATCGAGCCGAGCTGGCGCTAGACAGCTTTCCAATTTGCCATTAAAATAAGAAAATCAACAAACATGAGGTTACTGATGAGCATCCATCTCTGGCTTTCTCTTCAAGGTCCTGTCTACGACTATCTCCAGCAAACAGTGGGCGAGTGGAATAAACAGCATCAGGAATCTCAGGTGGAATTGAAGAATATTGCCGGGGGCTATGACCGAGCAGTCGTAGAGGCCTTGAACACGCCCGAGTCAGCGCAGCCAGCCCTTGTCCTCGCGCCTGAGTATACCTCAAGCCTTATCGGCGCCTTAGGGGAGCGCAAAGTTGTCCCCATTTGCGATATTCTTCACCAGGAGCAGTTGAACAAAATTGCTGAAATCGTTCGACGCACCTTTGGTGATGCGTCTGGTCGGGTGGTTTCCCTGCCTTTCAATCCAGCCTGCGGAATTCTTTATATCAATCGAGATGCCCTGAACGCCATCGGAAAACATCCTGAGTATGTTCCCAGCACCCTGCAAGAGCTTGAAGAAGTTTCCAGAGAGCTGGTTGGGAAAAAGATAGTGCCATATGGCTATACCTGCGCCTGGTCAGCGGCCTATCTTCTTGAAGTGCCCGCGGCTCAATGCGATCTGCCCCTGATTGTTCCTGACAATGGTTTCCAAGGCTATGGCCAGTTTCAGTTAAACCGGTTCAAAGATCATTTCCTGCGCCTCAGGCAGCAGGTGCGCGAGCGGATATTGTTTTTCACCAGCAAGAACGAGGATGCACACAATGCTTTTCTTGAAAAGAAGGTGGCTTTTTTCGAGCAGGGATCTTCCCATTTTAAGAGGCTGCAGGGTCAGGCAAAATTTCAAATCGGATATGGTGCCATCCCTAATCTAACGCATGGACAGAAGTTTGCCTTTCCTCTCGGCGGCGGGTCGATCTGGGTGCTGAACAGCCATGAGACGCAAAAGATGAAAGAGGGGGTGCGCGCGTTTCTCAATTATCTGGCAAGCGATGAGGTTCAACAGAAATTGCATGAAGAAACTGCCAGCGTGCCGGTTTCCAAAACATTGCCTCCTAAATTGGAGGAGTTTTACAAAACACATCCGGTGCATAAGGCTGTCGTGGTTCAGACTGTGGAAGCCTTGCTCGGAAAGCACTCCTTCGGCATTCACATGCATGGCTATGCCGATACGCGCAAAGCGCTGTTTGAACTGATTGAAGAGATCCTCAATCTGGACAAAACGCCCGATGCTAAGGTGCCAGAGCTGCTGAAGACCTTTGATCAGAAATTCAGCAAGGAAAAGCCCTAAAGCGGCATATTTTATGTCTTAACACAATATTTACTGTATCTTCAACTAAAATCTGAAATTGTCTGTTATAATTTTGCATTAAAATTATAACCAGATTTTAGTTATGCATTTCATTGGCTGGCTGCCAGGCTGGGGATCGAAACCCAAGCCAACTCCTTTACCTCCTTCTCCTCTAGATAAATGGGCTAGACAGATCCTTGGTGATAAAAATAATTCTGAGCTCCGCAAGGCCTATTTTTGTGCAGGGGGAACATCAGACAGGATCGATCATGTTGCTAAGGAAAGCGGTTTGACTCTGGATTCAGCGGACAGAAATCAAATGCGTAACCTGGAATCGATACAGCCAAGCCTGGCTGGCAAAGTGATACAGGATCTTCTGATGAAAGGGGCTGGTACAACGCAGGATGGTGAGACTGCACAGATATTACTCGATGCGCCCGATGGTTTCGAAAAAGTTGTCAGACAATTTCGAATGATTTTTGAGGGCATTCAGATATGCCAGCAGGTCCAAAAACAGGAGTTGACTGATCAATTAGAGAAGTTTGCTGCCAGGCTGGATGGCAAACGTGTGGAAGAGACCCTGAGAAGAGAGTTCGCTGGTCAAGACAGAATGCTGAACGAAATCCTCTTTGCTGCGATTAACAACGGCAATGTCGCTCTCGTATCCAAGCTGATCAAACCGGAGCAATTCACAACAGCTCTGTTACTTGCTGTACGCTCAGGACAGCAGCAGATTATAGAACTTCTCGTCAGTCTTGGTGCAGAACTAAAGCCCAATCTGATGCATGAAGCTGTCCTTGCGGGCCAGATCCATTTGATGCCCTATTTCAAAGAGAAGGGGTTCGACCTGATGATGATGGATGATGCGGGAATGACCCCCTTTTCCATTGCAGCTGGGATGGATGATACCACAATGTTTGCTGAGCTCCAGAGGCTGCAGCCAGAGGTTAAAGCTGAGATTCCCCGCTTTTTCTTCGAACAGCAGATGATGTGCCACCGTTTTGGTTTGCGCGAGATTTTTCGAACATCTGGCAATCGCGAAATTAAACTTCAGGGACTTTATTCTGGAATGGCTGAAAAGCAAATGCTGAAGTCTTTTGAGAATTTTTGTGATTTATCCGAAAACATGCCAGGTATTGATCTCGATGCTATTCTCAGCGTTTTGAAAAAAGAAAATGATGCCGATATCGGCTTTTGCAATGCGGGCTGGGATACCCATGCTGCCTATTTTGTTTATAGCAAATCGCAACAGCTTCTGATCAAATGCAATCGGGGCAATGGTTCAGAGGGCTCTCCAGGATTGAAGATCTATCGTATCAAGAAGATCGCGAATCTTCCGGATGCTATCAGTCTGGCTTCTCATATGAGAGATAAGAAGCAGGGTCTCGAGTTTTACAATAAGACACTCGACGCATTGCTGGATCTTGAGGCGATGGACCCTATTTCCCACAAAGAGCAGCATACTGGAAATTGCAGCTGGGCCTCTGCCAAGCTGCTCATCAAAGCCATCCTCCTTCTGCAGCTTCTGAAAAAATCCCCGCGCGCTGCTGCAGAAAGTCAAAGCCAGCAGCTTTATAAAACCTGGACAGCCTATGACCGATCGGAGGCAATAGACGCTTTCATCGAAAGCCTGGAAAGAATGAAACAAGATGGCATTCCATGCCGAGAAGAGGATGGGCTCATCCCTGAAAAAATTCTTGCCAGCGTCTTCTTTAAATGCCTGCGCAAGGGTTTCGAGAAACATCTGCCAGCTATTATCGGCGCCTGTCCTGAAGTCCTCAAGAAGGATCCTTTGAGCGCCATAGTCGAACAGGGTCTTCTCGACTGCATCCCACTGTGCATCTCTCAAGACCCAAAAGTGAATGATGCCAATCAGGAAGGAGCCAGGATGGCCTTACTAGCGGCCAGTGAGGCAGACAAAGAAGATCTGGTCCGCCTTCTGCTCGATAAAGTCATCGATGTGAATGCTGGGATTAAGTCTGCTGTAGAAGAAGGTGATCTTCAGATGCTGAGTGTTTTTCTCAAACACGCGCGTGATCAAGTCGCACAGAAGATATCGGGAAGGCCCTTACCCGAATCCGCTTTAGATGCGATCAAATTGCTCTCACTACTGCGTGAGCATCATGTCACGCTGGATCCAGCACTGCTGCAAAATCGGGGACTGGAACTTTTATTTACGGCGCTCATGTTTCGCGGGGAGGAACAGGCGGCAATGCTACTCCGCTATCCCGGCCTTAAAATCGATGTGATGCGCAAAGAGCGATTCAGCGAGGATAAAAATTGGAATGCCCTCATGTTCGCTTGCGAAGCAGAAAATGAGCCAATGATCCAGCTAATCCTGGACTATTGCCGGTTGCATCATATTGCAGTTCAACCCGATCAGGATTGGACAGAGCAGATGAAAAATAATTTAGAAGCAGTTAGAAAAATGTCGAAAGTGGATTGATGTCCACTAAAAGATGCATGTGGGATGGAAGCGGGAGCTGCGCGCGCGCGGCATCAATCGCCCGGCTCACAACCTGGATGGCAGGCCCTTTGACAAGGAACTGAAAGCGGAAGCGGTCCTTGACCTTGGAATGGCCGGCTGGCACTACTGGAAGAAGTTCATATTCTTTTGCGAGAAGTGACTGCAGCATCTGCCGGAAGGCGTCTGCATGTTGAGCTGTCGCCTCCTCTTCCGATCCTGAAAAGGCGACCTTAGCAATCTGCGAGAAAGGCGGGTAGCCGAACAGTTTCCTCAGGGCGATTTCACTGTCATAGAATTTCGTATAGTTTTGAGTAGCAGCGAGTTGGATGGTCATATTGTCTGGCATGGCTGTCTGCAGGATGACTTCCCCGGGCGTAACCCCGCGGCCGGCACGGCCGGACACCTGCGTGATGAGCTGGAAGACAGTTTCAGAGGCGCGAAAATCGGGGATGTTGAGGCTTGAGTCGCTGTTGAGGATACCCACAAGAGTCACTTCTGGAAAATGGAGGCCTTTGGCGATCATCTGTGTCCCGATCAGAACGTCGGCTTTGCCGGAACCGAAGTCGCGCAGTAGCTTCTGCTGGCTGCCTTTATGGCGCGTGGTGTCTGCGTCAAGGCGCAAGGTGCGGATGCCTGGCAGAATGGCGTGGAGCGCTTTTTCGACCTGTTCGGTGCCGACGCCGCGGAATTTGAGCGGGTTGTCAGCATGGCAAGAAGGGCATTGGCGAGGTGGAGGAGAGAGTGTATATTGGCAGAGATGGCAGGAGAGGCAATTGTCGCCGAGGTGAAAAGTAAGCGAGACGTCGCAGTGGCGGCATTTGGCAGTCTGTGTGCACTGCGGGCACCAAAGCATCGTGTGATAGCCGCGCCGATTGAGGAACAGAATCGTCTGCTCGCCGGTCGCCATGCGCTTTTTAATCGCACTAAGAAGGGCATCTGAAAATGAAGTGGCCCCCTTGGATTTGTCGAATTCACGGCGCATATCGATAATGGTGACCTGAGGAAGCTGTGTGCTTTCTGCTCGGTGCGTCAGGGTACTGAGGTTGTATTTGCCAGTCTCAGCGTTGTGATAGCTTTCCAGGCTTGGGGTTGCGCTGCCTAGAATCACACTGCTGCCCGTCATCTTGCCGCGCATCACAGCAATGTCGCGGGCGTGATAACAGGGTGCTTCTTCAGTGGCCTTGTAGGAGCTTTCATGTTCTTCGTCGACAATGATCAACCCGAGGTTGGCCACGGGGCTGAAGACTGCCGAGCGCGCTCCAATCACGATGCGTGCTTCTCCGTTGCGAATCCTGTTCCATTCGTCGAAACGCTCTCCCTGGCTCAGGCGGTGGTGCAGAAGAGCGATATTGCCCTCAAAGCGACTGCGGAAACGTTCGACCGTCTGCTGGGTCAGCGAGATTTCCGGCACGAGCATGATGGCCCCTTTGCCGAGATTGAGCGCCCGGTCGATGGCCTGCAGGTAGATTTCGGTCTTGCCACTGCCAGTGACGCCATAGAGCAGGTGGGTCTCAAATCGCGAAGCATCGAGGCTGTCTGCGATTTTGGCAAGGGCTTTGGCCTGTTCGGAGTTAAGCGCCTTCGGCTTTGTCTGGAAGTACTCTTCGCCGACTAGGGGAGAGCGGTCAATCTTTACAGTTTCCAGGAGAAGATACCCTTTTTTCGTCAGAGCATCGACAGGCGCTCTGGAGCCTTTAGTCGCTTCTAGAAGCTCTGTGAGAAGGATTCCTTTTTTTACGGTCAGCATGATGTCGAGCACTTCAGCCTGTGAGGACGCTTTGTTGCGGATCAGTTCACAATAATCTTTCAGCTCATCGCGTGTTTTGGCGCGCATGACAAACAGCTGCTGCTTATGCTTGCCGCTGCCGCGCACACTGGCTGGCAGCATCATTTTTAAAACCTGGCGCAGAGGGGCGCAGTAGTATTTCGCCATCCAAAGGGCAAGGTCGAAAAGGTCGGGACGGATCAGCTCTTCATTAGAGAGAAGTTTTGCGACTCCTTTGACAGGGCTATAACTGGGCTGGCTTTTGATCTCAAAAATGTAGCCACTTTGCAGGCGCCCTTTGACAGGGACGGCAACGCGGGTGCCGCGTCGAGCCAGGTCGATCTGCTCTTGAGTGAGACCGTAGTCCAGCGTTTTGTCGATGGCAATATCGAGAATGACCGAGGCGTAACTTGAGAAAGTCATTTATTTAAGCAATTGTTTGAGCAGTGTCCAGAGGGCGGCTTTCTGCTTAGGGTCGCGCAGAATCGATAAGGCAGAGGGTTGCAGAAGGAGGGAAACTTGGCCGATCTTTTGTTGTCCTTTCGAAATGCCAGGCAGAGAGTAGACCTCTTCGCCGAAGGCGATGATCCAGGTGAGTCCAGGGCGGCTCAAGAGAGCTTTCCAGGCGGCATCGCGCTCTTTTTTTGGCATGGAGACAACCTCAGCTGAGCGCAGGAGTCGGTCGATAGCGCTTGCGACATTGTGGAGAAAAAGCAGCTCCTCACCGGTCTCTCCAAGAGCTAGCAGCACAGCGGACGGCTGGCTGGCAAGCGGTGGCGCTTTGGGAGTCTCAGCGATTTTAACTTGCGGCATGGCGCTTGCAACGGCCGCTCGCATATCGGCGAGATCGACCTCTTTGGGCTTTGAAAGAGGCTCGGGAACAAAAACAGATTTTGGGACAACCTGTGTTTCTTTTGGCGCCTCTTTTTTTTCTTCCTTTGTCGCAACTGGGGCTGCAACTGGCTCTGAAGCTGTTTTGATAGACTCTGTTTTGATGGGCTGGGGAGGGGACACAAGAATTGCTACAGGCTTTACTACAGGTTTTGGAGGAGAAGGGGCAACTTCTTTTTGAGGGACCTTTTCCAGAGAAGGCTGTGCGCTTTTGGGCTTCTCTTTGCTCATGCTTGCTTGGTGCCTGCTTTCTTGGTTTTTGCTTTCTTCGCGTCTGCGTTCTTCTAGGGTTTTGAAAAACTTGAAGCAGTCGCTGTCGCTATAAATCCAATCTTTGCAGGAGTATTCCTGGAGAAGGTAGATCTCGGTTAATGCTACTAATTCCGAGAATTGTTCGCGGGCGTTTGAAGACATTGCGATCAAGGAGACAACAGGGATATTTGGGTTTTGATCAGAGGCAGAAGGTGATCAAAACCGCGTTTAGTATACTGGCCGGTCAGCAGATTCTCAACGCCTGCCAGACCCTTTGGATCCATTGTCGAAAGCGTCAGGGCTGTGAAGCGCTCTCCAAAAATCGCATCGAGGGCGGAGCTGTGACGCACGATAAAAAAGAGGACATTTTCGTCGCCCGTAAAGTCACCCAAAAGAGGGACGAGAGCTTTCATGATCCTGTTGAGGCAATTCAGCAGCTTGGCGTTTGTTTTGCAGAGCGATTCGCCAGTTTTCGCATTGATCCCTTTATCCTTGAGGGTATGCAGAAGATCAAGGCAGTGCATGCAGTAGAGCCACGCCTGATTGGCATTCTGGTGCAGAACCTGGACATGCTTATTTGCAGGCTGTTCAGATCTGTGTTGCGCATAGAGCCCACAATAATTTTTAAATTTGCTCAGGAGGCCAGTCTCCTGGTTCCAGACGAAGAGGCGCATGGTGTCAAAAGAGGCTCCTGCCAGCTTGACGACAGGGGTTAAAATGGCGTCGCACTGAGCTGTAGAGCGAGGTGGAGTGGTCAGTTTCCGAAGGGGCGCCAATTCTGCATGGATGGCCAAAAATTCTGACAGAATAAATTGAAATAGGAGACTTTCATTGTGATGGTAGGAGTTCAGATGTGGATGCAAGGAGCGTTGGCGTACCGTCACATCAATCTCTCTAATTGGATTCGTGACAAGCATAGTCAACTGATGGAGTTTTCGGCTAGCAAAAAAAAGGACCGAGGGGTCAGACCAGACCCCTCGGTTGGACCCTTCGGTTTCGGTTTAGGTAGCAACCAGGGTCTCGGCAGTTAAATCAGAAAGTCGCTGATAGGCCAGCTCCTTCTCCTTCAGACTGACCCGAAGGAGACCCACGATTGAAGCAAGCTTTGCATTCTGCTCAGCGATCATGCAGAGAAACCGGTACCAGCCGATTTCAAACTTAGCGATAATTTGCTCATTGCTGAGCAGGGCGATATCAGAGGCCTGTGTATCGACAAAATGCATGAGGATTTCATGTCCTTCCGACAAAATCCCCCTGATGCCCTTGCTCAGGTCATTGGAATGCTTTTGCTTCAGATTGGCATACCCTTCGCGAAGGATATTTTTAAAACCGTGCAGTCCGCAGATGGTACTGTGGTTACGATCGATATTCAGCAGTTCAAATGCCTTGTCGAGCCTCTGAATCTGCAGACGGGATTCCAGGATGCTGCGATCCAGCTGCTCCTTCAATTTTTTCGAGACAGCCACATTGAAGATTCTGCAAAGATCTTCACCAGACTGCTGCTCGATGTTGTAAAGATGTCTGAGTTCAATTTCGAAGAGAAGATCTAGCGATGAATGCTTTTCCATAAAACCCTCCTTTGAACCTGTTTGTTCTTCAACTCCACGTTAGGTGACCGAGGAAAATATTGTCTTTGTTATTTACGGATGAACCATTCTTTTGCTTTATTTGAAATATAATAGTAATATTTAATATAATAGGTAGTATGGATCCTATTTCTAGAGAAATCTTTTCTTATGATTTTCATCGGTTTGTGCTGCAGGACGCCACTCCTATCCCGCCATCTGGAGCGGAGCCTGTGAAGAAATTTGAAGTGAAACCCGCCAAAAAATCGGAAAAATCAAAAAAAGACCAATACAAGGAGAAGCGCGGGAAAAAATAGGGAGGATTTATGGGACCAGTCGGGGATTCCGATACTGGCTTGCCAGATGCCATCAGCCTCGCTTTGGGTAAAATCACACTAGACCGCGACAACAAGGAGGCTGTGATGCATGGCAGCATCGCCGGCCGCAAGATACGCGTTGTCGCCAGCTATGAAAATGCCGATTTTACGGTCGAACAGGTGCGCAGGGATTTGAACGAGGCGCTGGATCAATACCATCCTAGAGGTAGAGAGACAGGGACAATCGAACTCACTCAAAATGTCCATCTTTATTTTGAATCGGAGAGTACCAAAAAAGCTTCCGCCAAAGCAGCAGAAACCTTAACAAAAACAGCAAGGCCAAGAAAAGTGGAATTCGCCGAACGCGAAGAGGCACGGCTCTGGTATGGGGATACGAAAGTTGAAGAGAAGCGCCTTCCCGGCGAGAAAGGAGTTCCCGAAGATCAAGGGCTGCTGATCACGCAAAAGCATGTCGAACAAAGGGGGCCGACGCTCTCCGCTCAATCAATCCGGGAAGAATTTGGGCCGACGCAGGTTCCTCTTGAGCTCCTGACTCTGGATTCCTTTCGCCAGATGGATGTCGATTGGCTTCACCAGCAGGCGTTGGTCGAATTGAAGAAAACGGATAAGAAGGAGCCGACCGACACGGAGATTTATCATAAGATGTTCCAGCTCAATCATCGACGCATGGATTTCTCAGCAGAGGAGCTGCTCGCTTTGATGCTTGATATGAAGAAATTGCCGCCTCAATTGGACATTCAGAAGGGAAAAATTGCTTTCCAGCTGCTCACAAAGGCACGGGAGGCGCTAAAAGCTAAGAATCAGCCTTCGACTTTTGAAGGTCTGCACAATGAACTGATGCTATTAAACAACCCTCGCACCCAATTGACGGCAGTTGAGATGTCGAACTTCCTTAAACAACTGAAGGATATGGTTGCGGCCAATCCTGTTGAAGATCAATCGCAATGGGACAGGGCCCTCACCAATGTCTCTAACGCCCTGCGCTCCATCATAAAAGAGGAGCCAACTGTGGATGGCTTGAAAGCCCTCATGGGTTTGAAAAGTCAAAAAGACACCACCGAGGCTCGGGCTTATGATAAGCTACGTACCAGCTTCCTCCAGCTCATCCCCCGTGCAGGATCACCCCTTGATAATTTGGAAGAGGTCAAAAAAGCCCTCTCGATGCTTCTGGGAAGAGCAGAGGGGGCGAATCTTACTATCGATCCCAAAATGAAACAGGGCAAGCTGGTGTATGAGATCAACTACATCATTGCCTCGCCTAATCAGATGAAGCAGCGTATCCAGCAGGCGAAAGGTTAATTTACTTTCATTAAATTAGTTTATTCTTTACTATATTTCTTTATTTAACAACGGAGTTATTGTGTTTTTAAACAATATTCTTAATTCAAATTTATCTTCAACTTTTCATCGAATTGGAATAATTGCGGGAACAAATGCTGGTTGGCAGACGCTGGTTCCTGTTGTTGTGGGGGCTGCTGTGATCCTGGCTGGCATCCAATGTTGCAGTTCCAAACCCACGTTGAAATCGCGCGATATCAAAAAGCAACCTGATCCCCTCGAGCATCTTAAAAAGTCGCTGCCAACTATCGCCAAAGCCTCAGCATTGATGGCCTTTCTTTCGCGTCTGGCATCGAAAGAATCAGGTCGACGAAAATTGCTGGAACGCATCGCCCCTTCGAAAACAGTGGATAACCTGCTTGTGCTGGAAGAGATGCTGCGGCCTTATGGTGCTGATAGCACGGCGGCTTTAGCATGCAAAGATCTGGACCGCCTACTGGCAAATGCGCTGGAGGAGCAGCTAAAAAGGCTACCGCAAGCAGGGCAAGAGCTGCTGGAACAGACGCAGACCCTGGTTGGGAAGGCGTTTCCGTTGCCGCTCAGTGGCAAGCTGGCGCTTGTTGCCAGCCTTTATGAACCAAAGTTTCAGACTGCTTACAAGGCCACGCTGGGCGACTATCAGAAGTGCCAGAATCAAATGCTTAAGGACCACCCTCTTGACGATGCTGCGACAAAGTCGTGGAAAACGCAGATCACTCCTCTCTTAGAAGTACAATATGCCCCGCGAAAGTATCAATCGGTTCGGCTTTTGGAAAATCTGCTGATGGCAAAAGCTGGCATGGGCGAACCGCTTCCGTTTGCAGAAAATCTCCCGGCGATTGCTTTAAGCCAGGATCAGCTGAGAGATAATAATCGCTGGTGCAGGCCGATCCATTCTAGAGAAAGCGCGCTCAAAAACCTGCAGCGCTATACACCAGAAGAGCAGAAGATGTTGCAGCGAGAAGGTTATTCTCCCAACGTGCAATTGGGGTGTCTGGATTTCTTTAACCTCCAATGCTCCGATCCTTTTGATCAAAATGGAGTGCGCAAGTTTTCCAAGTGCCAGTTCACGGTAGGGTATGCGCATCCCAGCCTGGGGACAGTCACCGGCCAGCTTGGTTTCACTCTCACAGGTTTTGAAGATCAGGATCCCGTTGTGCTGATGCGCTTCATGAAGGAGTGCATGGACACTGACCTGAAAGGAATCGACAAGGTCATCCAGCAAAATCAAGCCTTGCTTGACAAACTCGGCGAGTCACGGAAAAGTCAGCTGATTGACAACAGTCACAGGCTGAAACAGGAATCGGATCGACTGCTGAAAATGGCCTACATGGCTCTTGGCAACTCTACTATAGCATTGCCTAAGGAATTGACGTTTACGCAAGCTTGACGATCTTCTGAAAACCCGACATGCTGAATATAGAGGTGTCGGGAGATGGGATTTTTTTTCGGAGCGGCGACGTCTGCCTATCAGATCGAGGGCAGTGTCAAGGAAGAAGGAAGGGGAATCTCTATCTGGGATTCTTTCTGCCAGCAGAAAGGGCATATCCTGGATGGCTCTTCGGGGGATGTGGCCTGCAACCATTACAGGCTGTGGCAGCAGGATATTGCTCTGATGAAGAGCCTGAATCTCAACGCCTACCGCTTTTCCATTGCCTGGCCCAGGATCTTTCCCGATCAGACTTTACATATCAATGAAAAGGGCTTGCAATTTTACGACAGGCTGATCGACGGGCTTCTGGAAGCTGGAATCGAGCCCTTTCCCACGCTCTACCATTGGGATCTTCCTCAGTATATCCAGGACAGGGGAGGTTGGGCTTCTCGCGACACCTGTCACCTGTTTGCGGATTATGCTGCTGCCGTCTTCAACCGCTTTCAGGATAGGGTGACACACTGGACGACGCTCAACGAACCCTATGTGTCAGCCTTCATGGGCTATCTGACAGGTGGCCATGCGCCCGGGATTCAATCTCCAGACCAGGCCCTGGCTGCTGTCCACCATTTGCTTTTGGCCCATGGCATGGCGCTAAAGAGAATGAGGGATAAGAAAGTCGGCATTGCCCTTAACCTCTCTCCAGCATATTCTTACGATGCTTCCTCGCAGAAGGCTGCCGGCTGGTATGACATGCTGCATAACCAGCTTTTTCTCGATGCTCTCTTCCGAAAGGCCTATCCAGAAGAGTTTCTCAAGGCCATTGCCGCAAGTCCTACTCGTAAGGGTTTTCTGGATTTGATCCATCCTGAGGATATGGCCTGCATCGGGTCTCCACTGGATTTTTTGGGTATCAACTATTACACGCGAGGCATTGTCCAGAGCGATCCAGAGCGGCCGCTGTTTGCCTGCCGAGTGGTGCCACCCGAGCCCAATCCATGTTCAGACATGTGGGAATTCTATCCAGAAGGCCTCCTGGAGTTGTTCGAAAGGATTCAAAGGGATTACCAGCCCAAAGAGTTGATGGTCATGGAAAACGGAACCTCGCTTCCCGAGGGATTGGAGGATGAGGGGAGGATTGCCTATCTGGAGGCGCACCTAATGAGAATAGCTCAGGCGAAAGAGAGGGGGATTCCCATAACTGGCTACTTCGTCTGGTCTCTGCTCGATAACTTTGAATGGGCGGCGGGCTACGCTAGACGCTTTGGCCTTGTAGAGGTTGACTTCGCTACCCAAGAGCGGCGCCCGAGGAAGAGCGCCCTCTGGTACGCTCGATTTATCAGCAGCTCTCGCTGAAAAATTCTCTACGGATCTGGACTTTTCCGAGAAAATTTTTCCAGCGGGAGCTGCTGGTTTATCAAGCAGCAACAAATTATTTTAAAAACATTATTGCCTCTTTTTCCTATTTTTTTTTATGTGAAAGGAATTAGCCTAGTATTTCGGAGGGACCCGATGTTTGAAACGCTCGATTTCCGGCCTTTGCCTGGACTGTCTTCACCCCATCTACAGATGCTTTTTGCCACTTACAGCCCGGCAGGCGAGGAACCGCAATCGAAACCTCTCTATGTACGCCTAACGGATGGTGATCAACTTTGCTGCCAGGTATCAACACCTCTTCAGTGGCAGCCGCATGAGGCGACCGTCGTCCTGCTGCATGGCCTGGGCGGATGCCATTTATCGCCCTACATGATCCGCCTTTCCCGAAAATTCTACCAGATAGGGTCCCGCGTGGTCCGGATCAATCTGAGAGGCTGCGGCTCGGGAGCCGGGCTGAATAAGAAGACCTATACGAGCGGCGACAGCCAGGATGTTTTAACGGTTCTGCACCAAGTAAAAAAGGAATCGCCGCTTTCGTCGATTCATCTGATGGGTTTTTCCCTGGGCGGCAACATTATTCTCAAACTGGCAGGGGAACTGGGCGAGAAAGCAGGGAATTACATCGATCGCATGATTGCGATTTGTCCAGCCCTTGATCTCCTGCAGTCAATCGAGATCATTCAAAAGAGAGAAAACAGGCTGTATCACCGCTACTATCTCACCAATATTCTCAAGCAGGCGCCCAAATGGGTTAATAAGCGCTATTTTAAATCTATGCGAGAGCTGGATGAAAATGTGACAGCGCCTCTATGGGGTTACGCAAACGCTCTTGATTACTACAAGAAATGCAGCTCTCTGCAGTTCATACCCGAGATTCGCGTTCCATGCGATCTGCTTTTTGCGGCAGACGATCCTTTCATCGATCATCAGACTCTGTATCAGATAAAGCTATCCGAGACTTCCAAGGCGTGGCTGAGCCAGAAGGGGAGTCATATGGGTTTTATCGGCAGAGACAGTAAAAACCGAGGCATCTACTGGATGGACGAATATCTGCTTGAATGGATGTTTCAACCCGCCTTGCGCCCTAATTTCACTCTGGAACAGTGCCAAAGCCTCGGGCTTAAAAGATCGCAGACGGGTTAATAAACCACTACCAGATCGATCTGTTTGGGCAGGTAGCGCGAAACATCTCGGACAATTGAGCCGCGCAAGACCCGAATAAAGGGCGGGGCTCTCCTGGGCATTCCCATCATGACTCGCTGCACTTTCTTCTGCTGCGCGATTTCCGCAATGCTGTGGGCAGGATGAGAGGTAACGGTATACAAAAAACCCAACGGAATTTGTTGACCGCTGGCAATGGCGCGGTCGAAGACATCGCAGGCCAGGGGGTCATCGACCCAACTTTGCAGGTGGTCCTCTTCTGTCACGATTTTCTGCTCGCGGATAAACAAGATATGCAGAGGGATGTTGAGAGAGCTTGCTTCCTGCAGGGCATATTCGAGACCTTTTCCAGGCGCTGTCACGGCGACAAGCATGCTTTTTTCGACATTTTCAGGAATTGCTGACAGAGGAGCTCTTTCCTGGCCAGGAGCAGGCTTTTTCATCCTTTGCTCTGCCACAATGGTGCGCAAGATTAAACCGAAGCTGACGACTGCCACGACAAAGCGCCTGGCATGCGGCTTATCGATAAAAAGCGTTATTTCAATCAAGGCCATGATCAGAAACGTGCCGAACATAAAGAAGCGTTCAAACCGGCTCATGGGCAACTGAAAATTGCTTGATGTCGCTCCCAGATTGACAGCAATAGCGCCGACAAAGCCGATGGCATAGAGGTCTGCAAGGCCGGCGACATCGTGTACCGCAAACAAGAGAGCAATCGGGACGATAAAGGCAGCCAGGGTGGGGAAGACGGGGACGCCAAACCTGTTCAGGCGTTGAAACAGATAGGGGAGCTCGCCATCGCGCGACATGATAAAGAGCAGGGAGACCATCGCCACAATGGCAGTATTCACTGCCGATAAGAGCAGCAGCATGATAACGACGCTGATGATCAGCCCAAAAACATAACCCGCAGAGGGTCCAAACAGGGTTCCGGCGAAGGTCTCGCCCATATAGCGCAACATAGCATCGCGCACATTGGGATATCCAGGAGCGCTGACTTCATCTCCGCTGATCGTCAGTCCAGGCAGGGCGTTCATGGCTAGTCCCAGGAGAGCCGTGCAGACTGTCACCTCAAACATAACCGCAACAATGGCTGGAGTGGAGGTCTGGACAACGGAAGGATTCTCCAGAGTAGAGCCGGGATCGAGTTTCATGGAGCCTGTTGTATTGGCAATGGCCTCGATCCCTGAGAGGGCGACGATGATGCCAACAAAGATGCTCCAATTCTTGTATAGATCATGCGAGATAGGCTTGAGTTGATGCATGGCATGCGGTAAAAACGGAAAGCTCATCGCGACCAGGCACAGGATGACGAGGAGAGTGGGTATGGCGAGCCCGATAGCCATGCTTCCGGTGTGCTTAGGACCGAGAAAATTGATCAGGCCGATCAGCGCAATGGCGCCCATGGCCCACATTTCGGGATTGGGAACACCGAGATAGTTGAATGCCGACAGAGCACTCAAGGCTGCGGTCACGAGATAATCGGCAATGAGGAAAAAGGCGCCCATCAGCGAGAGCACCTCGGAGCGGTTGCGCACGCTGGCATAGACGCCGCCCCCTTGCGGATAGAATTTGCAGATCAGAATGTAATTGAGGCCGACCAGAAAGGTCAGAATGCAGATGCCAAAAATGAACCAGAAAGAGCTGTAGCCCGCCAGCGCGAACGCCAGCCCAAGGACATAGGCTTTGCTTGTTCCCCAGTCGCCATAGAGGATGCCAGCGGCACGCAAGGAGTTGACATTACGCGGTCTCGATGTCTGTACAGTCGCCATATTTTTTCTTCTATACGCGCACCCGTCATATTTTTCACGGTTTCTTTTCTTTTTCCTTACGCCTTTGTTTCAGTTGTTTACGCAGCTCTTCGAGCTCCTCTTCCTCGATCTCCTCAATGGCGATCAGTTCATTTTTGGCCTCTTTGATCGAATGAAGCAGTTCGTCGATTTTCATATGGAGCGCCTTGCTTTCGCGGTTTTGGGTGTTCTGGATGATAAAGACCATGAGCGAGGCATTTACAGTTGCGATTGTATCGATAATGAGCAGCCAGGTGGGGCTAAAGCCTACAAACAGACCCACAATAAACCAGGCAATGACGATCGAAAGAGCAAGAATGAAGGTAATGGGCTTGCCTGCCATTTGGCAGGACCGTTTCAGAAAAGCATTGATTTTTGATCTCATAACTCACATGTATCAAATCAAAAATGATTATGCAATCCATCATGATTGGTTTGGCCGGGGATGTGATGATCGGTCGGCTGGTCCCTGAAGCTATCTTTAAGGCTGCTGCCTACCCTGATTGAGTGTTTCCAGGTCAATCGAGCAGAAGGGCAGGAGGCCAAGGAAATCCTCAGCCGTATGCAGCGTCTCTCCAGAGAGTTTCACACATCGCTGATCCTAGAGGGAGATGAGCTTATCTTACGGAACTAACACAGTGTCGATGATAAAAACGATTCCATTTGGCCCTTTAAGCCCCGGTCGCGTGATTTTGGCGTCATTGATGCGGATTTCACCATTGTCGCCAGAAATACGTATATCTTTTCCGTTAACGGTCTTAATCGTCATCGGCTTTAAGGCGGTGCGTGGATACTCACCAGGTACGATGTGGTCGAGAATAAAGTCGATCAAGGCATCCTGGTTTTCCGGTTTCTGCAATTGCTGGAATTTGGCGCTCCCATATTTTTCTATGGCTGAATTTGAGGGAACGAAAAAGGTGAAAGGGCCAGTGCCTTGAAACATGCCCTTTAAGCCTGCTGAAACGCCGGCTTCGTAAAATGTCTTCAGATCTGGGTCTTGAAGCGGGTATTGGGTAACAATTTCAGTTTCTGCATAACCTGCGGTTGCTGTCAGCAAAAGCAGGGAAAAAAAGAGGCCGGCTGCACGTAGCATATTCTCTCCAGGTGTATTTAACCTGCTTATCCATACCGCGCTTCAAAAATGCAAGGAAAAATGCGCTAACTGCTTGATTTAACAATCTGAATTCTTTATCTAACCGTTCTTTATATCTTCTTAATGCTAAAAATGTACAATTTCAAAATAAATTAAAGAGATCCAATGCAATTATCTCACTCATTAACGCCCTGCCAAAAACTGCAGCAAGCCTGGACAGAATTCAACGCCGCCAGCTCTCCAGAAACAAGGGTGCAAAAGCAAATTGAAATGATCGCTCTGCTTAAGGATTCGATCCTGGGATTCAGCAGCGACGATGCCGACAATTTGCGAAAGATTGCCGAAACCATGAAACTGAATTCTCAAGTCGATCCTGAACTTAGCGAGAGTGTCGCGGAACTGGCTAACCGACTCGCAAGATTGTCCTTAGGCAGTTTACCTAATGAAATGATGGCACAAGCTTTATCGTTAGTTCCCCCCATGAACCGCTTTGGGATACATTGCTGCAATCAGATGTGGGGCGCGGAGTCTCGAAACCCTCGTTACCTCGCGGCTTTGGTCAATAGGCCAGACCACCCCATGCCACTCGACCGTTTACCGCGCCTCCTTGCCAAATGCAGCAGCTCGGTTCTCCATATGGATTGTTCGAGATTGCTGACCCATGACGATCGGCAGAAGATGACTGGCGACCAGCTTGCTGCATTGGTCCGTTTATGCCCCAACTTACAAAGTCTGACGCTATATGAAGTGGATGCTATCAGCGCGGAACAACTGATTGGAATTGTCAATCTGACACCTGCACTGAAACGATTGAATATCGCAGGCTGCCTGAAAATGGCTGACCAACCCTCTCGGCAAGCTTTG
>JAJFUZ010000292.1 GCA_021372155.1 Parachlamydia sp. | reverse complement strand
GTGCTGAATCTAAAGGATGATGAATCCTTTTTCATGAACGCCGGCCACTTGAATCACGCTTTTCGCATAGCTGTGCACAGGAGGCAGGATTTTTTTGATATCACGCTTTGCGAACCTGGAGGCGGAATGGAAGCGACTGTTTTAGCTCACTCGGGGATTGCTCCTCAAATCCGCGCCACCATGCTCAAAGAGGCGGGATACCCCGTACACACAGGGCTCAAAATCACCGTTTCGCGCGACAAATTTGAAAAGGCAGGATACACCTATACCCGCAGCATCCTTGAGAGATCTGCCATTGGTTTGGAAGACCAGCTGGCCTGCCAGCCCATTGCTAAAGCAATCGAGGAAACAAAAAGTGTGATCAGTAAGCTTCCCGGATGGCGCATGTTGAGCGCTTGGCTGTTGAAAGCCAAGCTGCAAATCCAGGAATATCGCGAGCTCATCCCCTGGAAAGCGAAATGGACGCACACATTGGAGGTTTTTGGAGCCATCGCTCCTGAAACGGCGCAGCTATTGCCTCAGATGCAGCGACAGCAATTAATCGGAGCCTGCTATGCGAAGCGGCTGAGGCCTAATGAAGTGCACGAGATGGGTTTTGCCCTCTTTCATAAACTCAATGGCATCATCCAGCAAAATGTCAAAGATGAGGTATTGGACGATTGTTTGAATAAAGGCCTTCTCGATGAAAGCAGTTATCGCAAACTGATGGGCATGCCTCCGCGAAAATTAACCCCAGTCACTCTCAAAAAAGCCGCAGAGATCCTGGGCCGCTGTGAGACCATCCCCCCCCATCAGAAGCCTCCGCTGTCTTCAGAGAAGCAAAAGGAGAATGCCGAAGTCATGCGCTGCGCGGTGTTGATGTGGAACCATCAGATCGCACGGTTGAAAGCACCTAAAGCTCTTTATAGACCTTATGAAGAAGCATTACCCAAGGCCTCATATGGCAGCGTCATGACTGGCTCGGTCTCATTAGATACCTTGCAAGAGGCGACAAAGATCACCCGGATCAGGCCAAACCGCGCGCGAACAAAAGAGCACAGTGTGGAAATGGAAATCAAGGGGATCAGAAGCGAAGTGTCCAAGCGCAGTTATTTCTCTATCATTCTGCAGAATCCGGATCTCCTTTTTGACCGCGAGGTCTGCGACATGGTTTTGTTCTTGTGCAAGGATAGAGAGCTGAATTCCAAAGAGAAGCTTTTAGCTTCCAAACTCCTCGCCCTGCAGAGAGCCAGAATGCCCAAAGCGACTGAAGAGACTTTGAATTCTACAGAGAAAAAGCTGATCAAGGCGCAGGAAGCTCTGAAAAAGGCCATCACTCAGGCCACACCCTTATCCCATGATAGCGCCGTTGCCGCGTATGCGGAAGTGTTGAAAATTCAGGCGTTGCAAATCGAGGTCAAATTAGCTGAAATGCGCGACTTCAGGCGGTATCTGCAAAATCCTGGCTTTCCTGAGACTAAAGAGGAGGCCAGCAGAAGGAAAAATCATCCCTCCTATCTTGCTGCAACCTATTTTGAAGCTGTTGAGCAAAAGCAGGCCAGCGAAGAACTATTGAAAGTCAGCGCAATTCCACAGAATTGATCTCATGCTCCCCTAAGGTGATGATCGCTTCCTTACAGTATTCATCTACATGGATCAGATGCTTCCATTTCTCCCCGCATTTGGTAAAGAGGCAATAGATCGCTGTAGATTGGCCCGGAGGAGGCCTTGCGATGCGGGTCTCTTTTCTCCCTGGAATCAAGCAGAAAGTTGTGAATGAGGAGTTTGTGACAGGGGCACAGCTCAGGTCGGCAACGGTTTGATAATCGTCTACGAGGAAGCCGGCAAAATCGGTGAATTTTAAGACAATGTAGAGAGGCGCGCCCTCATTTGTGGCTTTCGTAGACAAAATCGTCAGCGTAGTCACTGTTTCAGGCTCGCTCTCAACAGGGCGTCGAAAACAGCCGCTGCAGAACAGGGCCACTACTGACAGTATCGTGAAAATCCGAATCATACTCATCAATGATAATCCGGAATTTGCAGAAGCTGGAGCGGATTGGCTTCAAAGCTGAAGGAGACTTTGTAAGGTTCCTTACCCTCTTTGTTGGCAATCTCCCAACTCCATGTATTGCCAAATTCCTGATTAGCCTCTCTTAAGAGTTCGAAGAAGCACCAGGTCGTATGCAATTTCTGCACATTTTTATAGGATTTGCTCTTGGCATCTTTGTTGAGCAGCTCGACGCCGACGAGGCAATTGTCCTCTTTCCACCAATCGACTTTAATGGAATGCCAGGCTGGCGTCTGGTTGAGGTTGCGGATGTACTCAGTCCCGACAACAAGGTAAGAGAGCACCAGGTTAGGGCTATCGCTTGCCGAAGGAGCGAAAGGAACAGTCTTAATGTTCATGGTAATTGGCTGAGGTTTCCCCTCTTTATCCCAGAGAAGATCGGAAATGTTCTGCACTGCCGTCAAAGCAGTCGTGATCCTTTCATCCAGCTTCATGTTTTGTGGATCGATCGAGTGCCAGATCCCATCCTTTTTGTTGCAGCAGACGCCCATCACCTGGGTAATGGTATTATAAAATTCAGCTTTTGGATTGAGAATCTGGTTCAGCTCTTCTACAGAAATGGTTACTGCGCCATTTGGATCAAATGGAAATTTGTTGAACAGCGCCTCAATCTTCGGAGTGAAGTGCGTTGTCCAGACCTGTTCAACCGATTTTTTCAAATCGCGTAGACCAATCTGATGAAGTTGCAAAATCGGTTTTACAAAGGGGTTACGGTACTTGTCTGGAATGCTCATATGATCCAGGCACTCGTTAACTCTGTTTAAATAGGAATCTGGACCATTTTGAAGAATGCGGGCGCTGACCATGGCAGCAGGGGTAAGATAGGGATCCAGGATCCCGTTGCTCTGGTGATGGAAGGCATCTTTTTCCAGATCCTTGATCAGCTGAGCTATGATGCGATGGTATCCGCCGATGGGGGGCTCGCCTGCATCCTGGCTGAAAATATTGTTCAGGAAGGAAAATTCATTGAGCGTGTCTGTGCTTTGCAACGAAAGAACAGGATCTGAAAAGGGGCTGGTGTGGTAGTGGATCGAAACTAGGAATTCGTGGAAGTTGGAAGAGAGGTGAGCCAGATCATTCAACACGACCTTCAAATTATCCAGAGAAATGTTTTTTGGCACATCGTATGTATCAAAAAAGCGCGCGAAATGATCCTGATAACTCTTCATGTAGTTGATCACTTCATGCGTGAGGAACGTTTTAAAGCGGCTCTTTTCTTCTGGATTGATTGCCAGGGAGTCAATGAGGTGCACCAGCTTCTCAGCAGTCGTTTTGACCTTTTTCTCATACTCCACTCGCGAATAGCGGCCAGGAATATTGATTTTGCTCTTAAACAGAGGGACCGGGCCTGCCAATTTGGTCAAGGCAGGCTCTGGGGCTTCTGATGTATTCTTGAAGAAGATTTCGCCGGCTGTGTTAGTGTTAGCGGTGATGTAGTTGTGGATCGCATGCTCCACATTGTGCGCAATGACCAGATCAACCCAGGGCGTTGACTGGAAGGAATAGATTTTTTCTTCTACTTTGAAATGATAGGTCTGGTTTTCCTGTTCCTTGAGCGATGAGCGTTCTTTGATTTTGGTGAAAAATTGCGCGATGTTCAAACCTTCAATATCCAGCGGGAGAGTGGAAGTTTGATGGATGAAAGCGAGATAATTGCCGAGCGCATCGATATTTTCCCCCATCCAGCGAATGACGCGAATGCTCTCCTCGCTGTTGTCAATACCTATCTGCTCCTCGAGCAGAGTGGCAATCGGATGAGCGAAAAGGTCATGTTTCAAACGGCTTACGGCCACTAACAGCTTGTCTGTATCTTTGATGACATCGTCAAACTGCTGGTCAATCAGAATGGGATAGTTCAACACTTCCTGAATGTTATCCATATAGGCCATCCAGGGTTTGAAGCTGGTGAGAGGCAGGAAAGGATTGGTGCTGTGCAGCGGAGAAGCGTTTCGGTCCACAAGCGGCACTGGGCAGGAAAGGACATAGGCTTTCAGCAGATCCTCTTCAATATTGAGGGAGCGTGCGATCTCTCCCGAATTTTTGAGAATGAACTTGCCCAGATGATTGTCGCATGAGGCATGCATCAAACCAATGAAATAAAGGCATTTCAGCTCACCTTGATGCTCCAGGACTGCTTTGCGCACTTCGCGGTCGATGAAGTGCTTGCGGATGCGGATAGCCAGCTGGCTTTTGGCAGCTTTGAGCTGATCATTGAAAAAGCGCGGGCGCAGAGTATGCAGATAATCGTCCGGCGACTCGTCCACATGGCTCACATAATTGGGAAGAATCTCTTGCTGGAAAGTGTTGAATTGCAACAGATCCAGCTGCTCAATCCCTCTTTGGGCAAGGTGCAGCTCATTTCTTTCATGCATGAAAGCCATAGAAAGGATGGATGTGGCCGCCACAAACATGCAGGAAGCTGCAAGCTGATGCTTAAGCATTGGGTAACGGAAAAACAGCTCCATGGAAGGCTGTCTTTTCCACTCGAATGGATTAAAGGCTGTATTGGTTCTCTGGTTTGAGGTCAGCGAGAGCATGTCGAGCTCTATCGAGCCAGCAAAGGAGACCCTTGTGACCAACGCCCTTAAAAATTCTTCAACATTGGGGAAAAGCTGTGGCATCTCTTTGGAGAAGCGAAGAATTTTGGCGAAGTCATGGTTGGAGTTGGTTGTGAGCATTTGCGTCACATGCTCATCGAAAAAGCGCTTCAGAGCAGTTTCGAGAGTGTTCGTATCAAAATCGGACGAAAGGTTGATGTTAAAATCGAGGTTCTGCTGTTTTAAGAAACGCGCAAATTCCAGATATCCCGGAACTTTGTCCAGATTGGTCAAGGCAATCCTGATTTTGCAAGGCTTCTTCGTGATTTCAGACAGGAGGCTGACCTTTCCGGAAATCAGCTGAGCCAGATGGTTCAGCTCACGCAGATTCTGATGTTCATTCGAAAAACAGTTGTAGACGACTAAAATGATGGGATCGCGATGCGCATAAAGCGTTTTCCAGAGCTTGATGATCTTCTTTCTGACTTTGATCGATTTGTCTTCGAGAGAAGCGTAAGAGAGCTCCTGGATCACCTGAGTGGGACCCAGATAAAATTGAATTTCGGGCACTTCTGTGTAAGAAGTATCAAAGGGATAGAGGTCCTGGCTCTGTTCCGTTAACCCATGGATCAGGTCAGTTTTTCCACTTTTAGCACTTCCAAGAACGATGAAATGCTGGTAAGATTTAATGGTGGGCCGGGATTCGGCAGGAATCTGCCGGATGAATCTCTTCCAGACAGCGTAAAAAGAGGCTATGCTGCTATCTCTGCTGAATAGGCGGGGAAATCGGATATTGGAAATCCAGCTGGGGAGACTGATTCTAGGGAGATGGGGCCACTTCATAAAATTGTCCTCCTCGCCCTTGCCAAAAAAGCACGGGGCTTTAAAGATATAATTTTCGAAAATACATCTTGTCTAAATCAGGATCAAAAAGCAATAAAAAAATTTCGCCTTGACTCCATTCATCATCTGCAATTACCTGTGAGCGCCTTTGAGAAATTCCACCATGCTTTGGAATCTACGAAAACACTGGACAAGAACTCAATCCGTGCGCATCCTTTTGCTGCAGAACAAGCTATAGAGGTACGCCTTGACTACTCTGGATCTATTGCAGCAAACCTTGAATAACCCCTCCCCTACCGAAGACCTCAACCTTCAGACCCATTTCGATAAAATTGTCCAATGCATCGAACGGGAAAAGATGGACGAAGCGGCAGATATGATCGAAAAGATCTTTGCTAAGGGCACTCCCGACATCCGACTGATTGCCTATTACCTCTTCGCCCATTTTTGCGACCAGGGACTCAAAAGCTTTGCCGACATCTTTCCTCTCCTCAGTACCATATTCACTGAACATTGGGATACTTTGCTTCCCTCTAGCAGAAAGGAAAAGCAGGTCGAAAACAGCCTGACCTGGTTGATTGTCCAGTTGATCAGCAAATTGAAATATGTCCAGAAAGTTGCTAAAGCAGGAACCCCACATCCCATTTGGGATGAAGCTTTAGAAATGTCCCCAGATGAGCACGACCAGGCCATCGGGGCTGTGACTGCCTTTAAAGACTTCTTCTATGAAAAATGGCCTAAATCCCCCTCCAAAGAGCGGGTGATGCATCTGGTGCATCTCACAGAAGAATTTAAATCTCTCTCCATAGCCCAAACCGCGGCAGAACCAGAAATCGAAGAAGAACCCGAACTCAAAGAAGAGCCAATTGAAGAAAAGATCGAACCTCTCGTCGTTGAAGAGCCAGAACCTTTTTTCATGCCATCTGAAACTGTGGAAGAGGCCGTTATCGAAAATCCTGCCGTAGAGGATGCCGGCGATTACCAGATATCCTGTGAGAACCTCCATCTCCTGGCAGACAAACTCAAACTGTTCGACCAATTGATCTGCAAGCAGGATTGGAACAAGGCGTCTATCGTTGCAAAAGATATCGACCACCTGCTCGAGAATTTTGATCCCCTCGTCTATTTTCCGAAACTGCTTTCGAGATATTTTGCCATCAGTGCCAAAAATGTGGCGGCTATCTCTGAGCAAAGGCAAAACCAGGATACCCAGTTCATATACTTAGAAAAATTATACAAAACGGACATCGCACAGTTTATCGAATGGTAAATTTCTTTTCATACCGACTGATTTTCGGTATCCTTCCACTCATCTGCTGCGGCTGTTCCTCCATATATGATTACAGCTCAGAAGTGGTCGACTATTATTTCTACCCGGATACGCAGACTTTCCACATCACAACCCTGGAGACCACAAACGGTCACCGACCTGTTTATCTCCTGATTAAATCAACAGATTTTGCCCATTTTATCCTGGATGATTACCCGGCCATTGTCGCGGCGATTGACAATCCCTCTGAAGACCCTGCAAACCTGGCCACCTTCTGTCTGCTGCCTGGGACCACGACCTCTTGTGAATTCAAAGTCCCGCCAGGTAAGGGACTTGGCTTCTATGCCCTCTACACGAATCCCAAACAGGATTGGAAGTATCTCATTAACACCAAGCAAACTTTCCATACCGTGAATGTGCGCTTGGGGGAACATGAAATTGAATCTGTCGAACTTGAGTAAATGACCACGCAAGTTATGAATACCATACAAGAGAGGATCAAACAGCACGTCAAGCGTTTTGACCTCTGCTCTTTGCTCAAACTCTTAAAGGAGATCGGATATGAGGAAGATGAGATCTACTTCCAATCCCATTCCGATCTCTCCTCACGAGCAGGACTGTGCGAGGCTATTTTCTTCTCCGAAAACCAGCCACGCGTGACGCTCATTCTCAATATCGGTCTCTTGTCTGGCAACTCTCCTTTGCCGAGCTACTTCCGCAAGAAGATGGATAACGGCACAATCGATCCAGTCCTCTTTACACGCTATCTGAGCTATTTCGATCACCATCTCATCAAGAACCTCTTAGCCATGAGCATGCCTGAAACCAACGGCATCTTTTTCAGCGATTGGACAGAAACTCAGGGCCACTACCTCACCCTATTGGATCTGAACAGCACCAGCACTCTCTGGCATCTGTTTCAGATCTGTTTTCCCGAATTGATCGTCAAAGCCGAGAAAGCCCCAAAGTTATTTCAAGAGAAGAGCTCCTCCAATACCTTGGGCAAATCCCGCCTGGGTGTGGATACCTTCCTTGGCAAAAAAATTGAGCAGGCCATCCCCAACTTCAAATTTACTCTGACAGGCGAATATACGTTGACAGACCAGCTTGTGCCCTGGCCGCTTGAAGTCAAAAACCGTTTGAAAAAGGTGATTTTTCCCCTTCTCAGCAGAACATCCATTCATTTCCGCGTCATTCTCTGCATCAAAAACAATCGCGAAATTGCCCGCCTCTCCCCCGTCTCACACTTAGGCTACTGTCGAATCGGCGAAAATAAACTCCCCCTGAAAATATTGCTTTTCTCCGGATTTGCAAAAGATCTTGGCTGAAGTTTCATATCCAGAGAATAGGCTCTTGCGCAAAATCTGCCAACTTGCTAATTTTCTGAATTTCACAAATTTAATGGCAGGTTATCCTATGGAACCCCTTGGAAGAATTCTGGTTTTTGCGATTTATCGCACCAATTCAGACCTTTTGCACAAAGCTCTCAGAGATTTTGAAGGTCATAATCTAACTCACTATTTCTCAACTATGACAACAGCGGATCAGGTTTACAAATTCGAAAATCATACATTTACAACCATTGATAAGGTTAAGACAGGTGCGACATGCATGACTCTGTTTGGCAAAACTGGCGAGGCTAGACTCCTTGACCAGTATCGTATCACTCACGATTTCATGATACATAATTTTGCACGCATGGCGAGCACCCTATATCCAGATCAGCCGACTCAAGCCGAACAGGTCAAAAAGTATTTGATCGCAAAATTTCAAGATAAAGACATCACTCATCAAGATCTCCTTCGAGCGCTGAAAACACAATATCCTGAATGCAGTGCTTACAATGGCAGGGTCATTACTGCGGGATCCAGTGAAAAAATGCAGAGATTTTTTGATAAACTATTGAATAAGAAAGAAAAGTCGTTCAAAACCGTACAAGAAAAGCAAGCAGCCAGAGAAAAAAAATACAAAGAAGAGTTCGATGAAGCGATCAGAAGTTACAAAGATAAATCTAGGCGGCATCGGGAAGATGTTACCGCATTTGTGGATAAATTTATCGAAGATTGCCGAAGCATATTCTCCGGAAATTACACATTTCTTTTGGCCGCATGTAAAAGGATTGATGAACTATTTGCTGATAAAAGCGAGTTGAAAGGTGTATTTGTTAAGTTCGCTGAAGATTTGAACCCCGAGAAGAAGAGAGGAGATAAATTACCCGAAGATGCAGATACACTATTTAAAGCTATGGCTGAATACCATGAGAGTGTCACTAAAGCTCTTGCCCAGATTGCAATCTGGAATGATAAATCGGAGCAATTGGTTGATTTTCTTTCGCTTTGTGCCGATTATTTAGATAAATGTTTTGAGCCGCGCTATGCAATTTTCACGTTGGCGCAAGAATGCAACAAACAGGTTCGCGATATCGAAGTGAAAGGTAGATTGGAACATGCAAATCTCGATTCTTACTATCCTATCGTCCCAGAGTTAGTAAAAGCTTTTAAGGATGCAGTCCCCACCAAACCGGTGGCTCCCCCCTCTCCTGGACCATCTCTAATTGATCCTGCTCCACGCAAACCCCCTGAAAAACCTTTGCCTCCTCCTCCAGTTCCCCCTCAAAGCCGTGCACTACCACCCCCTGGCGAGGCGGACGCTACTACTCAGGACGTGGCGCAGACCCAGCAAACAGATTCTATTCAACCAGCCCCTCAAGCAACTTTGAATCGAACACCCACTGAAGCAACCCCTCCAGAAACTGTCAGACAGCCAGTTGCACCCACTCATACTCCACAGGCTGCACCCTTAGCACAAGTTTCCGAGAGAGCAGCCCAAGTGCCAGCGGCAGCCAATAACACACCTAGCGATGCTCCTACAGCAGTACCTCCCCCAGCTTCTTACGCTCTGCCAAAACAACCATCCGAAAGAGCAGCACCAGAGCAAACTGCACCACATAACATGCCTAGCCTTCCCTCTGGAGCAGCACCTCTTCCGGCTTATCAGTCACCTCTAGCAAAACCACCAGTCGATACGGCAACCCAAGTGTCACCTACAGCAGATCGTGCGCTTAACGCTGGCGCAGGCCACGTAGCCCCCCTCCCTGCTCCCACCCCTGCTCCTCAGGACGCCCTCGCCAAACAAGCATCTGACAATGCCGCCCACAGTGTAGCCCAAGGGCGAGCTTTATCCAATCATGCACCACAACAAAGCTCTGCCCCCGCAGCACATCCACCAGCACGTCCCGTGTCTCCGGCAAGACAAGCAACCGGGAAAGGCGCCCTACCATCAGTTGCTCCCACCACAGCATCTAATCGAGCAAATTCACCCCTTCCACAACCGCGGGTGATTCCTGCTAAACCAGCAGCCCTTTCGCCAGCTCTATCTTATACAGATCCTAACCATCCACTTGCCTTTCGCAGCAATACTCTTAAACCTACAGGTGCAAAGCTGGAACTCGATCGAGTAGTCAAAGTGCCATCCAATCAAGTAGCTCCCGCACCTGCAATTACACCCCAACAGATTCTGAAAATTGACGCACCCGCAGCTCCAGCAGCACCTGCTGTTCAGGTACCTCCAAACACTCCTCCTGCTGCTGTTTTGCCACCAACCACAAATGCTCCGAAAGTTACTCCTACTCCAATTGCTGGACCAGTAGGCGAAGCTGGGAATGTCCCACATGCTGCACCACAAGCTCAACCAACGCCAGCAGCCCCGAGCATTCCACCAGAAGACCCAACCTCGATTGGATTTTTTGGATTTGTTTTAAGCCCAATTTTCTGGCTGGGAAGGGTGCTCAAATCCTTCTACAACAAGCTGCTTGCGCGAATTCGGATAAAACGCAACAAGTAGTTCTAACAAATACTCTGAAAAAGTGCCGAGATAGAGAGCACGCATTGATAACGCTTGCAACATTATTTTCATTGAATTAAAGTGCTTTACACAAAGCAAAACTCATTGGAGAAGTAATATGACAGGACCAGTAGGAGCAGGACAACCACCAGCAGCAGTGCCAGGTGCAGCAGGCGGACAGGCAGGACCAGCAGGCGGACAGGCACCAGCAGCTCAAGCAATAAACCAAGATCTAATCGCAGCAATAACTCAAATCGTACAAGCAGCTTTAGCACCATTACAAGCAGCTTTAACTCCAGCTGTGCTACAAGAAGCAGGGCAGGAAAATCTTAATGCAATTTATCCTTCAAAAATTGAATTACAATTCAAAAAATATGTGTTTGGTATTTTCATCTATCTACCTTCATTGGTGTTAGGATTTGTAGGTACTGTAGGCGGAATACGTCTTGGCATTGTTGGTTATAGAATTTTGTCTCAAGTTAGTTGGTTAGCTCCTTCAGGTTTGATGCTAGCTGGCATAGGAGGGATATTATTCAGCACTGTGCCTCTCTGGATTCTTGCTGCAAAAAAATGCCATAAAATTTGGCAAAATCTGTCGAAAGATTTAAGCATAGTTTCTAAAATATCATATATTAATGATATCGCTAAAAACAAAAACAAAGAAAATCAGCTAAGACCAATAGTAAATAAAGCCATAAAAGAAATAAAAACAGCTTACTACAATTCAGGAAATTGGCGTGCTATAGCTGTACTAATAGCAACGAAAGCTGCACAGGAAGCAAAAAAACATGATAACTAATTACCAACAACATTGCAAACGATGTGATTTGCAATCTATCGTAACTTGGTGCCAATACTGTTAACTTTTGTAATGCTATGAATATTATTTCATCATCTTCGATCTCTTCTAAACTTGTACCACTTAGAGATGTCGGACCTCGGCCTCATAACAATGCTTTTGTAGGCCTTGCTCACTTTATTGCAGCTTCAGTTTTAGGAATTTTTGGAATACTTGCTGTAATCTTTGGAAGCATGACGATGTATCGTATTAGCTGTACCGCACCGTCAGGCATCATTCAAGTCTCAGTCGGACTCATTATGATCTGCATAGGTCTTCCACCCCGAGTTAACGACACTATGCGTGTTTATGGGGACTGGAAACAAAATCTTATAAACAATGGGAAAGCGATTGCAGCAAAAGCGATTGCGCAGAAAGATAAGAAATAAAATCTCTCTCCCTAGAATTAGTGCTGGACATGAAGTATTGTGATATAAGCGGGTGCATTTGATTTTTCCGAAAATGTGACTTTTTGTCCAGTCACATTGACAATCTTTAACTGATCTCCTGCGTCAGCTGAAATCATTACGACAAGAGAACCTATGCCATATGAGCTTTCATAAATAGCTGTAAACAGCTTTCCTCCTGTAACAGCTTTACCAGCAGAAACAGATTTATCAGTTTGTTGCAGTTCAAAATAGGCTGGAATTTCTCCCTGTGTAATAACACCAAAGTTTACGATGTAAGTGCCATTGTATGGCAAAATGAAGGCTCCATCGTGGCAAAGAATAGGACTATCCCTAAGTTCATTTGACGTAAAGGGAATTGGATCCCTATCTTTCACTGTTACAGGTCTATCTTTCAAAAAACTATAGGCATGTGCTCGGATTAATCCATTTTTAATCCCAACAACATCCTGCCGAACCACCCCCACATCTTGCCGAACGACATCCACTTCTTGCTGAACGACATCAACTTCTTGTTGAATCACACCCACCTCTTGCCGAACCACACCCACCTCTTTCCCAACGACACCCACCTCTTGCCGAACGCCATTGAGTTCTTTCCGAACCTTCTCCACCTCTTGACGGACCGTTTGGATCTCTTTTTGAAGCTCTTTTTTCGCCTGATCAACAAGCACTTTGGGTTCTACATGATCCGGGTGTTGTCCTTTAGGAGACTTAGCGGGCAATGTACTGGGCAGAAGCAGAAGGGCGCATCCGGTAAGCAAAAGCAGTTTCTGTTTCATAAGTTTCTCCTATTCCTTTTAATTTTGTTTCTTGACCCATACGGATTCGTGCTTAGTGAACATAACCCCTGTACGCTGAATGGGCTGAGTGATCGGATTACAAGTCTGTTCTTTGGAGCAGAAAAGCTCGAATAGAGGCAATGTTAGGGTGATTTTGGCTTGGAAATTGGCCTTATAAAGATTGTCATCGCTGACACGGCATTCGAGGGAAAAGTAGCGCAGATAGAAGAGCTCTGCTCGGACCATGGCGCCATAAATGCTTTTGACATCTTTGTGATGATAATAGTAAGGCCCTGCAGCCAACTCCGCCACTAGGTTGTACCCCAGACACCATCTTCGGCCAGCTTCAAAATCGAGACCCCAAAAAACGTTCTCAGTTTCACGAAAGGGGTCCCAATTCTCGATTCCATCGCGCGACTTCTCACTCGAAAAGGGAAGATACGCGTTCAGACGGAGGTCCACAAGATCTGTAAACAATTCCAGGCCTGCGCCAAAGCGGTTAAAATTGCCTAGGCTGCCCTGTAAATGATCAAAAAAGAGATTGGCACCCCATATGCGAGAACAAGAATCCCACCAGCGAGCCCCTATGCCCATGCTAGAGGCCCAGCGGCCATTGGTGAATCGGTAGATTTTAAAATCGGCAAGCGGCTGGTAATAGCTGATGGGCTCAGGTGCGATAAGCAATCCTATTTCTGCGTAGCTTTTTTTGATCCCAATAAACTTGCCCAGGGCATAACCGATTTCGAACTGGATGGATCCAGAAGTCTCACCGGGATGGGATAGTGATCCAATCGAAGAGAGAAATCCTGTGTCTGGTTGATAAAATCCGCATTCTTGGGAATGGATGACAGAAGACCCACATACGAGGAAAAAGAGAACGCTAAGTAAATATTTCATATCGACTACCTCATCTGGGTTCGAAGGGGACAGCATGCAGAAAAAAAGAATATCGGGCAATCGAATTATGCATCCTATACACAATCACGAGAGCTCCATCAGCTCTTCCAGATCCGTCAGAAGCTCGTAAATGCCCTGTGTCTTTTTTTCCCGAAGTTTATCTCTGATCTTGGCGATAATAAACCGAAAGTCAGAGCTGTTTTCAAATGCCTGGAAGAGCTCTTTTTCGAGCTGGTCGAGATAAAAGTTCATCTGATTGACTGTTTCGTAGCTCTCTAGTGATTTTTCAACAGGCGCTTTTTCAACAGGGGCCTGCACAGGAAGCTTGGGAATGTTTTCCTTTTTAACTTCCCGAACAGGCTCCTGAAACAGGGGTTTCGGACTCTCTTTCTTGACAAGTGTGCCTGAAGCGGTAAAAAAGCTCTCTGCATACAGTTCATCCATTCCTGATGTCTCCTTAGCGAAGGTTTGATGTCACAAAAAGAACCGCGAAAATGAACAGGAAACAACAAGCGGACAGAGT
>JAJFUZ010000288.1 GCA_021372155.1 Parachlamydia sp. | reverse complement strand
ATCGCAGCTGCGTCGGCTCGATACATGACCGCACCGATCTGCGCACCAGCATCTTTTAGAGAAAAGTAGAGATGCCCGGAAGTATGCAGCTTGCAATTGCTGACCTCGCCTTGCAGCCAGATCATCGGAAAGGTCGATTCCAGGCAAAACTTGATCGCTTGCGTTACCTGCGTGACGGAGAGAATCGGGGGAGAAGCGGACATGCGGCGAGTATAAGAGATTCCACTGTTGTTGTAAATGTTCACCACCCCTTCCCTTTCCTGGGAGGCTGCGACGCGCAATCTGACCATCTTGCACGTCTCGCTCACCCAGGAAAGGGTTGCGGTGGTGAACATTTACACGTTTTTCGATGATGAAAAAATGCTTAGTGATAAAATGAGGTTTTTTGACTGCTGTTTTAATTGTATAATTATTTATGGTCCTTTTTTTGAGGTTGCATGTTATGTTTATAAAAAAATCAATTAATTGAAATTAATAGTAAGTTGATGCGAGCGGTTATGTAGGAGCTTTTATTAAACTGATCATAATAATGTACAGGCAATAACTGATTATAATCAAGGATGTGGGAATATTTTTCCTATAGGCAAAGTTCTGACTGGACATTTTGATCCTGGGGAGTAGGAAGCTATTGTATTGATTGCTTGCTAGATTCTGTTCCTTTGTGTTAGCATTACCTGCCTCTCACCAAAGGAACTATATGAAAAAGTCAATGCTTGCTATTTTTTGCATCCTTGTATTTGGCCAGATGCAGGCAGGTCATGCTGCAAATCTAAAGCTTCATGAAGTTCCTTGCGATCCGCGCCTCCAAAAATGTCTGAACAAGATCCTGAAACTTCCCAGCGCCCGGGATTTGATTATTGAGATCCAGCGGCAGGGTCCCATCCGCATCACGGTCGAAAACCATGCCTTGAGCGATCAGTTTGGAGCCTTTTGGGACAGGCTGAACCGCTCCATTGGCGTCCATCTCTCTTCGCGTGTCTCGGAAGGGCAACTCATCGGTTCGATTATCTTTGAGCTGCATAACGCCCTTGCCGACAGCAAAATGGATCAGCTCGACCATCAGGCATGCACAGGACAGATATCACGAGAAAAATATGTTGAGTCGATGGAGTACATCGAGTACCAAAATTCAAAAAAAGCAGCCGCAATAGCGGAAGAAGGGATTCAAAAGGGGATTTTGCCTCCTGGTTCCCGCCTGCCGACTTACAAAGACTTCGAAGAGCATTTTTATTATCAGAAAATCAGCGGCCACTCGGCCTGGTTTGCGCAGGCTTATGATCAGCAGAGAAGACGCTGAAAGTGCGGATGGTAGACTGCGTAAGGATTCGAGGTAAGCTTTAGAGACCCATCGGTATTGCGCGCAGGGCTGCCATCATTAGCGATGGGTTTAATCTGACACATATCGGCAATTTCCATAATTAGCCTGTTGTACGACATGACATAAATGGGGCGCGCCTTTTCCGGGCTGCTTTCATCGGCCGGATCGACAAAATAGACGACACCCCCATCCTCCTCTGATGCGCCGATCAGGGTGACAACATGCAACCGCCTGCCAGGTTTTTGCTGGTTGTTCTGCTTGGTCCATCCCAAGACAGAATGGCCCTCGACGACTTTCCAGGGCTTGGGCGGCTGGACATAGCAAATCTTGCCAAAGTAGCCAAAGGCGATCTGAGGTCCCACCGCTTGGAGCGTTTCGATGAGTTTGCCGATGGGTTGGCTGGGATGCCAGGGTGATTCTTTGAAGCCAAGACCTTGATACGTGGCGCGAAAGGCCACCTGGTTGCAAAAGAGCATCTTCTCCTTTTCGGAATTTGACTTCCAGGCTTTCGGGAAAAAGGCCTTCATCTTCTCATATTCCCTTTCGGGATCCATGTCTCTTGCTTTCAAAAAGGCGAGATCGGTTTCCAGGCGTTTTTGCGTGTGGCGCTGGTCGAGAAATTGATTTAAATCTCCGATTGCTTTCTGCTTGCAGAAGGCTTCTAGGAATGCAAAAACCTTTTCGATTCCATCTTGCTTTGCTTTAGGGTGGGTAAGGAAATGTTTGTTGGATGCCATCCATTTGCTGGCTCCTTCTTGAGTAGGACTAAAACCTTTGATGATTTCTCTGGCTTCCACGCACTCCTCGTCCAGTTCTGTTCGGACTTTTCTGCGTTTGGAGCAGAGTTGCTCAAAATCGCGCTCCTGAGGAAAGCGGGTGTCGCACCCTATCTGGCGATAGCGTGGGCGCAGCATGTTTAAGGCGTAATAGCCGCAAGTGTCCCCTTTCTGCCCCAGTTGAACAATCCGGGGGCGTTGATCGCAGCGAGGGTTAGTCAGACACACTTTCGGGTCGGGTTTGCCCAGCGGCACATCGAGCAAAATTTTTTTCACGGTCTCTTTGATCGCGCTGGCGCCTGGAACATCGCCGCTTAAAGGTAAAGCGCTACTGTCACAGGATTTTCTCAAGCTGCTCTGTACGGCATGCATCCATTAATCCCAAACTAAATTGAATACATTGTATCAAATCAATCCTATTTTGGCATGCTGATAAAACAAAGAAATTTACGTTGAATTTTCCTGAAATTTTTGCTATCCTTTATGGCCATGAAACATCCTTTGCGTCCACTGGTCATTGCCGGCAACTGGAAAATGTATAAAACGATTGAAGAGGCGGCGCTCTACTTCAAGGTTTTTGAGCCGTTGGTGCGCGGAAGCCGCCTTTACGTCTATCTGGCTGTGCCCTTTACTGCCATTAAGACGATGGCTGACCTGGCCAAAGAGAGCGCGATCGTCATCGGGGCGCAGAATATGAACGATGCCGAAGAGGGAGCCATAACGGGCGAAATCTCAGCCAGGATGCTCAAAGAAGCCGGCGCGCGCTTTGTGATCCTCGGCCATTCTGAGCGGCGAAGGCTCTTTCATGAAAGGGATGACTTTATCAACCGGAAAGTGAAACGAGCTTTAGCTGATGGATTGCAGCCCATCCTGTGCGCAGGCGAGACCCAAAGCGAGCGCGAGCAGGGGTTAACCGAAGAGGTATTGCGCCGTCAGATCCATGAGGGATTAGCTGGTGTGGATCGCATGCATGCGGCACGGCTGATCGTGGCCTATGAGCCAGCCTGGGCCATCGGATCGCTCCAAGCAGCAACGCCGGAGATGACCTGCGAAGCCCATCGCATTTGCCGCGCAGAGCTGAATGCGCTGTTTAGCGATGAAGCCGAGCGCATTCCGATCCTGTATGGCGGTTCGGTCAAGCTCGACAATGCGCAGGCGCTGATTGCACAGCCAAATGTCGATGGTTTTTTAGTCGGGACAGCATCGCTTTCTGTAGAAAGCTTTGCCAAAATTGTCCATTTAGCGGAAAATAGATCTTTTAATCCAAGTTCGGTATCAACATGATGACCTTTCTCTACTTCTTTTTGATCACTCTCTTACTCCTCCTCTGCTTTGTTCTCTGTTTCGTTGTGCTTATTCAGGAGAGCAAAAGTACGGGCCTCGGAGCCTCATTTGGCGGCGAAGGCGGAGAATCTCTCTTTGGAGCGTCGACGGCGGATGTGTTGAAGAAATTCACGGCCTGGCTGGCTGTGATTTTTTTAATTTCCTGCGTGCTGCTCTCTCTCTGGACAGCTGCGTTAGCCCGTTCCAAAGCCTCGAATGCGCCGGACTTTACTATGGATCGCGTGGACTATAACGCTTAGGCCACATATGTAGCAGCAGCTCTCGCTGCTGCTTATTTTGAGTGATACTTCTTTTTGATTTCGCGCAGGCGGGCATCCATCTCATGCCTCTCTTTGCCTTTGACGCGGTCGATGAAGAGAACGCCGTTGATGTGGTCGTTCTCATGCATCACAATGCGCGCTTCCATGCCTGAAAATTCTTTAGTGATGCGATTGCCTTCCAAATCGGTGGTCTCGACGGCAATCTTGACGGGGCGCGAAACGATTCCCGCGATCCCTGGAATCGACAGGCAGGCCTCGTCGTTTTCCCATTGCTCGTCGCTGTAGGCGATGATTTTAGGATTGATGAAGATATGCAGTTCTCCAGGTTTCCAGGTGCGGCGGTCGCGCTCAAAAATCGGCTGGCGCACTAAAAAGATCGCCACGGAGCGATGCACCTGCGGGGCGGCAAGACCGATGCCATCTTCAGCGTCGAGGGTCTCAATCATGTCCTGGATCAGCTTGCGGATATCCGCATTGATCTCTTCGACCTGGGCGGCCTTTTTTCTTAAAATGGGGTTGCCGTAGTAGGCGAGAGGAAGCTTCATAGCCAAATTTTGTCTAATTCCTTATGGTATTCAATCATATTATAGCGAATGCGGGCTTAAATTTCCATGACAACCACAGTAAAAACTACTGTAGCTTTGTGCGCACTCTGTTCTCACGACCTGCCTGTGCAGCCCATCCTAGATGGAGAACTCGGCTTTTGCTGCGCAGGTTGTCACGCCGTTTACAAAATCCTGGACGCAAAGAACCAGATCGACAACTTCCAGGATCACCCTGTCTTTAAGCAAGCGCTGCAGAGCGGTTTGATCTCCAATCCCCACCTTCTGGAACAGCTGCGCCTTTCCAAAGGGGAGCAGATGGGCACCGAATGGGAAAAGCTTCATCTGGAAATTGGGGAGATGTGGTGCCCCTCGTGCGCCGAAGTGATCCGCCTTGTCTTGATGCAGGAAAGAGGGGTGCGCAACTGCCTCGTCGACTATGCGACAGATCTGGCCTCGATCGAATTTGCTCCACGCCTCATTTCCAAAGAGACTCTACTCCAAAAGATCGCTGACATGGGATACAGGCCCACATTCCTGCAGGATGGCGGACAGAAGGCGGTCAGCAGGGAGCTCACTCTGCGTTTCATCATCGCGGCTTTTTGTGCGCTCAACGTCATGATGTTCGCCTATCCTCTCTATGCGACCTATTTTCATGTCGACGACGAAGGCGTAGGAGCATTTTTTGCCTGGGTCTCCTGCGCCATCTCCCTTCCCGTAGTCACCTACAGCGCTTGGCCCATTTTGCAACGCTTCTGGAATGGCCTTAAGGTGGGCATCTGGGGCATGGAAGCTCTAGTGGTACTGGGTGTCGTTTCTGCCTTTGGTCTCTCCCTTGCAGAGCTTCTGATGGGCGGAACGCGCGTCTATTTTGACTCCATGACCGTTGTGGTCGCCTTTGTGCTGCTGGGCCGGATGATCGAGTCAAAAGCCAAGTTCTCAGCCAAAGAGACGCTTTTTCGACTGGCTCGCGCGCTTCCACGCCGTGGGCGCAAGCGTTTCGATGATGGTTCGATGGCTTTTGTGTCCATCAAAGAGATTCATCCCGGCGATATTCTCATAGCCATGGCTGGAGAAAAACTCGTTCTGGATGGCCTTGTGGTAGAGGGGCAGGGAAGCTGCAATGAATCGCTGATGACCGGCGAAGCGCTGCCTGTTGAAAAAAAGATCGGTTCCCGCTTACTTGGAGGGACGATTCTCCTCCATGGATGGTTGGCCTATCGCGTTGCCACGACGCCCGAAGAGTCTGCTCTGCAATCCATCATCGCGAGCGTCGAGCAGGAGATCGGGGTTAAAAGTCAATATGTGAGACTCGCAGACAGGATTGTGCGCTGGTTTGTGCCGCTCGTACTCGTTGCTGCATTAGCTACAGTTATGGGAACGCTCCTATTCGAGATGAGCCTTCAGACGGCCATTCTTCGCGCTGTTGCAGTCCTGCTGATCTCTTGCCCCTGCGCCATTGGGATTGCCGCTCCTCTTGCGGAAGCGCATCTCATGAACCGTCTGGCCAATCTTGGCGTTATTGTGAGGAACCGAGGTGCCCTGCAGCACCTTGGAAAAGAGGATCTCTTCGCGTTTGATAAAACGGGAACAGTCACCCATGGCAAATTTGCCCTTCTGGATGGATTGGAAAAGCTCTCATCCAGGCAGATGGCTCTCTTAAAAGCCCTCACAGCTCGCTCCAACCATCCAATGGCTGTCGCAGTCTTCGGTGCTATTCAGGAGGCTCCTATCCCTCTAGATAGTAGTGAAGAGGTTATCGGAAAGGGGCTCTGCGGCCGGTCGCATTCCGATAGCATTCTCCTCGGCTCTGACACATTCCTGAAGGAAAAAGGAATCGTTGTACCTGAAAAAGAGCGAAGCCAAGCATCGACCCTGCTCTTTGCCCACAATGGCCACCTGGTCGCGGAATTGTCGCTGGGCGATACAGTCCGCAAGGGAATTCCTGAACTTTTGCAGAGACTTTTCCCCACATCCTGTGTGCTTCTTTCAGGCGATGGAGAGGCACCCGTCGCCGCCATTGCGACCCAATGCGGTTTTCGCGCTTGGCACAGTAGGGCGACCCCCTTGCAGAAGCGCGAATATCTGCAAGAAGAGCGTGAGAAGGGGAAAATTGTCTGCATGGTCGGAGATGGCATCAACGACGCTCCCGCCCTGACATCTGCCCATATCGGAATCTCGGTTGTCAGTGCCGCTGATATCTCGATCCATGTCTCCGACTTCCTTCTGACGACAGATCGTCTGGAGATTCTCCCGGTTATGCGGCAGTTGGGTCAGAGGGGACGGCGCATCATACGGCAGAATCTTTTCTGGGCCTTTTTTTATAATGTCATGGGCATTCCTCTGGCAGCCATGGGGATGCTATCCCCACTCTTTGCCGCAGGTGCCATGGTGGCGAGCAGCCTCATTGTCACGCTCAATGCAGAGAGATTGAAACGATAAGTTCGCGTCTTTTATACTGTTGGTGCTAAATAGAAATGTCCTATTGACTAGAAACACCTGGTTATTCCAAAGCCACCTATCCATGCTTGAGGTTAAAAGTGGCACAAAAAGAGTGAACAACCTGTCCCTTTCTACGTGGACAAAGTATTCAAACAATATCTTTAATACGGCATCTTAGCACATGGCTTTGCATGTGCTCATTGCCACGATTGCCATCAAGACTTTTTAAACAGCCAGAAAGTTATGATTTTTATGACGTTGGTGTAGAAAAAAGGTTTATAGCACAAAAGTCATAAAAATTATAACATTTGGGTATGGGCAATAAAGACTAGAGTTTCAGCTATAGGCGGGATGAAATTCGATTTTTTATATTAAACCAACTGGCCGGCAGAAAAGTGCTGGCTGGTTTCTGGATCAATTTTTAAGAAACGGTACATTTTTCTTCTTTGCTTTCCGCGTTTGTTAAGCCGCTCACTTCAGGTAGTATGCCTGCACTTTGCAAAGAAGCATGAAGCCCACTTTTAGATAAATCGTGGGTTTCTCGTTCTGTTAAACGAGCACCTTTGTCGTAGAGAATTTTCGCGAGGGCTAAATCTTTCGTAATGGCTGTAAAGAGTGTGGAATGGCCGCTATGGCTTAGTAGTTTTAAATCAGGGGGTGGACTTTGCTCCAATAAGAAGTTCACAAAAAGGAGTCTTGCTTCTGGATAGCGATTTTCCAGCACTACTTCTAAGGCGCGTCGATGAGAAGTATTGAACAGGGTATTAATAGGCGTATCTTTAACGACATAGTTAAAAAGAAGTTTCATGAGTGGTAAAGAATTGCCTGATAAAGATTGTTCATAGCACATTTGCGCCCACCTTTTCTCGGGTTGGTATGCCAGGAGCAATTCCACAACCCCTGCATGACCTGCATTTGTTGCAAAAAGCAGTAGAGTCCCTTCGAGTGAATTATTTAACGGGAAGACTTCATTGGGATTAAATCCACTACCTATAAGCTGTTGCAATCGAACGATATCCCCTCTTTCGGCAGCTTCCCTTGGAGTTAAGGGTTTCTTAAAAGAAGCGGGCAAAGACAAGCCAGGATTGAAGACTTTCCAAGCCGCTTCATTCCCCTCTTCAAAAGCTATTTGAATGGGAGTAAGCCCGGCTTTGTTGGTTTGGCCTTGGGGGATTCCCAGCTTTAAAAGGAAGGCGATAAATGCCGCATTGCCTTTCCTTGCAGCCAGGTGAAGGCCACTATTTCCTTCAGATGTTACGCTTAAAACATTGGCTCTTTTTGACAGGCAAAATTCTACACCCTGCTTATTCCCAGTCAGGCATGCAACAAGAAAAGGGGTCATATCGTGAGGCCCTAATTGGTCAATCGGATCCTCTGCATACAAACGTTCAAACAGGTCATGATGCCCATTTTGTGCGGCATAAAAGAATGGTGTATGCCCATCAGCATCTTTTTCAGTTTTTTGTATTGGGTCATTGTTTAAGATATGCTGTACAACCTGTCCAAAGCCCCTCATCGCCGCAAAGTGCAGGGTATTCTTTTTATCGAATGCACGCTGGCGGATATCACCCCCATCCCGGATCAGCTTCATGGCGATATATTCACTAGCAAACATCAGGCCCAATTGGACAAACGTATGGTTTTTATTGCTCCATCTGCTGTCGCTTGGGTTTAGATCACTCAAGAGGTTTATTAATTTTGTCTGTAGGGCAGTGTTGTTCAGGATCTCTGCTGTTGTCGTGTTCGAGATATCACAAAGAGTCTGTGTATACTCGACTTTCATGTATTGTGGCGGAATGACGAACCTCGCCCCATATTGATAAGTCCCGGTTGTTCCGTTGTAATTGAATCCGTATTGAAAAGACATAGAGCCCCTTATTCAAAGGATTTTGTGGTCTCGATTTTCTATCAGACTACTTAAGTTGTTTATTAATTGTAAACACACTTCGAGGCTTATTTTTTCAATCCGGTTTTGAGATCAAGGAGGAGAATGTCCTAGCAAGGGCAATCGAAATCAAACAGGTTGATCACCGCCTTTCGCACTGAAGGATTGATCGTCGATTAGAGAGAGTCGGTGAAGCGGCAAGTGGTTGCCCACCTGTCGTCATTCAAGAACTTCAGCGATGTGCCATCTGGTTAATTCCAGATGAAAGGATTCCTCCCTGAGCCAGTTTCGTGAGTTTTTTATCCGCGTTGATCTCTTCTTCTAACGTGGCCTGCAGCAATTCCGCGATGCGCTCCATGCCAACCTCATCGGCAAAAGTCAGCACGCTCAAACTATCCGATGGCTGTTACGGTCTTTCGAGCTATCCATGATGCCATCAACGAGGCTCCTATCCCTCTAAACAGTAGTGAAGAGGTTATTGGAAAGGGGCTCTGCGGCCGATTGCATTCCGATAGCATTCTCCTCGGATCTGACACATTTCTGAAGGAAAAAGGAATCGCTGTTCCAGAAAAGGAGCGAAGCCAGGCTTCGACCCTGCTCTTTGCCCACAATGGCCACCTGGTCGCGGAATTGTCGCTGGACGATACCGTCCGAAAGGGAATTCCCGAACTCTTGCAGAGACTCTCTCCCGCATCCTGTGTGCTTCTTTCTGGCGATGGGGAGGCCCCCGTTGCCGCCGTTGCGACGCAATGCGGCTTTCGCACATGGCGCAGCAGATCAACCCCCTTGCAGAAGCGCGAATATCTGCAAGAAGAGCGCGAGAAGGGGAAAATTGTCTGCATGGTTGGAGATGGCATCAACGATGCTCCCGCCCTGACATCTTCCCACATTGGAATCTCGGTTGTCAGCGGCGCAGATATCTCAATCCATGTCTCCGACTTTCTCCTGATGACAGATCGTCTGGAGATTCTTCCCGTCATGCGGCAGTTGGGTCAGAAAGGACGACGCATCGTCCGGCAGAATCTTTTCTGGGCCTTTTTCTATAATGTCATGGGCATTCCTCTGGCTGCCATGGGGATGCTATCCCCACTCTTTGCCGCAGGTGCCATGGTGGCGAGCAGTCTCATTGTCACGCTCAATGCAGAGAGATTGAAACGATAAGTCTGTTTGCAATACACGGATGATGGCCGAAACCGCGGCTAATCTGTTAGAGAATTTTCACAATGAGGCGATAATGCTGATTCCACCTGCTTTAAACGCTGCGTAAATGAATATCCCGGGACGGATTTAGTATCGCAATTCAACTTGTCCGCAAGCTTGCTCACAGTTTCATTCTTCTCTTTAGATCTGCTATAATATTGTCCTTCACACGAGCAATTTGTAAGAATATCAAATGCCATGGTGTATTTGCCAAATTCGATTAATACATTTGCCCAATCAAGAAGGCTTTCAGGCGCTCTCGGGTGATTATTACGGACACATATCTCTTTAAAATGATCCGTGAGAGTCTGCATTTCTTTGTCGGAGAGTGGTTTTACACGCCAACGCGGATCTGTCCAAGTATCAAATACATACTTTAAATGGTGTGGATAAAATTGCCCTTTCAATTTCAACAAAACCTTTGGGAGTAAATCTTCTCTTCCTGCTTTAATGAGTAATTCAGCCAAGACAGTTAGCCAGCTGCTATCCCTTTCAATTGAATTTTCGTTGAGCTTTTGCAAAATTTCTACAGCCTGAGGGAGTTTTCCTTCTTTCACAAAGTCTCTTAATAAGAGAACATATGCATATTGCATGACTTGTTCTGAGAATGAAAGCTGGATGAGATACTGCATGCCCTTTTCCCATTCTTTCGAATTTGAACCAATTAACTCCTTGAAAATGTTGCAGATTAGTGTTGGAAGAAACCCACCATAAGTGGAGTCCTTCATTTGGCGAACCACTTCTTGAGCTTTATCGCAAGCACCAGCTTCCAAATAAATTGATCCAAGTTGAAACATTTTCTGTTCATTTTTATAAGTTCGCGCCTCTATAGCGATGCATACCCATAAATCTTCAAAACGATATTTCTGGAACAACTCTGGACTGGCTTTACCTAGATCAGGGATTTTTGTCATGGCCAGCCATTCATTCGTAAAGGCGCTTTTAGGATTGGCGTCGGGATTTTTCAACAGGGATTCCATTCGCTTTGACGCTTCTTGTATCGACACAGAAGCAGGAGGCTGTTGGACAGAAGCGAGGGCATTGGCAAACAGGTGTAGACGCGCTAGATTTAAAAGAGGTTTTGCATCACCCCGCCATTGCCTGGAAACTCGACTAAAAGCAGCAAGGTCCGTCTTCCTCTCACTGGCCGCCAGGAAGAAGATTTTCGATCGCAATTTTTCAGAGAGGGTTGTCCACCCTGAACCCTGGGAGGTCGGCTCAGGTGAAAAAAGCCCAGGACCTGAAGCTACTGAACGTACTGACATTACATTAATCCTTATGTATCTCGAATGATCATTGATTTTAAATAATTCATAGACACCTCCTGGATGTCTTGTGGATGATTATACGACCCAAGTATTTAAAGTCCAATGATTCAAGAATTCGATTTTTGATGACTTTAGTAACTGTTTGACTCTGATCTCCCCAAAAAATGGCAACTCCAGAGCTTGTGCCAAGGCGGCTTGCCCCCGCATCAATCATGGCTAGAGCTGTTTTCCCTGTCACGGAGGGTTTGACGCCAAAGGTTCGACCAGCAATTTCTCGCATCAAGGGGATGTCTTGAAGAGCAGCATCAGATTTAGATAAGCCTGTCGATGTTATTACAAAATAGGTCCCAGATTCTATTGAGAGCCTGCAGGCGACGCGCTTTCTGATAGAATCTCGGACACTGAATCTTTAGTCGATCCGATTCCAACATTACTTCAGACAGTGGTGATATTGAACGTTATAATATAGGCTTTCTCTAATTGTTCTATCTACCGCAGCATCGGGATCAGCAATAGGTACTACTATGTTTAAAATTGCTTCAGTAACGTATGACCCTCCCTTTGGCGGGCGATTTACCAGAGTAAATATCGCCTGACAAATAATCTTTTCAGGCAATTGAGCTGTTATTCCTGATTTTCTAATAACATCCAATTCGTTGTAATATATGTCATAACCACTAAAATCATATATTGACTGAGCATGCTTATTATTCAACAATAACTCTAGCATTTTTGCTCGATCATCTGAAAACTTTTGTCTATCAGAAAGGAAATAATGATCTAATAAAGCTCGACCCTCAGCATCTTTGAAGCTAAGATCGGCATCATTTTGAAATAGAGCTAAAAGCTTCTTATATTTGATATTTTGAACTGCGCACAGAATAGATTTTTTTTCCCTCAGCACAATCAATCATTTGACGAAGTTCATTTTTTTCAAAATTAGAAAGCAATAAATTAAATGTTTCATCATTATCTACCTTCACCGTTTCAAGTAAAGGTAATGTAAAAGTTCGCATATAACCCCGAGAAACACACTCTTGAAAATATGTTCCCGTTATATCGATTTTAGCTTTAATTAATCTTGTACTTAGATTTTTCCGTTCAGAAAGAATGCTATCTACAAGAATATCAGGATATAAATAGGTCGCAATCAAGCGAAGCAATGAATCTGACAAAGAGGGATTATTCTCAAGTTTATCCTCTAAATATTCCCCCATTGTTTCCTGATCTTTTTCTGTCAGATGAACGAACGGGCGATGTTCATCCAGACAAGCGCCAAGAAAAGGAACAAGCTGTTCAACTTCATCTGGACACGTCTTGCACAATTCCCATACCAAATAGCCCGGCAGAAGAATCTTTTTTTTCCGAGCTCAGTAGAGTTCGAAGAGTTTCTAAAAATTCCGTCACGAAGGGTGGTGGAAATGCCTGTTTAGACCTACTTTCCTTGAAAAAACGCAACAAAGGACGTTCAGGTTTTTGGTCTCTCACCCATTCGGCAAGTTTCTGATTTCTTAACATCTTAGAAGCAACCCCTGTGTATTTTGAAAGATCTGCTACTTGAAATCCTAGCCCGGCTGTTGTGTGAAAAACTCTCATTTCTGCAGGTTGCATGGTTGCTCTCGCTATTTGTTTATTGGATCATAAGATATTCCAATTATCTTTGTTTCTCAAGGTAAAATGTGTGGTCCGGGAGGAGTGCAGGCAAAATGATAGCGCGTTGGCCATTTAAGCGCCAACCTGAGATACAGGTGCTCGTATCGGCAGTGGATGATTATTTGTAATGATCTTTATTTATTAAAGTGTTATTATATAAAATTATTAAATCAAAAATAAAAGATAGTAGCTATGAATGATCTTAGACCCATTTCAAGACCACTCTCACTAGGTACATTACAGTTTCTGCCGAATGAGATTGTGAAGCAATGTTTATTCTTTTTACCTACTGCTGATATTAGAACAGTCTCTTTAGTCAACAGGTTGCTTCATGGTTTCACTTCCGAGCCGGCTTTTTGGCAACATCTTTGCCAAAGGAACTTTAACTGCCACGACGTCGAAGCTTCAACAGCTAAACAACAGTATCGGGCGCTATCTGACTTGCAAAATGGTCGATTTGATTTGGCTGCTATTCACGACTTAACGGAAGGGACTGAAATGTCAGTTGTGCCTTACGAAAAAATGATTTTCAAACCAACTTTGCATGAAGCCACTTTTTACATTCCACCGATGCTGTTTCAGAGCTTGCAAAACCAGCATGACACAACTACCCCTTCTCCCTGGACTGTGAAGGCAAAGTGCCTGGCAACATTAAAACGGGAACAGATTCCGCAAGAAGCTTTAAGTGATGTTAATGAGGACTCTTATTGGCAATGGAATGGAACATTTCTTGCAACTTTGAAGGATGATAAGATAACCATTTGGAAACTTAACGCAAGAGGGTTGACACCCTGTCAAACGCTAGCAACCAAAGCAGATGACGAAGTTTTAGACTTCTCTTGGCAAGACAACCGGCTTGTTGTCATCTACAGGACACATGGTGAAGTTCCTTATAGACTCGACGCGTGGGAGAAAAGAGAAGATGAAAAATGGGCGTTAAATTCATTCAATTTGCCCTATGATAGTTTATCTAATACCCAACCCGGCACTCAGAATCGCATTGATTTTTTTGCATGGGACGGAGAATGGCTGGCCATCGTTCCGATCAACGAAGAGGGATCCAGATCTATTGAAATTTTGCGAAAGACGGAACAGGGCGTTATAGAAAAAACGGCAAAAGTGGATTTTGAAAGCCCTGTGACATCAGTCAAATGGAATGGAAACCTACTTTTCGCGGGTGATCAGGAAGGTAACATTAAAATCTGGGATAGAGCGAATGGATCTATTCAAGCATTTGAGCATCTTGATAGGAGTGAAAATGATAAAGCTTTTCATGATTATCTATTTATCGGAAATATTGCTATCATTACATCAAATTACGGATACGGTGATTCAGCCATTTTATTACTGCAACAAAGACAAGATGGAACTTTCACATTGTTCCCCCTCTACAATTCCTTTGAGCATTTAAGAACAATTTTACACGATCAAAACAGTTTATACTTAGTGAAAACAGATGGCGCAGGCGAATTTATCGATCAAATGACATTTGGAATTTCATATAGACAAATTTTCAAAAGTCTAAAAGAGAAGATTTTAAAGTTAGATATGTTTTTTAAACCTACTTTTAAAACTAGAAATCCGGAAACGTTGAATCTCTCATACGATGATGCAGAGGACCTCAATATTCTCAGACGTTTATCCCGAATGCCAAAAAGTCAAAAGGATAAAATTATGAAAGAGATGCATAAAATCTGGGTCAATAACAGGATTCCCAGAGCCTTTTTGCAAAAATCTAAAGATGCCGTCGAGTCACATAATCTTGCCCTTCACCTTCAGAATTTTGATCCAGCTAAACACCGGTTCGAAACGATTGAGGATATTGTTAAAAGCTGTCTCTATTTCAATGAAGTTGCCGAAGCGATGGGTCATTTCAGAAAGACCACTTACGATCGGACCATTACTTCTACACAAAACCTAAAAGAAAAGAGAAAACTGCCGCTTAATAAAGAAAGAGAAGTTTAAAACCGAAGAGAGCGGTTGAGCGGCAAATTCCACTAAAAATATCTAACCTCATCGTCACTCTCAATGCATAAAGATTAAAGCAATAATTAGATGTTTTTATTCTTTACTTTATTTAATTATTTTGACATAATTATATAAAAAAAGGATTAAAATGGTTTATATTAATAAACAAGAATGGCAACCGGCACATGATCTTCAACCTCCTGTTCGTCTGACGACACTGACAGCCGAACAGCTCAAGCGAAAATCAATGCTTCGCGAGGATTTAAACTTTCTGCAAGCATTCGACATCTCTGAAAAGTCAAATACATCCTTAACTACCATTTCCATTAGTGCAAAGCCACTGAAGTCTGAAATTTTACCTGAGAAAGAGGCGCCCTCAGGTCTTGTTACCTGGGCAAAGCACCACCCTTGGCAGGCGGGCGCATCTGCAATTGCAGCTGTTGCTCTTGGTACAGCCCTTGGAACTGCTGCTGCATATGGTGTGCAGACTTTCGCTGCGGTCGGTGCACAAGCCGTAAAAACCCCTCAGATCTTAGCCAGGCCTCTAGAGTTACCAAAAGAATGGTTGGAAAGGGCAGCTCTGCCCACCTGCTCTCTGAATCCTCCATTTAATGTTGGGACGACACCGGCACCCGTTATAGTGACGATGGATTTGCCTATCTGTCCAGCGAAAATGTGCCCAATTCCTAATCCTTATGAATGGTCACAAATCGCGACAGTGGAAAAGGCGGCAAACAGGGCTACAAACAGTGCTTTTGACACTCTCAAATGGGTAGGGACTGGGGCGGCCATCGTTAGCCTCGCGGCTGCGACAGCTCCCTTAGTTGTCCCCATCGCTGCTGGCGGCGCTGCGATTGCAGCTGTAGGGACAGCAGCCACAGCCATCGGCGTAGCCGCAAGAAGCGCTGACGCCTACAAGGATATTGCAGCCGGAAATTACGGATCAGCGGCTTTCAAGGTCGCAACGCTTGCAGCAGGCCCTGCGCTTGGAGGCATCGGCACCCTCTTTGGAAAAGCGAGCGAGACGATGACTATTGCAGCGGGCACTTTCAATGATCCTGCGAGAATGCAACAGCTCTCGGGAGCGGGCTGGAAGCTGGTCGAACTTGGCGCAAAAGGAGCGGATTATCTTCGCAATGGCGGCGCTGTGACCAACTTCTTAATGGCGGGTGGCCGCTTTGTTCTGAAACGGTGACCTAACCTGGCGACTTGTAGGCGCCCTCTTTAAAAAGACGGCGATCGAACTCAGCTACCAGATCCCTGACGACTTGGAATGCCGGGTCGTTTTGGGGGTGTGCTTCGTAGATTTCAAAGATAATGCGCTTCGTCACTTTGTACAGTTGGGCTGAGTTTAATTTTGTGAAATCAGTTTCGAGATGGGATTCAAGATTAACTCCTCTTGCTTTCAGGTTTCTTTTGAGATCTTTTCCACCCTTATCGAGGGCAAGCTGGATGAGAACGGGGAGATTGCCGGCAATGTACTGTTTCGTCTGGCGATGTTCTTCTCTCTTGGCACTTCTTTCGCGACGTTTGACGTCCTGCCTATCCGCCTTTTTAGGAAGGCGCGTTGATATGGCAGGAATAGCAGATTCTTTTATTTTCTTCCCTTTTTCCTGTTTGGGAATTTTCTCCTCGGTAGCCGGCGAATGTTGGTTGTGCTGCTTTAAAACAGTCTCATTTTGCCTGTATAGGGTTTGGAGATTTTGATGCAGTTCCGCGATTCTATTTTCCCTTTTTAGAGTGGATTTTGCTCTCAGCAGGAAAAGCAACTGATCTATTTTTGGAATGATTTGCTTGATTTCCTCGCGGTACTGGCGATCTCCTTTGAGGTCCAGGATGTAAACAGATCCTTTGCCTCCCAATTTTCCTGAAAAATAGGCCGAATCGGTGCGTTGATGAAGGGTTTGTTCCAATTCTTTGATCTGTCTGTCTACAAGATGGCAAACTCGCTCCTCTGTCGAGAAGGTGCGGGTAGAAACGATATTGCTTAGCCGACCGACTTCTCGCTTAATACTTCGGATAAATCGGGAAAGGTATTTGCTTTCGGCCTGCTGTTTCACTGTATCGCTCTTCAAAAGTTCTAACTCTCTTGTTAGTTCGCTTCTAATTATCGATTCTGTCATAAAATCCCCCTTTAATTAATATTATATGAAATTTTTGAATTAAAAATAAAACCGATTTGTTTTTATCTAAATTTGATTTGACTTTTTGCGATAATTAAGATAATTTAATCCAAAAAAAGAAGAGCTTACTATGTTAGCAGCCAGTTACGTTGTCCCTACACACCAAAAAGCATATAAGATGTTGGAAGTCAACGAAGATAGTGTGGCTCGGACTACTCCTGACGATCCAAAGCTCAGCGTGCTCCGCCAGCAAATGGGCGAAATTGTCGCTCAAACAGTCCAAAAGATCGCAAAAGACAATTTCGAAAGAATGGAGAGAGGCAAATCCGATATCGCGCAATGGACTAAGGGAATTTATTATCCAAACAGCTACTACAAAATGCTGGTAGAAGCTGCGAAAACCAAAGAAAGTGCAAAGCAGCGCTTGGATTTTTTCCGCGAGAGGAATTTTTTCTATCACCCCTTTCCTCCTCACTCTTTTGTGTTAGTACCCTCGTTGACCTTCCATTCAGGATTTGCCCTTGCGCAGATTATCCTCAAGGCGGGCATTCTGCCTAGCGAAGCAATAGAAAATGTCGTGGAAAAGCAGGAGTTTGGGCTTCTCGATTGCGGCATGGTTTGCCAGATCGGACATTATTACGCCCTATATAAAACACTAGGCAAAGAGAAATTTGATAAGCTGTTTAGCCATGGTAATGCCAAACCCATGAAAATTTCTGATTATAACCAGCCCGACAATCCGCTGCTTACTTTCTTGGCAGTCATGCATCCTATCAAGAGCGAAGCTGGCAAGCGAATTGTAGCCGTTGGGCAAAAGGTTAATTTCCAAAATGCGAAACTGTATAAAATGAAACATAATTTAATGGGAGAGGCATCCAACTATAACGTCATTTGCCTGGATGCTCGCCCAGATCAACAAGCTTTTGTCGGTCTCGGAGCAAATCCAAACGGAGCTAATGAAAGGGATATGGAGCAGCTGCTTTTGGATGAGTATAATGCCCCGCCTCTTAGCTGTGAGCCTCTTTCACAATCACTCATCCAAAGAATTGTGCCCGAAGGGGCTGAATGCAATAAGGCCAAGTGCGATTTTATAGGCCAACCCACTCGGGCAAACGAAAAAAACTTGAGAAAGTGTCTGGGAAAAATGAGTTTTGAGGAAAAGGAGGAAAGAATTGCGAAATATCGCGCGTGGAGTCAACCAGTAACGCGAAATCAGATCCAGGATCCCGATTTTGGCTATGGCGAAGAACTGGTGATCGATTTTAACGTCGGCTTAATTGATATGCTGATGCGCACACCTCTTGAACAAATTTCGATGGATTTCGTTCAACAGAGTAGAGATACGTGCCACTCGGGCTTCATCGAGGAAGAGTTACCAATCTAAAATGACCTTGCCGGCTCGGCCGGAGAATAATATCTCAAAACCTTTTTCGAACTCGGATGCAGCAAGATGATGGGTGATGACGGGCTCAAGATCGAGCCCGCTCTCTAAAAGATGGACCATTTTGTACCAGGTTCCGAAGATCTCTCTTCCGTAAATGCCTTTGATCAGCAGCATTTTGAAAATGACCAGGTCCCAGTCGATCGCGATGCCGGAAGGGATGATGCCGAGCAGGGCGATTTTAGCTCCATGCTGGGCTGTTTCCAGAAGGTTTTTGATTCCCTCCTCGCTCCCGGACATTTCCAGACCGACGGTAAATCCATCTTCTAACCCCAACTCACGCATCACATCAGCGACCTTGTCCCGTGTCACATTGATGGTTGCGGACGCCCCCATTTTTCTGGCCAGATCCAGGCGGTAATCGTTGATATCTGTGGCGATGACATGGCGCGCTCCGGCTTTGCGGGAAATGGCTGCCGCCATGATTCCGATAGGTCCGGTGCCTGAAATCAGAACATCTTCGCCAGCCAAATCAAAGGAGAGTGCGGCATGCGTGGCGTTGCCAAAGGGATCTAAAATGGCTCCGACCTCATCGCTGATCCTATCAGGAAGAGGGAAGACATATTGAGCCGGGAGCGAAAAATACTCCGCGAAACAGCCGGGAAGCTGAACGCCGAGGCCTTTCGTATGCAGGCAGAGGTGTCTTTTTTCCGTGCGGCAGGGAATGCAGTGTCCGCAGACAATATGCCCTTCGCCGCTGACGCGGTCGCCGATCTTCAAATGGGTCACATTGCGGCCAAGAGAGGCTATCTCTCCCATGAATTCATGGCCAATGATAGTGGGCAGCAAAAGGTTTTTTTTCGCCCAGCTGTCCCAGTTGTAGATATGCAGGTCGGTGCCGCAGATCGAAGTCTTGCGCGTTTTGATCAGTACATCGTCGTCGCCAATCTCCGGAATGGGCACATTCTCCATCCAAAGACCTTTCTGAGGCAGTTTTTTGACGATCGCATCCATCCTATTCCGCATCCTACTGCATGGAAATATATATGTAAAAATAATTTTGAATAATATAACATAATAGTATAAGGATATCAAAAGCTGAATGGTTCAGTTTTTGACGTTATTAATCCTGTACTAATAAGGAGGTATGGGGAAATGGCAAAAAAAAAGATCAAGGGCAAAAAAGTTAAAGTTAAAAAATAACTAATTGATCCACATGAAGCGGTCGCCCTTGCAAAGGTTGTAACCAGTGCGGGCGACCGCACTCTAAAAAAAAATAAGATTTACAACATCTTTTGCAGACGTTAAAACTCAAATCTTAGGAGTTATGTCCCCATAAGGAGCTTTTTATGGACCATCATCTGACCGAAGAAAAGAAAAAAGAAGAGGAAGAGATTCCTATCATCGTCAGCGCCCCTGGCGCAAGCGAGAACGCGCGTCAGGCGATGGAAGTGGCCGAAGAGGCGCGCGAAAAAGAGTACCTCAATCCCAGTTTTGGCGCCCAGCTCTTCTTGGGCAATTTCCGTCCGGATATGGTCACCCCCTTTCCTGAACAGGATCCCGAAGACAAAAAAATCGGCGACGCCTACATCGCCAAGCTCGTCAAGTATCTGGAGGCCAACCTTGATCCAGAAGAGGTCGACCGCACCCGCACGATCCCCAAAAATGTGATCGAAGAGCTGGCGCGCATGGGCGCCTTCGCGCTCAAAATTCCCAAGGAATATGGGGGAATGGGTTTTACGCAGACAAACTATAACCGCGTTTGTATGACTGTCGCTTCCTATTGTGGAGCGACGGCGGTCCTGCTATCCGCCCATCAGTCGATCGGCGTGCCGCAACCCCTGAAGATGTTCGGAACCGAAGAGCAGAAGAAAAAATTCTTCCCACGATTCCGCCTGGGCTCGATCTCCGCCTTTGCCCTCACAGAGCCAGGAGTAGGATCGGATCCTGCCCAGATGTCATCAGAAGCCAAACTTTCTGAAGATGGCAAATTCTATATTCTCAACGGTGTCAAGCTCTGGTGCACCAACGGCACCCTTGCCGACATCATCGTCG
>JAJFUZ010000283.1 GCA_021372155.1 Parachlamydia sp. | reverse complement strand
CTGGCCCAAAAGGATGCCAAGAACTTTGAACCTCCAGTTGAATTTGAAGATTTAAAACCGATCCTGGACAAGTACTACAACTCTCCTCTTGATCTGCAGAAAGCTTTGGCCGAATACCGCTTCAACAAAATAGAGGAGAGGCTCACCTACGATCCTTTTTCGATAGATCGCGTCCTGGGCTACATTGTCCAGTACATGCTGGTAGACAAGTGGCTGCACTACGACCAGCAGAAAGGCATGGAAATCATTAAACAAATCGAGCAGGAAACAGCATGACCTTAGTTATGGAAGAAGAACAGGCGAGAAAGGGCACAGTTGTCAAGGCTTTCGGAAACTTGCTCTATGTCAAATTTGAGGGCAGCATCCGCCAGGGCGAGGTCGTCATGGTGGAACTGAATGGCGTGAAATTGAAAGCAGAGGTCATTGAGATCTCAGGCGATGAGGCCAAAATTCAGGTTTTCGAAGATACGCGCGGGGTGCGCTTTGGCACGCCGGTACTCTTTTCAGGCGATCTCCTGGAAGCGGAACTTGGACCAGGCCTTCTGAGCTCCATTCTGGATGGCCTGCAAAACCCCCTGGAGAAGGTGGCGGACCAGGCAGGTCTCTTTTTGACCAGAGGCGTTTATGTCCAGGCGCTCGACCGCAAAAAGAAATGGGACTATGAGCCCGTGGCAAAGGTTGGAGATCTGGTCGAGAGAGGAGATGCGCTTGGGACAACCATGGAAGGCCGCTTCCACCACCAGATCATGGTCCCTTTTTCACACTTCGGCAAGTACAAGCTGACCTGGATCATATCCAGGGGAGCTTACACCATCGATACTGTTGTAGCTAAAGCCAAAGATGAAAACGGACAGGAATTCTCTTTTACAATGGTCCAGAAATGGCCCATTAAAAAAGCGCTCTTTTGCGGCGAAAAGGTCAAGCCCGAGCATATGCTGTCGACGGGTCTTCGCATCATCGACACGCAGTTTCCCTTGATAAAAGGCGGAACTGTCTGCACGCCGGGTCCCTTCGGCGCAGGCAAAACGGTTCTGCAGCACCATCTTTCCAAGTATTCCGCAGTGGATATTGTCATCGTCTGTGCTTGCGGTGAGCGCGCTGGCGAAGTGGTCGAAGTCCTGCGGGAATTTCCCCACCTGACCGATCCCCATACGGGCGAGTCGCTGATGACACGCACTGTTATCATCTGCAACACTTCCTCGATGCCTGTGGCCGCGCGCGAGTCGTCGATTTACATGGGAATCACCATTGCCGAATACTACCGTCAAATGGGCCTGGATGTATTCCTCCTGGCAGACTCCACTTCGAGATGGGCGCAGGCGCTGCGCGAGATGTCGGGCCGACTCGAGGAGATTCCTGGAGATGAGGCCTTCCCAGCCTATCTTGCTTCACGCATCGCGGAATTTTATGAAAGATCGGGTGTTTTGAGCCTCAAAGAAGGCAAATCAGGCTCTGTAACCATTTGCGGGGCCGTTTCTCCTGCGGGAGGTAACTTTGAAGAGCCTGTCACGCAGGCGACCCTGGCCGTTGTGGGAGCGTTCCTTGGCCTTTCGCGCGAACGGTCTGATTCCCGACGTTATCCCGCCATTGATCCCTTGATCTCGTGGACCAAATATATGAAAGATGTCAGCCGTGAGTTTGAAGAACATATCGAAGGGTGGGGCAATATGGTGCAGAAGGCCGCCCTATTCCTGCGCGAGGGCAGCGAGATCGGAAAGCGCATGGAGGTGGTTGGAGAGGAAGGGACAGCGATTGAGGATATGCTCATCTACCTCAAAGCTGAGCTGTATGACTTCAGTTATCTGCAGCAGAACGCGTTTGATAAAGAGGATGCGTACTGCCCAATCAAAAGGCAGGTCGTTCTGTTTCAACTCATCAACCGCATTTTTGACGCGCCCTTCAAATTCCGGACGCACGACGAGGCGCGCCAATTCTTCCTGAACCTTCAAAACCGCATCAAGAACATGAACTTCATGCCTTTTGAAGGTGAGGAATATCGCAAAAGTTTTGCCGAAATTGAAAAACTGATCGCAGTTTGAGGTGCCATGAGAGTTGTCTATGAAAAAATCAACGACCTGCGGGGCAATCTAATCACTGTCACCGCAGAGGGTGTCAGCCTGGGCGAACTTGCGCGCATCGACATGAAGGATGGCCGCAGCGTCTTCGCTTCTGTCCTGCGCATTCAGGGAGACCAGGTCACGCTGCAGGTCTTTCAAAATACGCGCGGGATCTCGACCGAAGATAAGGTCACCTTTCTGAAGCGCGAGATGCAGGCCGTCTACGGCGAATCCATTTTAGGAAGACGCCTCAGCGGTGCCGGCATTCCGATCGACGGGGGGCCGGAGATTGTGGGCGATTCCATCAACATCGGCATGCCCTCTTTCAACCCGGTGCGGCGCATCATCCCGCGCGAAATGGTGCGAACCAACATCCCGATGATCGATGTTTTCAACTGCCTCGTCAAGTCGCAGAAGATCCCCATTTTTTCCGTTCCAGGAGAGCCCTACAACCCACTTTTGATGCGCATTGCCAACCAGACCGATGCCGACGTCGTTATCATCGCCGGGATGGGCTTGACCTTCAAGGACTACCAGGCCTTTATCGACAACGCTGAGCAGGCTGGCTCGATGGAAAAGACGATCATGTTCGTCCACCGGGCGACAGACCCTGCTGTCGAATGCCTTCTGGTTCCTGACATGGCTCTTGCTGTCGCTGAAAAGTTTGCCGTCAGTGGCAAGCACGTCCTGGTCCTGCTGACAGACATGACCGCTTTCGCCGATGCGATCAAAGAGATCTCGATCACGATGGACATGGTTCCCTCAAACCGCGGCTACCCGGGTTCTCTCTATTCCGATCTCGCCTCGCGCTATGAGAAGGCCGTGCTGATCGAAGGCAGCGGTTCGATTACCGTGATCGGCGTCACCACGATGCCTGGGGATGATGTGACTCATCCCATTCCCGATAACACCGGTTATATTACGGAAGGGCAGTTTTATCTGCACGGGGGACGCATCGATCCATTCGGTTCCCTGTCGCGCTTGAAACAGCTGGTGATCGGCAAAGTGACCCGCGAGGACCATGGAGACTTGGCGAACGCGATGATCCGCCTCTACGCGGAATCAAAAAAAGCGCGCGAAAGACAGAGTATGGGTTTCAAACTTTCGCGTTGGGACGAGCAGCTGCTAAACTATTCCAAGCTATTTGAGCAGCGCATGATGAACCTGGAGGTCAACTATACGCTGGAAGAGGCGCTGGATCTTGGCTGGAAGACACTTGCAGAGTGCTTTCAGTCCGATCAAGTGGGTATCAAGCAACTCTACGTCGAAAAATACTGGCCAGAGCGTTAAATAGGATGGAGCTGACATGGCAGAAATCAAGCTGACCAAAACGGAGCTGCGCTTCCAGCAGACCAGGTTGAACCAGCTTCAGAAATATCTGCCGACGCTGCAGTTAAAGAAGGCGATGCTCCAGGCTGTGGTGCAAGAAGCGCGCATCGAGATCCAGCAGGCTGAAGAGGGCTACCAACGTGCCAGGCAGGAGATCGAAAAGTACAGCGCCTTGCTGACAGATAAGATCAATCTCGACATTCCGCAGGTTCTCAAAATTACCGATCTGCGCAAACGCTATGAAAATATCGCCGGAGTCGAAGTGCCCTATTTCGACAGCGTCACCTTTGCTGAGTTCACCTACAACCTGTTTGCCACGCCTCCCTGGATAGATTCGGCTATTACGGGTCTCAGAGCCTTAAAAGAGGCCAGTCTGCGCATCCAGGTTGCTGAAGAGAAGAAGGCGGCTTTAGAAAAAGAGCTGCGCTCTGTCTCGATCCGCGTCAATCTGTTTGAAAAGATCTTGATTCCCAGGGCGCTGAGGAATATCAAAAAGATTAAGGTGTTTCTTGGAGACATGCAGCTGGCTGCGGTGTCGCAGGCAAAAGTGGCCAAGCGTAAAATCGAAGAACGCGAGAAGATGGCAATTTAAATGCGCTACGATGTAAAAAAGTATCTTTTTGTTGGTTTCACGGGTGACAAGGAACGTTTTTTTGAACGTGCCCAGGAGCTTGGCGTTATCGATTTTATCGAAAAGAAGGCCATCAAAACATCCCAGCTTCCTCAGGATATCCAGGATTTGAATGCCAGCTTGAAAATCCTGCGAGGCCTTCCACCTATGGAACAGGAAGAGGTCGAAGAGAGCGCCCTGGCCGAT
>JAJFUZ010000124.1 GCA_021372155.1 Parachlamydia sp. | reverse complement strand
AGCTCCCGTTGTAGCTGCACAAGTTCCAGCCGCAGCCGTACAAACTCCCGTTGTAGCCGCACAAGCTCCAGCCGCAGTCGTACAAGCTCCCGTTGTAGCACAAGCTCCCGTTGTAGCCGTACAAGCTCCCGTTGTAGCCGCACAAGCTCCAGCCGCAGTCGTACAAGCTCCCGTTGTAGCACAAGCTCCAGCTCCCCAAGGGACACCTACAGGCGCTGTAGTTTTTGCTCCAGTCAACGCAGATTTTGCTCCAAGCGCCATAGTTTTCACTCCAGCACAAGTCCTAACCGCAGCACCTGCATCTCAAAGACAAGCATCACCTCCTCCAGCGGCAGCTCCCACTCCAGCTGCAGGTAAATTGCCAATATCAACTACCGCAAAGGCAGCTGCTGTTGTGACACCTTCTTCCCCAAATCAGAAGGAGATAGACCAACTCTCGATTGATTTGAGTGGGCTAAAAAAAGGACTTAGCAAGTTGGCAGGAAGAGCAAGCACAGCCCATTCTACAGCTAAAAATCAGGCTGATAACGCATCTAACAGCAAAACAACACTTGCTGATGCAAACAAAGCCGCAAAATTTGCTGAAGACGCTGCCTCTACAGCAGAGAAAGACGCAAAAAATGCTGAAGGTGAAAAGAAAAGACTTGATGGATTGGCTCAAACAGCAAGTGAAAAATTAAGAACTGGTTCTATCCAACAAAAACAATATGATGACGAGATCAAACCATTAATAGCTGATGTTCGAAAAGCAATGGCCGATGCAAGAGATTCTGCTGACAATGCCGCAAAAGAAGCAAGACGCGCAAGAGACGCTGCTAACTCAAAGCCAGCGCAACCACCTGCTGATCAAGGTGGCACTGGTTGGGGGGTGTTAGGGAGCTTGTTCTCTAGTAAACCAACTCATTCCCAGCCGCAAACCCCCGCACCTGCTGCCGCTGGACGGACAACTCCACCACTAGGGGAGGCTTTGCCTGCACAAAGGAAAGGTTCTAAAGATCTTCCCGGATCTTCTACATTGCCGCAAACCCCAGCACCTGCCGCAGGCCGGGTAAGTCCGCCACTACTAAGAGCAGCTTCGCCCGCACAAAAAGATGCTTCTGCAGCTGCTACGCAGCCGCCAGCCGCAGCACCTGCTGCAGCAGCCCGGACAAGAGCTGGTTCTCCTGTTCCAAAAGTCAGTTTTGCAAACCAGGCACCTTTGCCTCCTCCAGATTCATTGCCACCTGCTCCTCCATCACCGCGAGCAGATGCAGCTAATGCAGGGGATGATGCAAGTGCGTCAACCGCGCAGCAGGATACGCAGCAAGCACAACCGGGCTTTACTACACCCGTGAAAGCTGCGGCACGATCTGTGCCAGTAACTCCAGATACTCAAGGAACAGAAGGATCATATACGGCTTCCCCAAGCCCGGCGGGAACTCCAAATTATGCCAAAGAAAATGGATAATCGCCTTCAGTAATTGAAAAACAAGGCCGTAGCCCCAGGGCTACGGCTTTTTTTTGTCTGTATTTCTTTCTCACAATAGTTCTTCAAAATCTAATCTGCCGATTTAGCCTATGTGGATGGGGGATTTGTTTTTTTGGAGGGGAAAAATTAACCCCGAACTTGGGAGCTCTATTATTATTTACCAAGTTCGGGGGGATATTATTATTAATTTACTATTACAATGCTATTTTTAGATTATCGTATTTTTATTCGTCATCCTGTTCGTTATAACCCTTCTCGATGATCTCAATGGCCGTCGCTTTGATTGTTTCAAGGCCGCCGGAAAAACCAACCAGACGCATAAGGCGATCGACGTAACTAACTTCAGTGGACAACTGGTCATTGATCGATTCCAGAACTGCTATCTTCTTCATCAATTGTGCTTTTGTCATACCGGCCTCCTTTATGGCTTGGTCTGGCTGTGTCTTGTGCAAGTGCCGTGCCAATCTCGCTTCGCAGGGCTTTTGTCTTTCATGGGCTCTATTTAAGAGGGACTCTATTAACGTTCGATAAAGACAATTTGAATTTTCAATTAATTTTAAGATGAGTTAAAAATAGCCTCCAGGACACATTCTGGAGGCTAAATTTTAGCGGGATTCAAAAGCAAGGAGGGTTTCTTTGATGGGCAGGCCGCAGTTAAACCCGCCGATTCCGTTGGTGGCGAGGACGCGGTGGCAGGGAAGGACGAGGGGAAATGGATTGCGGCCGCAGGCTTGACCCACGGCGCGGGGAGCCTTGGGATTGCCGAGGCGGATGGCGATCTCCTGGTAGGAGCAGGTGCTGCCAAATGGAATATCTGGAAGGGCTTCCAGAACGTCTTTTGTGAAGGGAGGCAGGTGGGCCATCTGCAAAGGAAGAGAGGTGGTGTGAATGCCTCGACAGTAATCCTTGAGCCAGGATTCAATTTTTTGAGTGAAGACATCTGATGCACCGATCACTGTCCAGGCAAGCCCTTTACCTTTGCGGGTTTTCAGGCCGATGTGCTGGATAAACTGCTTGGACACTTCAAATGTCACATCAATTTCTGGACCTTCAAGAATTACACCTTTTGGGATCTCGCTTGTAGCCATTTGTTTCCTCCATTATGATGGGTTCATGAAACTTTATCGCGATTACTTCTGGAAAATGGGCCTTCCCTATGGCCTGGAGCCTGTGGAAGGCGTTGAGGGATATAAGATCGTCATGGATCCTTATCGCAAGCGGGTCTGCATCGAGAACTATACCCGCAAAGCCATTCCCGATATTATCTACGATTCGGCTCTGCTCGATTTTCGGCATTTAAGGCAGCCCGAGCATGCCGCCTGGCAGAAAAGCGTCATCAGCGAGACAGCTGATAAGGTAGTCTGCCTGATCCGCGACCAGAACGACCGGTTGCTGTTTGTTGAGACACATTCGTTTTCAGACAATCTTTGCCGCGGCTGCCGCGTCACTTCCCCGCATGGCATCGAGCTTTCCAGACATCAGATGTTCTATACGCTGTTAAATGACCCCTTCGATGGGGTGATCCTGTATGATTCCCATGGGCACCCCGTCATGTGCAAACGTTATGAATATGACAAGGATAGCCAGCAATTCACTCAGCTTCTGGAAGAGAACTGGGAGATGGCTCCCCAGCCTTCCTGACCTCTTCGCTTAAGGTTTCGACGGGTTTGGGCGTGAAATGGAAGGAGTCGTAGTAGGCCTTAGAGACCTTCTTTCCTTTCATATACCATTCGGTCGCCACGCGATCCTCAATATAGGTGCGGCATGGCCCACTCATCTGGTCATCTTTCCAAGTGATCTCTTGAACAACGACCGCTCCGTCGCGATAGACCTTGCCGATGCCATTTTTCAGACCATTTTTGTAAGGAATCTCCTGAGCTTTTTCGCCATTTTGAAAGACCGTTGTGTTCCCTTCCTGTTTGCCCTCTACCCATGTCTCGATCGTCTTGGGTTCGCCGCCCTCATAGTAGGTTTTCCTAAGCCCAGATACTAGTCCATTTCTATAGGGGTCGACCTCTTTGGGGGCCCCATTGGGATAGTAAGTGATGCGGGTGACCACTGACCCATCTTTGATTTCATCGGTGCTCCAAAGCATACCGTAGACGTCGCGCATGGTTTTGAGGCCGGAACCGTTGTCAATTTCGGAGGTGCGCTGGCCCTTGCTGTCGTAGTATTCTCCATAGCTTAGAAGGCTGCCGGCATACTTTTCATAGGACTTGAGAACACCATTTTCATACCATTCGCGAACCTGTGTCGGCTCGGGTGAGTTATGGATCGTCTCGGTATGCATCTGCCCGGATGGATAGTAGGTAGCCTCCCTTTTCAGCTGATCTTGGGAGTAGTGCTCCACCTTTGAGATCGACTCGCTGAATGGGAATGTCTGCTTCGTTTCACCTTCGAGAGCACCGCAGTAGTAGGATTCGTAGCGCGTCACTCCATCCTGGGTTGTCAGAATAATCTGGCCGCTCTGGCCTGCCTCGTCCCACTGATAATCAGGGACTGACACGCCATATCGATGGACATAGCGGGTGGCGACGACTTCGTCGTTTCTTGGGCCCGAACAGGCCGCCGCAATCAGGAGAGTGAGAATACAGAAGATATGACCCATAGAGGTTATCCTGTCTTGAATTGATTTAAGGCTAAATTGACGAGGCTCAAATGCTCGCGCTCGACTTCCTCCTGCTCCACCGTGCGGTCTGGAGAGCGGTAGAAGAAGCGGAAAGTCACATTTTTCCTGCCCTCTCCGAGACGATCGCTGCGATAGAGATCGATCAGGGAGACCTGTTGAAGCAGTTTAGAGGGCTGCGCATGGAAAAAGTCCAGGATCGATTGAACAGACAATGCATCTTCCAGCGTGATTGTCCAGTCGCGGTCGGAGCCGGGGTAGAGCGGCAGGTCGGCCATCTTCCACTCCTGCTTGCGCACTTTGAGCAGGTCGTGGAGGTTGATCTCGGCAAAATAGAGGCGATTGGGGACATCCAGGCGCCTCTGAATGGAGGGATGCACTTCGCCGATAGAGCCCAATTCCAGCTCTCCCACTTTGACCGCGGCCTGTCTTCCTGGATGGAAGATCGGCAGCTGGATGGGCTGGAAAGTCCACCCTTCGATGCCCAATTCTTCCAACAGGTTCTCCACGATCCCTTTTAAGTCGTAGAAATCGACATCCTGAGCTTTCTGATCCCAGTGGTGCGGAGCCTCTTTCCCGGTGAGAATGATTGCGGCAACGCTCTGTTCAAGATACTGCTCATCCTTCTTGAAGTGGATGCGGCCGATTTCGAAACCGCTGATATCAGACCGCTGGTGGTCGACATTGTATTTGACGACCTGGAGCAGTCCCGGCAAAAGAGAGGTGCGCAAGAGCGACTGTTCCATGGAGGTTGGGTTAAGCACAACTATCGGCGGCATCAAGGCATTGCCCACAAGATTGAGAAGCGTGGGACCGATCAGGTCGCAGGTGAGAAATTCCTGCAGCCCCTCAGCGAGAAGACGCTCCCTTGCTTCTTTTTCAAATAGATAGAGCGGGGCATGGGGGAGCTGGCTGGTCTGATAGCGGGGCGTCGCGGCTGAAATATTGTCGTAGCCATATGTACGGGCCACCTCTTCCACCAGATCGATCTCCTCGCGTACATCAGCCCGGTACGTTGGCACGCGGATCACAAAGGCATCGCGACCGTTCCAATGGCATCCAAAGTGGAGCCTGCGGAAGATCTCTTCGACCTCGCTCAAGGACAGATGAGTTCCAAGCAGATGATTCAGACGGTCGAGACGGCAGGAAAGCTCCTGTTCGGGAAATTCCTGTTCTTTGCAATCGATGATTCCCTCAGCAATTTTGCCTCCTGCAACCTCCTGAATCATGACAGCCGCGCGATCGAGCACCTCGGCTAAAATGTTGGGATCTGTTCCTCTCTCGAAACGCTTGGAGGCATCCGTCTGCAGCCCTAACAGCTTGCTGGTCTTGCGGATTGCCTTTGGATCGAAATAAGCCGCCTCCAAAAGGACATGTCGGGTCGCTTCCGTCACTTCGGTATTGGATCCGCCCATGACGCCTGCGATTGCTACAGGTTTATCTTTATCACAAATCAGAAGATCGCTCTCGGCCAGCTGACGCTCCTTTCCATCCAGCGTTGCCAAAGCTTCTCCAGCGCGAGCGCGGCGGACAATGATCTGGTGTCCGCCAAGTTTGTCAAAATCGAACGCGTGCAAGGGATGGCCTATCTCGAGCAGCACATAGTTTGTGACGTCGACGATGTTGTTGACAGAGCGCAGCCCGCAATCTTCGAGACGCTTCTTCAGCCAGCCAGGCGATGGACCCACGGCCACATCGCGCACCAGGCGGCTGGCATAACGGGGACAGCCCTTCCCATCCTGCACTGTGACGTTAACCTGAGACGTGATCTTCTCACCCGATTCTTCACACTTTATTTTGGGGGGTACGAGGGGAAGTCCGGTGATGGTCGAAAGCTCGCGCGCAATCCCCAGCACGCTGGAACAGTGGCCCAAGTTAGGAGTGAGCGATATATCAAAAATCGTGTCGGAATAGATCGAGGCGACATCGGCCCCTTCCTGGATCTGGTCGGCAAATTCCATGATGCCGTCGCTCTCCTGGCCTACACCAAGCTCCTTTTCCGAGCAGAGCATCCCCGACGACTCCACACCGCGCAATTTTGCCTTTTTGACCGCGAACTTCTGCCCTTTTTCGTCCGTCAGTGTTGCCCCAACGACGGCAAAGGCGGTCTTCATGCCAGCGCGGCAGTTGGGAGCCCCGCAGACCACTTGGAAAGTGCCTGTACCATCGGACACCTGCGCCACGCACAACTTATCGGCATTGGGGTGCTTCTCCACTGCCACGACGCGCCCCACGACAACTTTGTCAAAACCAAGCGAGGTCGATTCGAGCCCCTCCACTTCAATGCCTGCGGCTGTGAGCATCTTGGAAATCTGGGCCGCCGGAAGGTTGATGTCGAGATATTCTTTGAGCCAGCTTAAAGGAATTTTCATAGAAGAAAGAATACCGCATCAGCGAGAAAGAGAAAAGAAGAAATCACAATTCGGGAAAGACTTCTGCTAAGCCTTGCTGCCAGTGATAGAATGCGTTTGATCAAAGCCTGCTTTAACAGCGTGCTCTTGCCGGGTCGAACAGAAAAAAGCCATGTTTGTACGAACAATTCCTAAAATGTGAGAACATGTCCCACTCCGGATTTGTCATGAAAATCAAGAATAACATGACATTTCCGGAACAAACTCCGGAATTCCATGGTAAATCCGGAGTATGCTCCGGATTTGTCATTTTACTTTGGCCAATTCGCATGAAATGACTTGCAATTGATGAGGGCCCTCTTGGGCGAAGCGGGGATTCCCCGGATAAATCTTCAATAATTTTGCTAGATCCTTAGCAGGATCGCTGGTCTGGCATTTCATGAGGCCGCGGTTAGGATCGAAGAGGTACGAGCCAAAGTCAAATTTATGGTAAGTCATCACATGTCTCGAATTTTTGACATTGAAACTCATCAAATAATTGCCATTGGGCAGGACATTAAAACGTCTGCAAGCAGCAGCATCGCGATCAAACTGCAGAAAGTCGCGCATCGGACGCTTTTGAACCTTGATCCCAATGAGTTTTGCGAGTTTTCCAAATTGAGTGGCTATCAGTGCGGCATTCTTGAGAAAGGGGATATGCTTTTGCAGGGTGTCCAGGCGCGCCTGGAATTTTTTTTCTTCCTCTTGCACGACTTTATCCAACTGCTCTATTACCCTTTGAGCATTGCCCTGACGAGCTTCATTCAGAAGCTGATTGCGCTTACCCTGAATGTCTCTCATGATCTCTGCATTTTCCTGATCCACGAAGTCGAGTACTCCCTGATTCGCACTCCTTGAGCTATTAGAAGGCCAATGGGCGAGTTTTGCATGCATCATCTGCAACCCAGCCGCCTCTTTCGGAAACCCATTCACATAGACTTGAGCGACCCTTATCAACTCTTCTTCTGAACTGCATCGGGCATTCAAGACGCTCTTGATGAAGCAGAAGGAGCCCCCAAAACAGATTCCATCTTTGTTCGCACCCTTGAATTGCACTCTTTTCAAATGCGCTTCCATCGTCGGATCCTGCTTTTTGAGGAAACCAGGTGAGAGGAAGCGCTGGCGCAACGCATTCGCTGCAGCAATGTCCTCTCCTTTGCCGACAACATCGCGGCGAGCCAGGTTTCTGGCTGGAACTAACAGGGGTAAAGGTGCAAAACTGTAGCTGCGTAGCGGGTGAGCAACATAGATGATATAAACCCGGTCCGCTTTGCTGCGTATCCTTTCAGCAAGGTTCTTGCCCCGATTGCTAAAAATGGAGACGAAGCAGGCAGCGACGCGAAACGACAGAACGGCAAGATAAGAGGTTCCAGCCAGGCACAAACATTTGGCACCTCTCCAAAACCCTATGTGAGGCATGCCAGTTTTATGAGTTGATGCTCTGACGGTAGTCTGATCGATAGAATTAAATGCTACTTGCATGATGACCTCTTATTGTTCATAGGCGTAGACCTCGAGCTGATGAGGACCCTCAGCATAACGGGATCTGCCCGGATATTCTTTTAATAAAATTCTTAGATCCTTCGCTGGATCCTGAGTATTGCAT
>JAJFUZ010000264.1 GCA_021372155.1 Parachlamydia sp. | reverse complement strand
GCTCTTCCGATCTATTATCTTCAAAATGAGCGATCTGGATCAGGCTCACGCACGCGCTCTGCAGTTTCCAAAAAAAGCTGCAGCAAAGACTTAAAGAGCGATTTCTTGCGCATTTCTTTTCTCTAAATCCTTCTTCTGCTACTCTGCTTACTTGACCTTCTAACTTAATAATATAAGGATATGAGAACATGACTGCACCTCTTACCATGGCCAATTACGCCTCTCAATGCTGTCGCGAGTTGAAAGATGGATGTGAAAAAGTTGAAAAAGAGCGTGGGAAGGAAAGAAGTCTTACCCAGCGCGTAGGCATGGTCGCCTGCCAGGTGCTGCAGTATGGTGCAATGGGAATCTCTCTTGCCTGGCCACTGTTTTTTTCTTTCTCCTTTCTGGTTGTAGGGACTGCTGCCCTTGTGGCGTTTACAGCGCATATCGTGGCACAGAGCTATTTTAAGATCACCTCTCCGTATGAAGATCGTATCATCAACGCTTTTAAAAAATCTCCCTTCATCACCTACCCAGACAACTTGCCTGCTGCGGAGCAATTGCGAGGATTGCGAACAGGCTATAAATACATGCCTGGCATCATCAACAACGTGGCGAAGGTGACAGATGAACAGATTGATACTGTTACGAAAGATAATAATTTGTGTGCCTATTCCTTTATCAATTTCTTTGGCAGCAAGGGATTATCTGAAAAATTGAATGGCAAGCAGCCTCTGACAGCCGATGAGAGCGCTCGCAAAAAACAGGTTCTAGCCATGATGCAGCAGGTGAAGGTTGTCTATGTGACCTCGCAGCTGCTTGAAGGCATCCAGAATATCGCCAAAGGGAAGTTTGTTGAAGCCGAAAATAATGCTGACTGCATCCAGGCTAGAAGAGATGTCGCGCTTCCTCCTCATCTGAAGCAAAAGGTGGAGCTTCTGGCAGCTAAAATGAAGAAGCCGAATCAAGCGCTCCTGCAGGAAAAGGTGAAACAGGCGGTTGGGAAAAAGTTCAAATTATCCGATCTTGATTCTGTCTACAAGGCTGTTGCCTAAGCATCCACACCGCTTCCCGCAAGGAAGCGGTGAATCGTCTATTGCACGATAAAGCAAGGAGGCCCTAAAATAGTCTTTTTCAAAAGGAACCATCCATGCCGGAATCACTCTTAGCAATTTCTTTGCGTTCATTTCTCAAAGCCTTTTTTACCCTTTTAGGCATCTGCCTCGCCTTTATTCCGCTCATCCTCATTTTCAGCCTTTTCAGCAAAAGCGAGAGCGAGCCGGAATCCCATTTTTCGATGGCCTATCTTCCCAATGCCGAAGGAGAGCGCAAGGTAGTGTCGAAAAGCGCACCTGTGATATTGAGCATCCCGATCATCGGTGTGGTGGGTACGGATAATGTGACCATGCATCACATCCGTGACATGCTGGTAGAGTCGCGCGAAGGCTCTTTGAAAAAGGACCGCGTCAAAGCCCTCTTTCTTCATATCGAAACTCCAGGAGGCACTGTGGTGGATGCCGATGGGATCTATCACGCCATCAAAGCCTATAAAGAAAAATACAATGTGCCCGTCTATGCCTATGTGGATGGGTTGTGCGCTTCGGGAGGCATGTACATCGCTTCTGCAGCCGATAAGGTTTATGCGAGCAATGTGAGCTTGGTTGGAAGCGTGGGGGTCTTGATCCCGGCACTCCTGAACTTTTCGAAGCTCATCAATACAGTCGGCATTGAATCCCTCACCCTGTCTGCGGGGATCGGCAAAGACGAGCTCAACCCTTTGAGACCCTGGAAGCCAGGCGAACAGGACGCCATGCAGGCCATCGTCAACAATTACTACGAACAGTTTGTCTCTATTGTGACAACGGCGAGACCAAAGCTGGATAAAGAAAAGCTGGTCCAGGAATATGGGGCGCACGTCTATCCTGCCAAGCAGGCCGAAGAGTACGGTTTCATCGACGGCAGCGGCCTTTCCAGGAACGAAACCCTGAAGCTGCTTCTGAAAAAGCTCAATATCGAAGATCACTATTATCAAGTAGTCCAGCTTGAAAAAGAAAGCTGGTACAACACGCTCTTTTCCAGCGAATCGCCCATACGGACAGGCCAGATCAAGCATCAGCTGCAGCTGACCAAAGGGCTCAGCATGGAAATGATGAACCAGCCACTCTATCTCTATCAACCTGGAATGTGAGTGCAGGGGTATATATTAGCTCTTGATAGCGGTACGACCAGCTCAAGAGCTTTCCTGATTTCCCATGATGGGAAAGTCCACGCCACGGCACAACAGGAGTTCCCTCAGCATTATCCTCAGCGTGGCTGGGTCGAACACGACCCACAAGACATCTGGTCATCTCAACTTTCCTGTATCTCGGAAGTGATCGCCAAAGCGCCCGCACATCAAATCGTGGCCATTGGCATCGCCAACCAACGGGAAACCACCATCGTCTGGGAAAGAAAGACGGGTAAGCCTCTCATGCGCGCGATCGTATGGCAGGATAGACGGACGACCGAGATGTGCAAAAATCTCAAAAAGGATGGGCTGGAACCCCTCATCCATGAAAAAACCGGTCTCATTTTAGATCCCTATTTTTCGGCGACAAAGCTCCATTGGATCTTAAAATCTGTTCCAAATGGATTCGAGAGGGCTAAAAAGGGTGAGCTGGCCGCGGGTACTGTCGACACATGGCTGCTGTGGAATTTGTCTGGAGGCAAATGTCACATGACCGATGTCACCAATGCCTCCAGAACCCTCCTGTTTAATATTCACACCCTCGACTGGGATGACGAACTACTCTCCATATTCTCCATTCCCAGAGAAATTCTCCCTGAAGTGAAAAACTCAAGCGATCATTTTGGTGTAGCCAACATCCTAGGATCGATCCCCATAACTGGAGTGGCCGGAGATCAACAGGCGGCC
>JAJFUZ010000249.1 GCA_021372155.1 Parachlamydia sp. | reverse complement strand
ATTGCGCTCGTTGAAAATGAAGGGATATCCAGGTTTCGATATAGCTAAGCTTGCTCAATTGCAAGAACTTACCCTGTCGTTTGAATATTCACACTCTATCTCACTGGGACGATTATCCGAAATAAGCAAAATAGCATCTTTAAAATATTTAACAATTGAAGGAGGTCATTTTCCCTTTGACTGTTACAAGAACCTCCTCTTGCATCAAGGGTTAGAAACTCTGGTTGTAACCAATGCCATCCATAATTCTGAAAGATATGGCGTCAAAATTTTCATAAATAAAAAGACAATGGAAGTCGAAATCGATCCTAGCACCTTATCTAAATACAAGCTAAGATTTCCTAACATTCCGGACACAATTTTTAACATGTTTGCAAAAGATTATCCAGATATTTTGGAGATCACTTACCGGACCAAAGAAAAAGACGATCGCGAACCTGTCGTGTGGAAGCGGTGAAAAATCTGATTCGAACTTTTTATTTTAACTGAATAGATCTTTTTGTTTTAGTTTTGTCAAATAACTTTTAATCGGTATTTTTTTTATGTCTTTTAGAATAACAGGTAACCAAGAAGTCACCCTTCCCTCTTCTCCAGACAATTCAGAAGAGAGCAATTCTTCGTCAGTTTTTACTTCTGCTGAAACAATCGGTCAGATAAGTGCTTCTCATCTCCCATTTCCTCGTATTGACGATCTAGGATCCTCTTCAGCTGACCTGAGTGTGCAAGATGTGCCTGCGGCTAACATGCGCTCCGAGCAACCGCTCCCAGAAATCAAAGAAATTTACAACTGGTTGAGAGCCTCTAACAAACCAGGGCATACCATTTGCATGCTCTTACAGCAGTATATCAAAAATCCCTCCCTCGAAATTCAACCGCAATGGATTTTTGGTTGGTTGACGCGCCATCAGAAGGATATTACAGATTTAGTTGACTTAAACGTACTGTTTTATTATCTTGGCATAGCGGCGGAAAAACAATTGCTGCCCGCTCCCGCTGATTTTTTTGAAAGGCAATCTCTTTCGCTTCTTGTGATCAAGCTTTGCCGTTCTTCCGATGAGTTAGTGCCTGAGTTAGAGCCTTTGGATGGAATTTGTAAAATTGTGAACCATACTCCCTTTTCGCCTATTTGTCTTCTCACCGACGAAGCCTTATTCGAATTCTTTCGCGTTTTGTTTGTAGGGATTGAATCGCTGGAATGCAAACGGTTTACCAATATCTTACTTACTATGTCCATAATGGCAAAACAAGGGAAAATTTCCGATTTTGAAGTCCGGATCAAAGGCTTAATTTCCAAATTTCTGAAATATGTTAAAGAAGAGGATGAAGTTGGAGAAAATATTGCTGAAATGATCAAAGATTTGTCCGGATTTGCTTCTCGCTCAAAAGTTTCGGTTTCAAATGAGCTTAAAATCATTGAAGAATTATTAGCTGAACATTGTAGTCATGGAAAGGCAAACGATACCAGTCTCAATAAGATCATGACTGGACTGATGGATATCGTAGAAACGCACAACTGGAAGACAGTACAGCCACTCGAAAAGCCCCTGGCAGAAATACTCGGGAATGCCGTGAATCGTGTCTACATTTCCAGTAGCCTGCAAGAGGGTACAGACGCGTATCGATTGATTCATCTTTTTTTAAGCAAGAATGAAACTTCTCAGCTTGGGTGGCATGTAGCAAAGGAAATGTTGAGGCACATGAAGAATAATAGGGAGGAGATGGAGAGCAAAGAAGATTTAGATTTGCGATTGGTGGAAGCTTTTCAACTCGCAGGAATCTATATAGACTATCCTTTTCCGCACGCCAAGAATGTACCGGAAATCAGGGAGATGTTCAAAACGCTTGCGGACATCCTCGCTCCCGTACATGATTGTCAGGATCTGAACGCTCTCATATCCTTGCTCTTTGCTGAATCCACGCGTTTCAATATGGATTGCGATTTGATTAGCACCCTCATCTATGGAGCTGGGCTCTTAGCCTCTCACAAGCAGTTTACACAGCACAATATGGGAGAAATTTTTGAAACTCTTAACAAGCAATTCTGTATAAGTCACAATAACTTAGACAGTGCAGATCGAAGACTTGCTGCCATTTGCGATGGGTTTGGCAAGCTGGCCGAATCTGAGTTATGTCAATCGAATAGCAGCATACTGGACGGTTTACTCGTGTTGATGCAGGATTTATCGTTTGAAAACTTGCTGCAAGCTGAGGCAGGAAAAATTCTTTTAGGAATAGCAAAACTGGCTAAGTATAACCGTCAGCCATTTGACACGATTCAAAGGCATGCAGAACTCTGTGAAGTCATTAAAGTTTGGTTAGACAGACAATTAGAGCATCCGAAGAGCTGCAGGAACTGTGATGAATTTTTTTATGCACTCACCCTTCTTCTTCAATCAGGTCTCCTCACGCGAGCAGATCTTCTCCCGCACCAATCTAATCTCCAATTTGTTTTGCAGCATATGTTCGATGATGCAAACCTCCCCCTCGTTCAGGCTATCCACCTTCGCGCTTTCTTAGACGCATTTCCAGAAGCAAATCTAAAACAGGGGAGACGTGTCTCCAGCACCGTACAAGGTTACCAGTCAAGGTTGAAGAATTATCTTTTGCGGCGCGAGATTGGCAGCCCGGCACGCTCTTTCCCGAAATATTGAGGACTTTCAAGTGTTTCCGAAAAGCCATTATCAAGGCAGTTTTATCGGACTAGCAATCTTCTCGAGTTCTTGGTGAGCTTTCAAGCAAAGCTCGTACTTCCTCAGATCTGCTTGGAATAGATTGATTTCATGGGGCGACAACGGAAAGGATTCAACCGGAAGCTGAGGCGCAGGATGACATCCCAGGCTCAATCCCCGCAGTTGCATCGTATGCATGTGCTGCGCTCCTCGCAGGGGCGCGAGATCATTTAAAAAGGCTTCCAGCTTGCGACACAGCAAGCAAAGCTGAGGTTTGGGTGCGGGCTGAATGTCGCCCGGAATTGAATTATGAAGTTCCTGAATCAACTCCAGCTGCCAAGTAATTAACTCCGTAGTAAAATTGGGGATTCGGAATAGCTCTTGCAAGGTGCGATTTCCCACTCGCTGAATGTGAGCTGCCCAGCTTCGCAGCGCGGTTCTGAAATTTGCTGTAGGCGATAGATGAGGATCGATGTCAGCAGTAAGTTTTTCGAATTTAATTTCTGCAAGCTGGCGATTATGATTCTCCAACACCTGCTGGATTGCTGTCTCTTGTGCCTGCCATAGTTGAAACAGTGCTGGCGAAACCTGCATGTAGGCTTTTAGCGCCTTTTTATTTCTTGCATCTCGTGGACTTTTCATTTCATGCCTCACAATCTTATCGAACAGCTTTTTCCAGCTGGGATGTTCGATTATCGGGCTCGTGGGCTTACCTAGCAATTTGCTCTTCAAATAAGCATGTCCACTGACAACGTCATTTAGATTTGCACCAAAGAGTTCTTTACAAAGATTCCAGGTAAGTTCAGAGCGAAGATGCGGCAGCATCTCATCATTAGGTTTTTGGGTCGAGGCAGCGTTTCGAAATTTCAAAATGACCCGGCGGCATCTGTCATGATCTTGATTAGACTGATGATACCAGAGTGCTCTTCCATCAACTTGGGCAATCATATGAAACACCCCTATTGATCTTGTTCTTCCCCTGATCATACATGACACGTTCTGCGGGATCAAATGATAAATAAGCCAAGGCTTGTCGGCACGCTTTTTTTGATCAATTCAAAAAATACACAGGTTTCACAAATCCGTTACGTTATCTTAACCCGCAAAATTTGCTGAAACTGCAATAGGGATCAGACGTAAATTTCCAGGATCATGTGAAATCAGATTGTAGCGAGCTGGAGGGCTTTTCTGGTCGGCCTGCACCACCTCTTTCACAAAGGGAAACTTCTGGTGAAGAATGCTGAAAAATGAATCTTGCTGCAGTTTGGTGAATTGTTCCTGGCTGCAGATGATCGTGGCAATGCCCTGCAGCCTATCAAATGAGAGAGTGCCATCGAAGTCCATGTTCATAACTTCAAATGTTTCCAGGTTCGGCATTGCCTGGTTGAATGGAGATTCCAGGGTTAAAATTGATCGATTATGACGACCAAGACCCGAGTTCTTCAAAGCGAGTTGACGAAGATGAGGCAGAGGCAATGACCCGTCTTTCAATTGCGGTAACCCAGCCAATACGATCAACTTCTCGAGACCGGGACAATAGTGAGCCAGCAGGGGTAGATGAATGTGATTGCTCTCGAGTTGCCGAAGTTTGGGCGTCCTTTGCAGGACCTGATTCACTTTCTCAAATTTGGAGTAAGCGTTAGTGACAATTCTTGTCACATCCATCAACAGGTCTTGAAAGTGAATCAGTATTTCTTCATCTATATCGTCTCTAAGAAGATAAAGAGTGCAGGGCCATTTTTGTGTGCGAGACTTCTGCAGGAGTTTGCTCATCCGGACCAACAATGGTGTGCTGGCTTTTGCTTTGATCGATACGTCATTGATAAGATGGCTTAAGACTCTATCGCGTGTCTGTTCCCACTTTTTCATCGTTTCAGATGCCTTTGGATAGGGGACCAGAGCGTCATTCAGCATGCACAGTGTTTCCAATTTCGAATACTTTTCAGCGTCCGTTTGTCCCCTTTTGGTCAGGAATTTCTCGATTTGGTTGAAATAGGTATCCATAAATGAATTGCAGGCAAAGTAATCGGCGACAGAGAGATTTTCAATAAAACCGGAAGGGTCAAACGTTGTGTCTCCTCGTAAGATGCGATAGAAAGCATCAAACTGCGCTTTGGTGAAAGGGACAGTGATGGGGAGCCCCTTTCGAGATTTGTCTTCCCTCATGTTGACGAAAGGCTGAGACAGGGCGCAAAAAGCTTCCGCAGAGGCATCGTCGAGCGTTGCTGTCGCTTTATCTTGGAATTCGAGCAGGAGGGAGGGCCTCTCATTATGGGGATCACATTTATTTAGGAGAGCGGCAGCTGCAGCTGACTCGGCAAACATGTTAGTGGATGAAAAAGGCATTCTTTTGATGGTTTCCCAAAGCCCTACGATCAGCTTTGGGAGGAGAGCTTTGATCTGTTCGTTTTCCAAAATCTCTGGCTGCTGCCTGGTAATTTGCAAAAATGATTGTAACACACATACAGGTTTTGGTTTTTTGCCATCTTGCATCGCTTGCTTCCAAATCTGTATGCATTTGCTGGAATTTGTCGGTTTCAGAAATAACTGGATTTCGGGGAGGGACCCTTGGGGGTTTAAAATCCAGGTCTGCAGCTTAGCAGCAAACAGTTTTTCCATCTGATAATGACTGCAAATCCTTTGGTACTGTTCTTCTATCAATTGCTTATCGCCAGGCCCCGTGCTAATTGCAAGGAGTTGGCTACGCCATATGGGGAGCAATTGCTGCAGGGATTCCTGCACACGTAAGTCCTTCGGAAATGAAGGGGCAGCCGTAAAGAAAATCACCAGATCATCAAATAACTTTTGTGGCGTAACGAACGGACTCAAAAAAATTCTTACCATAAAAGGGACGAGAGCTTCGCTGGCGTCTTTCAAGTTGGACGAGCTGCTGGCTAGTCTCCGCAATTCGGCGACAAAATTCTCAAGAGAGCAGTCACAAAACAGCCTAGCCTCCTGCAACAGTTCTGATAATCCCCGATTCCGTCCTTGGCTCAAGTGTTTGTACTCAGGGCTTTCCTTGATTTGGGCGGTAAAAGGAGTCTTGAGAAGGTATGCATAAATTTGCTTAGCAATTTTCTTGCAATGATCACTACTGATGCTAAAATCATCTGGGCTAAGGGCATGAATAAATTGTTTCATCCATTCTGTTTTTAGCCGTGCCGGTATCATCGCAGCATTGCGAAGCTGCTCCAGGCAAGCCTTGGCCAATTTTAGAACTGCAAAGCCTTCCTGATAATCGATCTGGTTCGGCTCTGAACGTGCTTCTTTTGCTGCTGGAAGGACGGAGTTATCTGAATCGCGCGGATGTTTTTGGCCTGTGATTGCTGTGACTGCTGGCAACATATTTACCTCATATTTTTAATGCAATCATGGAAGCTCCTGACTTGTCAGCATGCCAATAGTAGTACAGTTTCAAGATAGTTTGCAAAGCCTATTTAAGCGGCGAGAAGTAACTGCTCGTTTTATTATAAACATACTTTGTTCCGTTATATAAAACAGCACCTGCACCCGCCAGCGTCACAACAGATGCTGCAGTTACCGGATTGGCGAGGATGACCGTTGCGGCTGTGTAAGCCCCCGCAGCGGCAAGGCTGCTTGCGCTTACGGTCAGGAGGCCTCTTTTCACTTTTTCAGAGGTACTAAGTTCATCGCCTGTTATCTCAAAGGTCAAAGTTTTAACATAGTCCAACAGGGAACCTGCGACAATCTTGTCAGTTGTGCTTAGATTGGAAAAGGCGGTATCTTGCAAAGCAAGAGCCAGAATCTCGCCCTCTTTTTGCAAGGCTTTATCCACATCTTCAATTCTTTCTTCGTAGGCTTTGAGGTATTCTTGCACCGATCCATTTTGCTGCATGAATCTCTCAATCTCTGCAAGCCATTCTGGATAGATGGCTTTGATCCGATTGATGTGCGGTCGGTCGTGATGCAGTAACTTTTGAGCACGCAATAGAGTATCGAGTCCCGTTTCCAATTGCTTGATCTCTTCATCCTGGCATTCTTTTAATTCTGAGCCATTCTTCGTTTCGTTGAGCATTTGTTGCAGCTCATCAACATCTCTCAGTTTTTCAGCGCGGCTTAAATATTCAACGGCTGCGTCCGTTTTAAGATCCTTTTTCAGGTTTGCTAGTAGGGCGCGGTTTTGTAATTGCGCAGCGTAGACCAGCAGAAGTTCTGCTTTTCTTTGCATTTCTTGAGCATAAGAGCAGTCAAAGGTAATGACACGGACAGGTTTTACCTCCTTACCCAGATTATGGATCGGAGTGCAGTGTTTGTCGAGAGGCATCAAAGCTTGAGGGGAAACGTCAACACTTTGCAATCGAAGTTGTAAGATTTCCTAAATCTGCCCAAAAAGACTTCTCCACAGCGAACGACCAGGTCCTTGTCCACTTGATGGTAATTCAAAGAGGCGCGCACATGCATGGTATCCACGTGGCGCGAAAGAGCAAGCATGGACTCGCAAAACTCACGAGCCTGCTCTTCAAGAATAGCCGGAGCTTCCCAAGTACTCATTTCAATCGTTTTAATTTTTTGCAGGGGAGTCCCTTTACCTGCTTGGGCGGCCATAGCGCGCGTCAGACTATGCATAAAATGCTGAGATAGAGCACCGCCCTGGCTATGGCCGTGCACGCTTAACTGAATCTGCCCCGGAATCAATTCACAGAGAGAGAGGAACATCCCATGAATGTTAGCTTCTTCTTTTAAGAATGGGTCAAGCCCGGAAGCTCTTCCTAAATTTCCTCGGAGACTATCGATATTGCTCGGATCTGTTCCTCGAAAAAGCATCATCACTTTGTTGTGATTTTGGGGAGCGGCTCCTTGGAGGAGAAATACTCCAAAACCCTCTTTATCGATGCCATTAATCACCTTATAGTAGATCGGGCGATCTGTTTCCAGATTGCACCCTGCGATGAGCATGCCTGCTTTCAATGCAGCGTATGGGGGTTTTCTGGACCAAAACTCGGCTTGAGCGGATTCGGGGTAATTTTCTGAATGGAATTCTTGTTGTTGTGTGCAGCGCCTGAAAATCTGATAGTCGCTTTGAAACGCTTGGGCTGCATCAAGATCGATCAACTCTTTTACCATCCCTTTGCTCTGCTCATCCGTAATCTGAGACAGAAGAAGAGGCCCTTGCAAGGCAGACATCAAAAGATCGATCTGTTCGTCGTCCATCTGCTCATAGGGGGTAGTTTCGACCACGGAACAGAGTGCGGCGAAAATTTCTTCGGTTAATCCTAATTTCAAAAAATCTTCTAAAGGAATTTTTTGTTCTTTTAGCTTTTGATAGAACTGCACCAATGTCTTTTCCCGGATTTCGGCGCCGATGCCATATAGAAGGGCAGTGGCCAGAATAGGAGAAAGGGGACGATTAATTTTATAGCGGGCAAGGACTTTCTCTACCAACTCGTCACCGTAGAACTTTTTAAAAAGGTCCGCAGTTTTTTGAGTTTCTGCTTCCTCAAGAATTTTAACCTGTGAGAGGTTTACTTCCAAAGACGGCTGATCTTTACTGGTGTTTGAAAATAGGTAGAGAGGATTGAAGCGGCGCAGATGGGGTACATAACTTGACCAGGTTCTACTGGAAGAGGGGCTGCTTGGCAAAGAGCATGGTAGGGAAAGAGGCGAAAGTGCCCCTGCGGAACCTTTTGGGCACTTTTCTTTTTCTAACAAAGGCGCAGAATGAGATTTTTCTAGAGTTAAAGGGGAATTAGGAAGCACAGGAATACCTTTATAATTTTTTGGATATAATAGAAAAAAATGATCAAAAAATCAAGTAAAATAAATATTTAAATCAAGAGCAAGGTAACCATGAT
>JAJFUZ010000248.1 GCA_021372155.1 Parachlamydia sp. | reverse complement strand
AGGTTTTTGATCTTTTATACATTTAAACAGGCAACGAGAAACAATATCTCTTACTGTATAGTCGTGAAATTTTTCCGTAAAAGGTTTTTGCTTTTCTTTTTTAATTCCAAAAAGATCTTGTGCAAAAAGGAAGCCCAGCTTGCGATTTTGGATGATATCAGCTGGAGCTGGGGGTATTTTAACTGTTTGTGTGGATGAAGTTGCAGGTTCCATAAAAAGATTTTACCACAAAAAAAGAAATATGCACTAAGAAATTCAATCCCTCTCATTCGATTTTTGACTTAACAAAGCGCTATTTTTAAAGATTTAGTAAATTCATCTTGAAATAATTTACAAAATCTTATATAATTAATTACTTTAAATAACTATAGGTTTAATGCGGCATGGATGCTGATATCAGATCTTCTCCCGAGGCTCCAAGGTTAATTGAGCAAGTTACCCGAAATACAAGCTCACTATCTAAAGGGATCAATGACACCACCAAAGGATTCAAATCTGCAACAACTGCCTACCAATCTGTAAACGACTTCCGCCGCATTCAGAAATCAGTCCGCAAAATTATCACGTCAAAGATCTTTCCGGAAACAAGCCGTATTGTCCGCTTCATCGAGTCCCACGCGATCATCGGCAGAATCTACTTCGTCAGCCAGGCTCTAGCCTTAGTGGGCTTTACGCTTAAAGTCCCCAAATTATGGAGAGCCACCCAGGGTGTGGTGAAGAATCAAGGCATTAAACGGCTCGACTCTGTCTCTAAAGTCTGCTCCAATGTCGGAAAAATGATCAACGCCTTTACAATCACGATTGCTGGTTTGGAAGCGTTTAAACTGGGCAGCAAATTGGGTCAATGGGGCCTCAAGTCCGCATCGGCAGCTTTCAACGCCTCTGTTGGCATTGCAGACCTGCTGGGCATCATTGGCACCCTTTTAGCAGGTGCCTCAATGGTGCATAAAAGCATCATCCTGCGCAATACTCATAGAACCCAGAATGAACTCAAAGAGCATAAATGGTATCGCCAAGACGGTCGATACACTCCCAATGAGTATCAACTTTTCCGACTCTATTGTCAGGCGATGGATGACAAAGAATCCAAAAAATTAGGCAAGTACATGCGCGTGGAGGGCGAGGCTTTGAAAAAGGCCCTGATCGCGATCACCCAGCCTGAAGCACCCACCCAGGCTAATCTTCAAAAGATGCGGCAATGCGTTGACAACATGGTTGGAAGGCTTCAGACCCGCAAGCGCATCTATGTCATCACCATCATCACGCGCGTCGTCAACCTGGCGACCATGGCGGCCATTTTTATCCCGCCCTTGAACCCTCTCGCCGCTGTTCTGATCGGCGCCACAGCCGTCAGCAAGGTAGCGACCCTGCTCTACGACAACATCCACCGTTATCGTTTTGAAAATCGCCTGGAGATGATCGATCGCCGCGGACAGCCAAAGCCGATTACCTGGAGAGCGAACCTGATCGATTACTCCAAGTGGCAAATCGGCTGGTATGAAAAGGCATCGTTGATCTCCCGCCTCTTCAATTCCAGCTCCCTGGTGGGCAGCGGCCTGGCCCAGAATACCGCCGCCCTCAGCAACATTTTGGGAGCCGTGGAAGCGGTTGCTTCAATCATCAAATAAAGTATTTATACCGGTTCGCGTTTCAGAAACAGCCTGTTCAAGGCATATTGAGAAAGCCCTGTTCTAAAAACAGTTTGAAATCGGGTTCGAAATTATACTTTAGAGGCTGCTCAGAACCAAGAAGGCCTGTAAGGCGAGCAGCTTCGCTGACAAGTCGATCTTCCGCAATCCATTCCGCAGCATGTTCGACTAAAGGTGAAGAGGCAATTTCTTCTTCCAGATCAGGCAGCAAATAAGAAAGATCCTGCCAATAGCTTTCACTGAATCCGTCTAACCAGGGCGGCGCAGCTGGCGGCGGGCTAGAATTAACTCCATTTGAATTGGTCATGTTACGATGTTAGGAAAAAAGGAATCTTTTTCAAATCAAATTTCTTCAACATTCTCCAGACTCTATTTTTTCCTTGTCACCAACACCCTTCGTTCTTAAAGTAAATTCATGACAGCGAGCTTTTCCATACCCAAAGCCTTTATCGCAAGAAGGCTGCACTCTCTAACAGGGCTTTTCATCACTCTTTATTTGATCGAGCATCTGCTGGTTAACTCCCAGGCGGCTCTATGGATTGGCGAAGATGGCAGCGGCTTTGTCAGAGCTGTCAACTCCATTCAGAATCTACCCTATTTGCCTCTCATCGAGATCTTTCTGCTTGCAGTGCCGATCTTGATCCATATGTGGTGGGGAATCCAGTATCTGCAGACAAGCGCGTCCAACTCCTGGAGAACTGACGGTTCTATTCCAGCTTTGCCGGAATACCCGCGCAACCAGGCCTACACCTGGCAACGCATCACCTCCTGGATCCTGCTGGTCGGCATCATGGCTCACGTCGTCCACATGCGCTTTTACGAGCATCCAGCGTCGGCTCAAATGGGGACACAAAAGAATTATATGGTGCGCCTGGACAGGGATGCAGGCCTTGAGACACTGGCTCCCAGGCTTGGGTTTAAGCTTCTTGATCAGACAGACATCGCTAAACAGCGGCCTTTGGGAGAGCCTGAGAAGGCAAGCCCAGTCGCTATGCAAGAGTATAAACAAAAGCTCGGCTGGGTCAATGCGGTCGAAAAACGCCCTCTACAAGAGGGTCAGGTGATCGCCGTGACGGACAACTTTGGGATGGCCGAGCTTTTGATGGTGCGAGAGACTTTCAAGATGCCGCTCATGCTGGCCTTGTATACGATTTTTGTCCTTTCGGCCTGCTTTCATGGTTTCAATGGGTTGTGGACCTTCATGATCTCCTGGGGCATAACAATGAATGAAACCTCCCAGAGGATAATGCGGACAGTGTCGACGGGCCTGATGTGCCTGGTCGGCTTCATGGGTCTCGCGGCCATCTGGGGAACCTACTGGATCAACCTCAAGTATTAATATGGCAAAAGTCGAAAAAAATGTGATTGTTGTTGGAGGAGGGCTGGCGGGTCTGTCGGCTGCCATGAAACTGGCGGAAAAAGGCTGCAGGGTTCAAATCATCTCCGTCACCAAGGTCAAACGCTCCCACTCCTGCTGTGCGCAGGGAGGCATCAACGCCGCAGTGAATACAAAAGGCGAAGAGGATTCGCCAATCATCCACGCCTACGACACAATCAAAGGGGGCGACTTCCTCGCCAATCAGCCGCCCGTGCTGGAAATGTGCCTGGCCGCTCCTTCCATCATCTATATGATGGAGCGCTTTGGCTGCCCTTTCAACCGCACGCCTGAGGGCAATCTCGATTTCCGCCGCTTTGGCGGTACGCTGTACAACCGCACAGCCTTCTGCGGAGCTTCCACGGGACAGCAGCTCCTCTACGCCCTGGATGAACAGGTTCGGCGCTACGAAGCCTTGGGCAGAGTCGAAAAATTTGAAAATCATGAATTCCTGCGCCTCGTTCAGGATGAACAGGGGATCACGCGCGGCGTTGTCCTGATGGACCTCTTTAACCTTAGCCTGCAGGTATTGAAAGCCGACGCTGTGGTGATTGCAACGGGAGGCCTTGGGCTGCTCTTCAAAAAGTCGACCAACTCCACCTTCTGCACCGGAGCGGCCAATGGTCGTCTCTACCGTCAGGGGATGAAATATGCCAACGGAGAATTTATTCAGATCCATCCGACAGCTATCCCTGGAACAGATAAGATGCGCCTGATGTCCGAATCTGCCAGAGGCGAGGGCGGACGTATCTGGGTCTATGGAGACTCTTCCAAGAGAATGACTTTCCCTGATGGCAAAGAGATGCCCTGCGGAGAAACAGGCAAGCCCTGGTATTTCCTGGAAGAGCTCTACCCCGCTTTCGGCAATCTGGTGCCGCGCGACATTGGGGCCAGAGAAATCCTGCGCATCTGCGAAATGGGCTTAGGCATTGATGGCAAAGACCAGGTCTATCTGGATGTCTCACACCTCTCGGAAGAGAAAATGCACAAGCTGGAAGCCATTCTGGAAATCTATGTCAAATTCACTGGCGAAGACCCGCACAAAGTGCCGATGCGCATCTATCCCGCGGTCCATTATACCATGGGAGGCGGCTGGGTCGATTGGCCCGCCGCAGACGATCCCGACAGGTTTCAGCGCTATCGTCAGATGACCAATCTGCCCGGCTGCTTTAACGTGGGGGAATCGGACTATCAATACCATGGCGCAAACCGCCTGGGAGCAAATGCCCTCCTCTCCTGTATCTTTGGAGGTCTTGTCGTCGGTAATGAGATCCCCCGCTATCTGGAAAACCTCTCGAGCAGCTGCCTGGACAGTCCTTCTGGCATCTTCGACCAGGCCCTTGGCCTGGAACAGGAGAACATGGCCAGCCTCATGAAACGCGATGGCAGGGAAAATGTCCACCTGCTGCACGAAGAGCTCGCGGATTGGCTTGTCGACAATGTGACCGTCATGCGCAATAACACTGATCTCAAGCGAACTCTGGATAAAATCAGAGAGATTCGCGATCGATATCAGAAAATTTCATTAAGCGACCGGAGCCGCTTCGCCAATCAGACCTATATCTTTGCCAACCAGTTTGGGCCGATGCTCGATCTCGCCCACATTATTACTGAAGGGGCCCTCCTGCGGGATGAGTTCCGAGGCTCCCACTTCAAGGCGGAATTCCCCAACCGCGACGATGCCCACTGGCTCAAGACAACGATCGCAACCTTCGATCCTGCAAGACAAGGGCCGCAATTCAGCTACGAGCCGGTAGACCTCCGCCACCTCAAACCCGTCCTACGCGATTACACGAAGGCAAAAAAGGTGGCTCCGACTTTGGAAAACATCCCAGCTAACATCCCCTTACCCATTTGAGATTATGGATACTTTTGTACTCAGAATCTACCGCGGCCAGCCAGGACATCAGTACTGGGAAGAGTTTGAGCTGCCCCTGCTGCCCGCGATCAATGTGATCTCCGCCCTGATGGAAATCCGGAAAAAACCGGTCAACCGCCAGGGGAAAGCCGTCGAGCCAGTTGTCTGGGAAGATGGCTGCCTGGAGGAGGTGTGCGGTTCCTGCTCCATGCTGATCAATGGCACGCCGAGGCAGGCCTGCGCCGCTATCATCGAATCGATCATTCGTGACACCGGCAGCCCTGTCATCACCTTAGCCCCCTTCTCCAAATTTCCGCTGGTGCGCGACCTGATTGTCGACCGCAGCATCATGTTTGAAAACCTCAAGAAGGTCCACGCCTGGATCGAAGTCGACGGGACCTTCAATCCCACGCCTGGTGAAAAAATCAGCCAGGAGACCCAGGAGGTGCGGTACTCGCTCTCGACCTGCATGACCTGCGGCGATTGCGTCGAAGCCTGCCCCCAGGTCAACGCGAACTCAGAATTTGTGGGTCCGCAGATCATTAATGCCGTGCGCCTCTTCAATACCCATCCTACAGGAAAGATGCAGGAAAATGAGCGGCTGCGTCCCCTCATGGAAAAGGGAGGCATTGGCGATTGCGGCAATGCCCAGAACTGTGTCAGAGTCTGTCCCAAACATATCCCACTCACGGATTCGATCGCCGCCATCGGGCGCGATGTCACCCGCCTGGCTTTCAAAGATCTCTTCAGTCTGCCAGAGAGATAAGAACCTAGAAAATCCAATCGGAATGGCTCGAATAGAATTGCGCCAAAACTAATCCGCGAGTTAACCTTATCGTGGTTTTTTATGCTTTGGCGACACATTTTTGTTATCATTTCGGCAAGTCTGCTTGGCCTTGGTTTAGGTTCCGTAGCCGCCTGGTACTCGCTTAACCATTATCAGGCCGAAGCGATTCTCCTGTTTCAGGATGATCTTCCCAAAACACTTCCAGGTGTACTTGCCCTCAACAACCTGTCCGCCTCGACCGCTCTCGACCTGATTACCCTTCCAGGCAACCTGCAAACCGTACAGTCTCTTCTGGGGTTGGACTTTTCAGTCAAAGACCTCGAAAAAATGGTCAAAGTGCCACAGCCGCGCAACCACTCCCATCTGATCCATATCATCTGCAGAAGCGACCAGCCCAACCTCTCGATCGAGATCGCCAATGCACTGGCCAAAACTGCAGTCAAAACAAGCAGGGAAATGCAAAAGCGTCAGCTTGAGAATGTGCTCCATACTTTTGCCGGGCAGCATCTTGAAGCAAAACTTCAGCTGGCAGGCGAACTTTCCGAAATTGAAACCTTCAAAAAGCGACATCGCAACTTTGAGATGGCCGAAGATTTTGCATCCCTGAATGGGCAGATTGCAGAGGCGCGGTCGAAAATGCAAAGTAACGCCATGCAGGCTAACAGCCTTGCCATTGAATATCAGAACCTCAAGCGCGAAGTGGAACAGATGCCTCTGGAAATCGAAGTAGCTAGCCCGCCAGCTAAAGATCCCTGGCAGGCTCAGATCATGGCCCTCCAGACAAGCCTCGCTGAAGCCAAAGCCAGATATACCCCGGAAAATCCAAAAGTCAAAATCCTGCAGAATCAGCTCGACGATGCGCTCGAGAGACAAAAGCAACTCGAAAATGCAGCGACACAACCTCGATTTGCCCCCAACGAAAGCCGGGAGAAACTGCAGCTGGAGCTGGTGCGCCTGGAAGCCCGGCTGCGGGCAGCCCAGAGAAATAAGCAGGAAGTGGCCGAATCCATGGCAGGACTGGAAAGAATGCTCGAAACGCTGCCTTCCGATCAGATGGAATTTTCCAGGCTATTGAAAGCGAAACAGGACACTGAAGAGAGAGTCAGCTTCCTTTCTAAATCGATCGCTTCGATCCAGCTGATGCTGCATGTTCCTAAAGGAGGGCTGGAGCTGTATCAGCCAGCCAGTAAAGCCGGACCTTTGTACGATTCCTTGTGGGTTTCACTTTTTCCAGTTATAGGGCTCTTTTCGGGCCTGTTTCTCGGGACAGGCATCGCTTTGCTGAAAAGAAAAAAATAAGATGCATTCCAAATATCTCATCCTTTCCCTGCTCCTACTTGCCTCCTGCTCCTTTTGGCGCGGCAAAGAGGAAGCACAGCCTGTCCAGACTATTTCAGAAGCTCCCACGGAAACTGTAGAACAGCCTGTTGTTGAAAAACTATACGAAACATCCAGACTTTCGGGAGAATTAGCTGTCGGTGATCTCTTGGACATTTCCGTTTTCGGAGAAGAAGATCTGACGGAGTCGCATGTCGCTATCGCTCCCGATGGACGCATCTATTATGCTTGTCTGGATGGCATTCCTGCAGCTGGAAGAACACTTTCTGAAGTGAAAAGACAGATGGAAAGTGCGCTGGCCCACTATTTCGTGCATCCCCAGTTAACCATCATTCTTTTGCGCACACCCACTCTGAAAAAGGAAGAGCCATCTCTCCCTATGAAGGTCAGTTACACGGAGTACAGTGAAGGCCCCAATCCCATTGCCATTGAAGTTTCCTATTTGCCAAACGACGCAGAGATCGCCCAAAAGATCTTCGAGCAGACAAAGCAGACGATCCAACAAGCGACCGTGGACGCAGCTTCAAGTTTCTATCGGCTGAACATGAAGGATAGTCTCGCATTGGCAATCTATGGAGAACCCTCCACCCGGCGCCAAGTCGCTATCGATATGACTGGAGAGATCCATTTTCTTTTTCTTAATTCCATCCAGGCCAAAGGAAGAACCATTCCAGAGCTCCGTGAAGAGATCCAGGAGCAGCTCAAGAGCTATTATCAATATCCTGTCGTGCTGTTAACACTAATTAGTCAATAATTGGCACAACCTGCTGCAGATCGGCGAAGTGAAGCACGACATCGATCAGATAGGCCTGCGGATCAATGTCTTGCTGAACTTTAGCCAATTCCCGAGCTTCTGCATCGCTTAAGATACGCTTGCCAAATAGATATTCGAGCTGAATGTTTGTTGCCATCGGATTAAAGTCCGCTCGATCTTTTTCAGATCGGCGATACCAGAAGCCCATAAAGGGGATGCCAGCCTCTTTCAAGGCCTCCTCAACCGATTTGATCTGTTCGAGTTTGTCGTCCACAAAGAGGATCAGGGCAGGCGCATAGTGGAGGTCTTTGAAAAGGATTTTCAGGAGATCGCCCTTCGCGATATGTTTGGCAAAAATGATCCCATTGAAAAAATAGGCAGAAGCTAAGGATTTGAGCTCTTCAGGCATTGGTGTGCGCTTGAAATCAATTCCGACATGCTCGAGCTGTTGATGCGTATAGCGATCCACTCCTTCCAGCTTCGTGGTATACCACTCAGACCGACCGCGAGCCGTGAATCCAAAAGCGGTGACTCCGTTTTCCTGTAAATCCGAGATCAGTCTGGCTGTAGTTGGCTCGACAGCTTTATAGGGGGCATTTTTGGCGATGTAAAGCGTCAAAGCGTCGAAAAAAACAAAGTCGGGATGTTGCGGCAACTTCTTTCTAACCCAGTTGCGCCATGGCGGACTGCCTAGGTCGAAGGGATTATCGATCAGCGTGTCATCAATATCGAAGAGACAAAGGACATTGTTTCCAATCACATAGTGACGCATCTCATCGATCCGTTCGATCTCAACAATGTCGGCATTGAGCGAACTAAAGAAAACAAAAAAACAAAGAATAATTCTTTTAAACATAAAAGAATTTTAACAACTTATACTTATTAAGTCAATCTATAGAAATGAAGTCGTGTTAGCTTTCATCAGCGCAGGAACTGGTTTTGAAAGAAAATCAAAAACCGCCTGATTGCCTTTCGCCCAATCCTTCATATAATGCTGGAGATTTCTGACAAAATCGCCCTTCTCTGAATCGGGAATATACTGCCAGTCGATGATGTGCAGCCTGCCCTCTTTCCAGATGGTGTTTTCAGCGCGGAAATCTCCCAGATCAATCTTATTTTTCCACATTAATTCCAGCACATCGCGAGCAAGCGTCAGGATTTTCACTGCATCGGAAGAGAGGCCTTCAAGGCTACTCCCCTTTTCCCACTCTTTCCAGAAGGCAAGCTTTTCCTGATCGACTTTCACATCTTCCATCACCAGAATGCCCTCTTCGGCCTCCGAATAAATTTGGGGGAGCTGCACCTCGGGACAGGGATATTGCTCTAAAAATTCTTGCCAAATTTTATACCCAATTCTGTCACCCTTCATCAAGGATTCACGCTTCGTGGGATTTGTAATGTGGTGGTAAGTTTTCATAACAACGTCACCAGGCACGCCTGATTCGGCTGTTTTTCCACGCCAGACTTGATGCTGCCGCTCAATGTCATTCGTAGAAATGGGTGTAAGGGCATAACGCTTGTTCTGCCACTGCAAAAACTTCTGTCCAGTTGCAAAGTCCATGTCGAGTTTTGGAACTGATTCTCCAAGTCGAGCGCGTCGATTCTTCGGGTTATTTAAGGGCCCTTTATGAAGAGAAAAATTGGCTTCCTGAGGCCAGCTTGGAAACTGCGAACTCTTGGTGAATGGGGTCGAATCCGCGATGCTGCTCATATGATTATTTGTGACATGAGACATTCTTCCTTTAGCTCTCTTGATTTGCGGTTCAGCCACGGAAGTGCTGTCAGACTCTTCATCTTTATCAAAGCAAAAGCGTCGGCGAACGGAAGGACTGCTTATGACTTTCTGAGGTGTCCCTGCAAGAGAAGAGGATTGGCGAGTGGGAGTAGCAGGTGGTGATTGATCATTAAATGGTAAAATATCGGAAATAGACATGACTACCTTTGTGTAAAAGGCTTATTTTACACTAAAGGTCATGTTTAAATAAAGTAAAATATAAGTTAGTACATATTAATCGGTTATGTTAATAAATATTTCATAATGTCACCCAGGTGCGATACGCTCCGCTCATCACATTTTGCACCCACGCGGGATGATCGATATACCACATGATGGTTCTCAAAAGCGTGACATCGAAGCGATGGCCAGGTTTCCAATCCAGCTTCTCCATTTTATGGCAATCCATGGCTCGACGACGGTCATGCCCCTTCCTATCCTGGATATGCGAAATCAGACGAGTATGGGGTCGATGCGGAGATTCAGTCTTTAAAGCATCTAAAAGGACACAGAGATGGGTCACGAGTTCCAGATTAGTCAATTCGGCTGTGTCGGCGATGTTGTAGGAATCCCCTGGTTTGCCATTTTCCAGAATCAGGCGAAGAGCTTCACAAAGGTCTTTGACGTAGATCCAGTTGCGCGACTGCAACCCATCGCCATAGAGAGGCAACGGTTTGCCTTTCAAGGCATTGATGATCATTGCTGGGATCAGTTTATCGGGAAATTGATAGGGTCCGAAGTTATTGCAGGTGTGCGTTGTCAGCGCTGGAAATCCATAAGTGACGAAACTGGCGCGCACAAGGTGGTCGAACGCAGCTTTAGAAGCTGCGTAGGGGCTGTTTGGCTGGAAGGGGTGTCCTTCCTTGCAGGGAGGTTCCTGGGGATCAAGCGAACCGTAAACTTCATCCGTCGAGACATTTAAAAATCGAAAAGCGCTCTTTTTGTCATCCTCAAGCCTTTGCCAGTAGTGGCGGACCTCTTCGAGGAGGGCAAAGCTGCCTGCAACATTTGTCTGAATAAAAGGATTGGGATCATGGATCGAACGCTCGATGTGCGTCTCGCCGCCCAAATGGATGACAGCAACAGGTTTATGGCTCTCAAGAAGTTTTTGGACCAGTGTGCGGTCGCCGAAATCCCCGCTGACAAAGTGGTGTCGGCTGTCGTGACCCAGGTTGTCGAGGTTATGGAGGTTGCCTGCGTAGGTCAGTTTGTCTAGGTTGATGACGGAAGTCCCCTTTGCAGCGATCCAGTCGCGCACAAAATGGGAGCCGATGAAACCCGCTCCCCCCGTTACCAGAATTGTCATTGCCCCTCCTACTAATGCTCAGCCATCTTAGACCCACTTTGCTACCTAATTTTTCTCTGGGACAGCGCCAAAGCCTCGGGATCGAAAGATCTCAGAAGGGGTAGTATTAGTCAATACAACCCCTTCTGCGATCTTTCGATCGCGAAAGCTTTCGCTGCTGCCCCAGAGGGAAGTTAGGTAGCGAACTGGGTCTCAGGCGCATTGTATTTAATAGGGGTATAGTTAGCAAACTGCGCGATCTCTTTTCGGAAAGTCAGATGGACGCTGCCCACGGCGCCATGCCTGTTTTTGCCGATGATCAGCTCGGCCATGCCAGGCTTGTCGTTGGGATCGTAATATTCGCGGCGCAGCAGGAACATCACGATATCGGCATCCTGCTCGATGCTGCCCGACTCTCTTAAATCGCTCATCATGGGACGGTGGCCCTGGCGCTCTTCGACTTTGCGCGAAAGCTGCGAGGGACACAGGATAGGAATGTTCAGTTCGCGCGCCAGGTTCTTGAGCATGCGGGAAATCTCGGAAATTTCCCCCTGACGGCTCTCTTGACTGTTGCGTGTGCCCGATCCGCTGATGAGCTGCAGATAGTCGATCACCAGAAAGCCAATATTATGGCTCTCCTTCATTCTGCGCGCCCTGGCGCGCAGATCGGTGATCTTGAGCCCCGGCTGGTCGTCAATAATCATAACGTGCTGCTGCATCTCATTGATGCAGCCAACGATGCGTTGAAATTCCTCCCCATCCAGGGAGCCTGTCTTGATCTTTTCCGATTCCACTTCGGCCTGGGAACAGATCATGCGGTGCACGAGCTGGTCGGCGCTCATCTCCAGAGAAAAGATGCCGACCGGCACCCCTGATTTAAAACAAATATTCTCGGCGATATTGATCGCCAGCGCCGTCTTTCCCATGGCGGGACGCGCGGCCAGGATCATCAGGTTTGAGTTGTGGAAGCCGTTGATCATCTTGTCGAGGTCTGTCAGGCGGGTGGGAATTCCCGTCACTCCCATGTCTTCGGGTCCTCGCTGCAGATAGCGCTCCTGGCGCTCCTGGAGGTCTTTAAGGAAAGGTTGGGCCGTTTCTGATTTAACTCCAGAAAGGATATCCCTCACCAACTTGCCGGCATTGGCATTTGACGACTGGCTGATCTGGAAGAAGAGCTGCTGCGCCTGGTCGAGATTCGCCTGAACATCGTCAGGCTCCTCCAGAGCCTCTTTTTCCACCTTCTGGGCTGCCGAAATCATGTTGCGCAGGACTGACTTGTCGCGCACCACCTTGACATACTCTTCGATGTAGGCGCTCGTCCCCGCATATTGAGCCAACACCGTGATGTAGGCGACTCCGCCGACGCTCTTCAGTTTGTCCTGCCGGCGCAGCTCCTCAGAGACCAGATGCACATCGGCAGGTCTGTCGCTTACGTAGGCTGTCTTGAGGACCTGGAAGACGATCTTATGCTCGGTGAAATAAAAATCGGAATCGTCGAGCGCATCGGCTGCGACGTTCAGCGCATTGATGCTCGTCAGCATGCAGCCCAGCACCATCATTTCCGATTCTTTCGAATGCGGGGCGACTTTGACTTTTGTGTGGTTGCCTTCGGCCATAGTGGTGGAAAGCATACGCAAACTTGAGATAAAGAACAACTGTTAGAGGGCGGCGAAGAATCGCCATCACTCTAAGCTCTGGTTAGGCTTTTTTCGTTGGCTGGTAGGCATCCCTACTGGCTTCACGATTCTGATACTCAATAGGATTAAATTGACCTCGCCGTTGCTCACACCCAAAATAAATAAAGAAAGGTTGCGCACGTGCTACTGCTGCAGCCTTGGCAGTTGCGGGAGGAATCACTCCGTGACCAGCCGGTGTGACCGCAGGATTTGTTGTTCTGGGAACTTGTGAGACGCGAGGATCCATGGGACCATAGGGAAAATTCACAACATCACCTTTTGGTAAATTAAACGAAATTAATTAAGATAAAATACAATTAAAATTCAATTAGAAAATCTGGAGCGCAATGCGCTCCAGAAAAGTATTACTTGCGATGCTTTTCAGCGTTACGATTGATTTGTTCCCGTGCATGAGGTGCCTGTGCTTGGTAGGGCCCAGAACCGATTACAGGACTTGCCAATGCGGCAGCCTTATATGTAGCAGGAGGAAGAACGCTTTGTTCAGCGCGCTGCGCATGAGGATTGAATCCGCTAGCTTGTGGGGCGCGTGGAGCATGGGGATCAAAACCTGAGTTATGCATAATACAATCTCCTTGTTAAAAGAATTTTTGCTATTAGTAGCGAAATTAATCTAAAGAAGTCATGTTAAGATTGCATTAAGAAAGGGAGTGCGGCATCAGCCGCACTCCACCTTGCCCTAACAACGGCGATGCATCGCCGCCTTGATGAACAGACTTGTCGCTGCAATCATAACTGCAGTTGGGAACAGGATCGCAGCAGCAGCAAAAGGTACTGCCAGCGAGACCATGAACCCTGTGAAGATCACTGTAACCGCGAAAGCGACGACAGGGGACCAATCGTGCATGACGGAGTAGCGGTGGCGCTTCTCTGTCGTTTGCACATTTGTCTGCGCCGTTGCTTGCACTCTAGGAGCCGCAGCAGGAGCTGGAGCGATGATCACAGAACCATGAGCCTGGTTCACGCGCAGATGCTCATGATGGTTGACAATTCTTTCATAGCTGTAAGCACCTTGTGCGGGCTTCGCTGCAGGAGCTGGCATTTGCACAGGCATTTGCACCGGTGCTTGAGCGACCACAACATGAGGACGCGGAGCAGCAACAAGGGCTGGGGCGATGAACACAGGCGAAGCAGCCTGATTCACGCGCACCTGCTCATGATGATGGACCGTTCTTTCATAGTTGAAAGTGCGAGCTGCTGGTTGCTCTCTGTTTTCTACAGGAGCAGGTCTTTGTGCAGGCATAGGAGGCAGCGGCATCGCAACCGGAGGCGGCAGCACATGCACAGGCTGCGGGAGCACAGGAGAGTGCATCACAGGCGCATGCATAAAGACTGGGTAGGTCGTCGTCGTCACCGTGACGAATCCGCGCTCTGGCGACGATGTGGCTGCAGGCTTCGCGGCTTGTCCATCCTGTTCTTTCGCGTTGGGATCAAAGGCGACTTTCTTGGCTGGCCTTTCCTCAACATCGCGCTCTTGTGCTGTCGCAGGAACGGGAATCGGGCGAATGCCG
>JAJFUZ010000240.1 GCA_021372155.1 Parachlamydia sp. | reverse complement strand
AAGCCCTATCCGGGCAAAAGAGTTTTATGCTAAGACAACTCAAGGCAAAAAGGTGATATTTCCAGGAGGATTTGTTGTCTCGGGACCGCATATTCATCTTGCCTATGGCAAAAATGATTGCGAAATCTGGATTGTCACCCTGGACAAAAAACTGCTGAAAGAGTCTCTCATCCCCATTGGAAATAGAGGGCAAGTACATGTTCAACACCCAGGAGGCAATGCCCAGATTCGCGAGGGGGCAATAGCCGAAGTACGCAACTACAGCATGCCAAATTTATTTAAATAAATCGGCGAAATGACTGTAAAAGATCCCGTAAGAATTTTATTCAACAGGAAAGGTCCCGTCATGTACATGGCATCCAGGGGTTTGCCATGCGAGAAGATCGACAATACATTTTTGGAAACAGATTTTGTCAGATGTTCCATGAGTGGGTGATGCGGGCAGCACATGATGAATCCGCTGAGCACAAAGATGGCGCTCGTTCCCACATTGCGCGCATGCCATTCTGTCGTGAGCACTAACCCGCGCATGGGCGCCAGCAGTTTCAAATCGACGAGCTTGCCCTGATCTTTAGGCGCAGGAATGTCGCAATCGACATAGATCCCTCCAAAATGCTTGAGGAGTTCATATCTGACGATATCAGATGCAGCGCAATAATCGGCTTTATTTCTTGCCAACATCAGAAGGTCAAAATTTTCCGGGTTCATGAACGCTCTGAGCTGATCATCGTCCGCTTCCGTCCACAATTTATAGGAATATCCGAAAGCCTTGGAGTATTCCTGCCATGTTGCGGTAACGTTTTGCGGCCTTTTTGCTGCATTGCCATACCAGATCTGATGTACTTTTTTGGGGATCGGAGCGTTGAAATAGTCGACAAGCAGAGGATCGCGATGCGGCATGATCTCAGGCTGTGAAGCGCTCATGCAATCGCATCTCTTATCATAATCGGGCAGCAATCCCCCAAATACTGGCAGGGATAGAAGCAGGAGAAATATGTAAGGGATACGCATGTCTGTCATCCTTTTGTTGATATCAAGAGATATTTGATACAGTCTCGGCAAGCAATCGTCAAGTTTAAACCCGATTTGCGCCCTAATTCCTGAACTTTTCCCAATCATCTCGGGATTTTCCCTGCAGCATGATCACAGGCATAGCGGGATTAAACGCTGATGCCCAGGTGCTGAGCCAGGAGCTACAGCGAAATAACACAGATGACCGAGACAGCAGAAGGCAATCGATCATCGCCTCCTCTCCCTGCAGATAGGGTGTTTTTGATCCTATGTGGACAGCTTTTCTGTCTGTCGAACGCGCTGCGGGAATCGCGAGGATGCGCTTGGGAAAAATAGTCTGCATGAGATCTAAAAAAGGCTGTTCATCGGTGGCCACAAAGATGCGATAATTCACAAGATGACACTCTTCAATGTAGTTTTGCACTTTGTCGACAACCTCTTCGTAGGGCACTCTCGATGCATCGGTCACTCGATCTGTTCCGCGATAATGGACGCCGATGATGTGAAAGCCCTTGAAATTGTGTTCCGCAAAGAAATCTGCTTTCCGTCTGATGTGGGATTTTATCTTAATATGTTTTTGAATGACTTCCAGGATCCTGGGAAGGGTGAGAAGCTCTTCAATCTTTGGGAAGATCTCATGCACCAGGCAGTTGCTGCAAGGCAAAATGCGAGCGTCCCTTTTGTTCCCAAGAGAGATCGGTTCGCAGTAGTATTCCCACCAGTTCGGTCCATGATCCGCATCATAGTAAATGCCATACTTCTGGAAATCGACCTCCAGGCCGGCACACTGGCCGCTTTCATAGTAGATGAGCATGCACACAAGGGCGGAAAATGTGGCAAAGATTCCCTCGTGAGGCATGCGGAACTCGAGAAAGACATCGTCATGCCTCACCTCTTGTGCACCAAGAGGCCTGCAGAATGTGAAAAAAACTAGAATGAGCCGGAAAATAATCATAAAGTAAATTTTAAAAAAACTTGTCTTTTTTCTCAGCCATATTTACACATCCGGATTATGAAAAGCATTCTCTTTTTGGTTGTTTTTGCACTGATGCTGCTTATCCCTTGTGCGGATGCCGCACCCTCACGAAACAAAAAGCTGCTCGTCTTAATCATCGCATCCGACAACCATCCCGCCTATATCGAACTGCAAAAGATCTGGCGCGCTTATATGCATCTTGATCCTCAACATGTTGAGGCCTATTTCATCAAGGGAGACCCCGATTTGCCCAGCGACTTTGAAATCAAAGGCGATACAATCTGGTCGAAAACACAAGAGTGCTTTGTGCCGGGCATCGTCAACAAAACCGTGCTATCTCTTGAAGCCTTGAGAGACCGTCGGATGGAATTTGATTTTGTTTTGCGAACCAATCTCTCCTCCTTTCTTGTCTTTCCAAGAGTATTAAAATTCTTAGACACTCTGCCAAAAACGCGCTGTTACTGTTCCACCATCCTGAGAGGAGGACATGATGGCAGCGTGATCTTCGGATCTGGGGCAGGATTTTTCCTGTCCCGAGACCTGGCGGAGCTGATGGTCGAAAAAAAACATCTGATTTTTCTTCATAATAACCTCTATCCCGACGATGTTCTGATCGGTCTCTTTTATCAGCATGAACAGGTCCAGATGCTGCCGCTCGGAGCACCGCGACTGGATTTTCCTACACTGGATACATGGCTGGTGGGTAAAGACAGAATTCCTGCAGATGTGTTTCACATACGGACTAAACATCCGGATCACTTGCGCACAACGCATGAAGTCTACATCCAGGCGCAACTTTTGAAAATGTTCTACAACGTCTCACATTATTAATCCCATGCATCTTTTCCTACTCTTGCTTTGCCTGTTTTGCAGCTCATTGCACGCTCATGACAAGAAAGTACTGGTCCTTATCATCGCCTCCGACAATCAGCCCGTTTACCTCGAACTTCAAAAACTCTGGCGCTCCTACATGCATCTGGACCGCAAGCATATCGAAGCCTATTTTATAAAAGGCGACCCAAGCTTAAGCAGCGACTACGCCATTCGAGGGGATACCATCTGGTCCAAAACTGTCGAAAACATGGTCCCAGGCATCTTCAACAAGACTCTCATATCGATGGAAGCAATGGCTGACAGAAAGGGGGAATTTGATTATGTGATCAGGACCAATCTCTCCTCTTTTTACATCTTTCCGCGCCTTCTACAATTTTTGAAGACACTTCCAACAGAACGCTGCTATTGTTCCTATCCCTTATATGCTGATGATATTTGCGTCTATGGATCGGGCGCAGGGATCATTATGTCGAGCGATGTCGCAGAAAAAATGGTAAGGCTGAAGAAGCTGCTCTTTCATGTCAACCACATGGTGGCAGACGATACGCTGATCGGCCTCTACTGTGTCATGGCAGGAATCGATCTCATCCCATCGCCCCGTTTGGACATCCCTTCACTGGAAGCCTGGACAATGGTGAAGGACAATATTCCTAATGACACTTTCCACATCCGAGCGAAGAACCTTGACGAGCGCCTGCGCGCCACAGATGAGGCCTATGTCTATTCTCAGCTGGTCAAAATGTTTTATCGATAAAACTTCTCAAGATAGTGTGAAGGCACAATCGTAAATGATCCGGTCAAGACTTTGTTCAAGAGGCAGGGACCGGTCAAAAACATAGAATCTGGGTCTTCGCCACTGTTTATAAAGCTTTCGATATTACCTGGGATGGATTTGACGAGCTGTTCGATGACGGGGTGATGGGGGCAGCTCATGATCAAGCCGCAAGAGGCAAACAGGCCGCAGGTGCCGATGTTCCTTCCATGCCATTCGGTCGTTAGAACCAACCCGCGCAAGGGAATGAATAGAGCCAGATCGACGAAGGCTCCGTGGTCCTTTGGAGCGGGTATATCACAATCGACATAGATACCTCCGTAATATCTTAAGAGCTCATAGCGGAGGATGTCCGAAGCGCTGCAGTAGACCTTTTTTTCTCGATATTGCAGCATCTGTTGATAATTTTCAGGCTTCATGAACCCGCGCAGCTGTGCGTCGTCCGCTTCAGTCCAAATTTGATACTTATAACCAAAATGTTCTGAGAATTCTTTCCATTGAGATGTGACCTCTTTTGGCATTTTGGAAGGGTCTCCAAACCAGATTTGATGGATTTTCTTAGGGATTGGTCTGTCAAAATAAGGCGGCTCAGCCACATGCAGGTTATCAGGAGGACAAGCGCGCATATGCTCGCACCGTTTGTCAAAATCCGGTATCAGCTCTCCCTGCAATGACAAGCTGAAAAAAAGGCCCAAAAGGCATAATATCAACATATCTGATTTCCTGATTCGTATCGTTTCAGGCCACTGTAGAAAACGATGAAGGCCAATCCCATGAAGCAGATTGTCGCCGCCAATAGAGTTAGAAGTTTTTCCCAGGTAAAGGTATGCACCATCTCTAAGGGCAGATTGCCGACAATGCCAGCTGGAATGACCGTGAAAAGGATCACCTGAAGAAAACCGGGAAACATTTTGGTTGGATAGAAGGAGAAGAGCAAGAGAGCGTCGCAATATTTGCGCGACAGGCTGTCGATCGGTCCCAGCCAGAATGCCAGACTCTGCACAGCGACTGTGAATGAGGCCATGACAAGACTGCCGCATAGGATGCCAAGCAAGACCAGAGGAAGGATGTGCAGAGAGACCATGCCACCAAGGACAATGAGAAGCAGACTGGTCGAAAGATGCCCCCAGCCGCGCGTCAGCGAGCGCGATCCAATCAGATGAAGGAGAAGGCTTTTCGGCTTGGTCATGAGGGCATCCAGATCTCCTCTGGTGACAGCCAGAGCAACTTCGCGGGCTTTGCCAAAGCAGATCTGCATCAGGCCATAGCTCCCCATTCCGATCGCCATGAGGATTGCCATGTCGTGGAAACGCCATCCTCCGATCTCCTCGAACTGGCTAAAAAAGATCCACCACAAAGCCAGGAACATCAGATTATTGACGATCAGCAATACAGTCTCAAACAGAATCCGCTTGCGAGCGGTGATGGAAGATTTGACGCTTGTGAGGAACAGGCTGCCATAAAACCGCATCCTTACCCTCCCTCGATGGTCAAAGTGCGCAATCCCTTATGAAACAGGAAAAGCAGCAAGGCGATCCCCAAGCCAGCCCACAGGGTCATTTGCATCAATAATGCGAGATAGTTTTCGGAGTGAAAGTCTAAAGCTAGAAAACTGCGCTTACCCAGCAGGACTGGAAAAGGGGTCCAGTCTGCAAGCTTTTGCAGCCAAAGAGGATAGATGGAAAGAGGAAGAATCAACCCCCCAAGAACGTAGAGCAGCTTTTCCCATATCCAGTAGCAGGGGCCAACCTCCTGAATCCAGAAAGACGTAAGACCGATCGCCATTTGAAACAGAAGGGCGACGAGTCCTGCGAGTATGCCGAACAAAAAAATCGGGCATAAACTCAGCGGATGGCAGGGAAGACTGCCCGTCCAGAACCAGTTGAAGAAGAATGTGACCAGTCCCAGCGCGGACAGATTGAGCAGCAGCAGGCCTGCCCCTTCGGAAAACTTGGCTCCCAAATAGGAGACAGGCCTGGGCAAAAGATAGGCAAGCCGTCCGCTGCGAAGTTCATCCTCCATCTCCAGATAGATTTCGGGAATGGAGAACAAGACCCATTGATTGAAAGCGATGTACCAGAGAAGGCGGTCGGAAGGCATCACCTGGGCACCACTTTTCACCACCGCAATCTTCCAAAGACAGGCGAATATAATAAGGCAAGTGATCAGAAGGAGGCTTAATCCCGCAAGTGCCGCATAATTCCTGACACCCCTAATCAGGGACATGAGAGCGATAGCACGATACTTAGATATTGTCATAGATTTGCGCGTAAACATACAACCCAAACAGTGCTACCGTCAATCACTATTAGAGGCTTCGAACGCGGATCTTTCCAGAGAAACGGTAAGTCTGCTACTCTCTTTCTCTATGGATCGATTAAAAACCTGGTTCCTTGATCAACGGCGCGACCTTCCCTGGCGCGACAATCCCTCGCCTTATGCCGTTTGGGTCTCCGAAGTGATGCTTCAGCAGACCCAGGTTGCTGTCGTCATCCCCTAT
>JAJFUZ010000046.1 GCA_021372155.1 Parachlamydia sp. | reverse complement strand
GGTCAAGGATTGCAATACGCTCAACAGCCTTTAAATAATTTACTCGCTGGTGCGGGTCAAAGAACGTTTGAAAACACATATCAACCAGGTAATCAAGGGTTGTTAGGTGGTATGTTTAATGGTTTTAGTCAAGGTTTTTCAAATCAGGCAGGAAAAAGTTTCTTTGGTCAACCAGGATTTTAAGGAGTTAAAATGGTTACAATATTACCTACAAAAACAAATTTAGGATCAACCATTGGTAATGCTCTTGGCAGTGCAGGAGGAACTTTACTTGGAAATGAAATGGGTTATAATAGAGATTTTGACAGAGAGCAAAAGATGCAATCACTCAAAAGCTCTCAGCTTCAGCAAGCATTGTATGGTGCCGAGCAATCTCTTTCTGATCCAAATTTAAATGACATACAAAAGCAAACAGGTCTTTTTCAAGCTTTAAGTTCTCGTCCAGATATTGCAAAAGTTTTGTTTGATCAATACTCTCAGCAAAAATCAAAAGAAAAGCAAATGCAGCAATCTCAAGAATTGCTCAGAGGTCTTGAGAAACAAAGAGGTTTAAAAGAAGGCTCTCTTAGTCAATTTGCGTCCGATCCAAAACTTGCTGCGATGGTTACAAAACCACAGCCAGAGAGAGTTCCTCCAGGAGGAGTAACAGCGCAGCCAGTACCCCCTGAAGTATCTCAACAAATAAATACAATTATTCAAGATAATCTTGACGCTAATTCTGATCAATTAAAAATGAAACTTGATCAAGCGGGGATTGCACCTATTTATAGTAATGGGTTTGTAGAAAATAGACGTCGTCAAGATGAGGCCAATGCTAAAATTAAAGAAAAAAGAATTGAAACAGGAAATAAAAGAGCAGACAAAGTTTTAGAAGAAGCAGACAAAGTTAGAGGAACAGTCCCTTTAAAAAGAGCTTCCCTTAATGCTATGAAAGATGCTATTCAAGAAGGAGATATGTCTTTTGTTTCACTGGATAATTTAGCTGAATTGACTGGAATTGAAGGATTCAGAACTGCTAAGGGTGGTCAATTTAAAACCGCTTCTAAAAACTTTTTTATAAATACTCTTCAAAAGTCTGGCGCGAGGCCCAATCAATTTCTAGAAAAGCAAATTGCTGATGGTCTACCAAAGATTGGACGATCGCGAGAAGGTAATATGATTGGTGCAGAACTTGCTGAATTTGAAATCGATGTAGAGGAAAAGCGTTTAGAAATACTTGATGAATTAACCGATTCTTATGAAAAATCACTTGGATATGTGCCTGGTAGTATTGGTCGAGATGTAGACAGGTCTATGAAAAAGTATTTAGATGATAGGCAAGAACAATTGGGACAAAGATTGAAATTTTTAAACGAACAAGAACAGCAATCTTCTAAAAAACCATCACAACAAATTTTAATGAAAGCGCCTGATGGTTCCGAATTAATGGTTCCAGAAAATGAAGTTGAAGAAGCCCTTAAACTTGGAGCCAAGAGGTCGTAATGAATCCCCAAGATCCTTTTTCAAAATGGCGTAAAGATCCTTTAAAAAATGAGTTAATGAATGATCAAACGAGAAATGAATCAGCTCAAGCAATTATCCAGCCTTCTGTTAATGATTTTGATCGAGGAAACCAATCCACACCTCAAAATCAAATGGAAATGAAACCTAAAGAATCTGATCCTTTTTCAAAATGGAAAAAAGAATTTCCAATGGAAGGGGAGAATGATCTTGACAGGGAAATTGAAAGGAATGTTGCTAGGGGGACTTCTAGAATTGGAGAAACAATTGCCGGCGCTCCGGGTGATGTGCTTTCTATGATTAAAGGATTCATTGGAGATTTACCAATTGGTGGAGTTATTGGTGAATTTCTTCCAACCTCAAAAAAACTACAAGACACAAGCGAAAAAGCAAGTCTAGGATACACAAAACCCCAAAGCTTAGGGGAAGAAAAATCCGATGAAATTTTAAAAGACGTAGCTTCTTTTAT